>CAZTCS010000169.1:0-6052 GCA_964611995.1 uncultured Sediminibacterium sp. | reverse complement strand
TCAAGATCTATCATGATAAATCTTGAAAATCATGATAATCTGTGTTCTATTAATAGCGGGTAATGCATTTGCGTCAACTAAATATTGCCTAACAAGCTTATTGTATATTATCTAAATCGCAAGCATAATTTTTATTTCATCAACAGCAGAAATTCTAAAATAAGCACAAATCTAGGCTTGCAGCCTGTAGCCTGCAGCTTGCAGCTAAATCTTACCTGCCATCAACACTTTTACTCTGCCAGCCTATCAATATCACTCCAATAATAACCAGTATGGTGCCAATAATTTGTTCCCTGATAATGGTTTCACCCAGGAAAAAATGAGCTTGAAGAATAGTAGACACAGGGCCGATACTGGTAATGATGGCAACATTATTACTGCCAATTTTTTTCATGCCAACACTCATCATAAAAGATGGTAAAACGGTTGCCACAATGGCGAGTGCTATGCCATAACCAGTAAGGGTTGCATCAAGTGTAAAGGATGGAATCGGTTTTTGAATAAGGTAATGAATAAATATACCTGCCGTTGCAGTAAGCATGGCATAAGCAGTATACCGTGTAGCACCAACTGCTTTAACCAACCTTCCTGTTCCAACCAGATAAAATGAATAGGTAACAGCGCAGAGAAAGATCATAAAAGACCCATAATAAAATTGTGGTCCATAATGTGCTGCATGTATTTCACCCCAATAAGCAGTACCTATTCCGATATAGGTTAGTATTAAAGCAATGATCTGTCTTTTGGAAAGAGTGGTCTTGAAATAAAAGGTATTAATAAGCACCGCAAAAGTGGGATACAAAAAAAGGATCAGTCTTTCCAGTCCAGCAGAAACATATTGTAACCCAATAAAATCAAAAAGGCTGCTCAGGTAATAACCAAAAATACCCATGAGCATAATGAGGAACCATTGTTTTTTTGTAATGCTGGTGGTATTTTCCTTTCTACTTGCAAACCAAACCGCGCCGACATAAAAAGGCAATGAGAAAAGCATCCGCAAACTCAATAGTGTAAGTGCATCAACTTTTGTTTCCTGAAAAGCGAGTTTAACAAAAATAGCCTTGGTAGAAAAAAAGATAGCACCAGCAATAGTGATGAGGAAACCAACAAGATTTATTTTTTGTGCCTGGGTATTCACATTTCGTTTTTTGCTGGGGGGGGAGGAGGTCCATGGACCATGGTCGATAGTCCATGGTAGGAAACTATCTGCTTTAACTATGGACTATGGTCTATGGACCATGGACCTCTCCTCCTACACACTCACATTAAAATCTCTCAGCGCGTCGTTGAGACTTGTTTTCAGGTCTGTGCTGGCTTTACGCTGACCAATTATCAGTGCGCAACTTACCTGGTATTCTCCTGCATTGAATTTCTTTGTGTAGCTGCCTGGAATTACAACGCTTCTGGCTGGTACCCTTCCTTTATATTCTACGGGTTCATTTCCACTTACATCAATGATTTTGGTGGATTGGGTGAGTACAACATTTGCTCCCAATACAGCTTCTTTTTCAACTACCACACCTTCTACTACAATACATCTGCTACCAATAAAACAGCCATCTTCAATGATAACCGGACTAGCCTGCAGGGGTTCTAAAACGCCTCCGATACCTACACCACCACTCAGGTGAACACCTTTGCCGATCTGTGCGCAGCTACCCACTGTTGCCCAGGTATCAACCATGGTACCTTCGTCTACAAATGCACCGATGTTTACATAACTCGGCATGAGTACCACATTCTTTGCAATATAGGCACCATAACGAGCTACTGCATGCGGAACGGCCCTTACACCCAGTTCTTTATAATTAGATTTCAACAACATTTTATCATAAAACTCAAAAGGAGGGAGGTTCCAGGTTTGCATTTGCTGAATACCGAAATACATCAGTATGGCTTGCTTAACCCACTCATTCACTACCCAATTTCCATCGATGGGTTCGGCTACACGTAGGCGACCTTTGTCTACTTCTTCAATAACGGCTCTTACTGCGTCACTATGCTGATTTGCCTGTAATAATGTTCTGTCAGACCAGGCTTCCTGGATCAATGATTTTAGTTCCATAGCAAAAATTTTTGCAAACATACAGGTTGCTTGTAGGATAATCGCATATTCAACACAATTTGTACATTGCATAGCATGCTGCCATTTCAAAATGATATCGATGCCTGCCTGGAAGCACTGGAAAAGGGCGGACTAATACTATATCCTACAGACACTATCTGGGGTATAGGATGCGATGCAACCAATCCCGATGCAGTTGAAAAAATTATTCAACTAAAGAAAAGACCAGAACATAAGGCCATGATTGTTTTGGTGGCAGATGAAAGAGAAATATTACAATATATCACCCAGCCCGATTTACAGGTTTTTGATTATATAAAAGGTGTATCCAGACCCATAACCGTTATTTATGATGGTGCTATTGGATTGTCAGACGCGATATTGGGTGAAGACGGCTCAGCCGGTATCCGCATAACAACCGACCCATTTTGCAAACACCTGATCAAAAGATTCCGCAAGCCCCTGGTAAGCACATCAGCCAACCTATCAGGATATCCTGCCCCGCAGTCGTTCCAGGACATAGAACCTGTTATCAAAGAAGGTGTAGACTACGTAGTCAGGTACCGCCAGGCCGACGAAAACTACTACAAACCCTCCTCAGTAGTTAAATGGGACAGGAATGGGGTATTAACTATCATTAGGAATTGAGAAAGGGCAATGGTTTTAGTCTGTGGTCCATGGTCCATAGACCATAGGCCACTAATAGCAGAAAACCTAAAACAAGCGCTAATCAAGGCTTGCAGTTTGCGGCTTGAAGCTTGCAACGCTAAAAAACTGTGCATAACCCTGTGTGAAAGTCGAAATTTCTGTTAATAGCCTATAAATCAGCTATTTAGACCCAAATAAGGGTGGGTTGGCAAGAATTTTGTTTAGATTTTAGTTGCATTTCTAGTAATAAAATGCAAACTTAAAGTAAGCAAATATCCTATGGCACGCGTAATACTGGATGTACCGAACGACAAAATGCAATCATTTTTAAAAGCTATCCTTGAATTGGGGTTAGACAGGCATTCAATAAGTTCGAATAAGCCCAGCCGTCGTAGCTTATTATCCCGCAACCGTAAAATTGGGCGCAAACATTTCTCCCCCGATTTTTTACTCTTCGATTGGGAATTCTTCAGCAATGAACTGGAGTACGAGTAGTATTAGTCCATGGTCCATAGTCCATGGTCCATGGTTAAAGCAGATACTTTCATACCATCGTCTATGGTCTATGGACTATGGTCCAAACTAAAGCTCCCAGCTTTATCCTAATTTTGCCTGATGCAGCGCATCCTGGTTATTCAAACAGCTTTTATTGGTGATGTTGTTCTGGCAACTGGATTATTGGAAAAATTGCACCAGCATTTTCCGGATAGTCGGCTTGATATAGTTGTTCGCAAAGGGAATGAAACCCTTTTTACCGAACACCCTTTTCTGCATGAAGTATTAATCTGGGATAAAAAGCAACACAAATACCGGCATCTTTTTCAACTGCTGAATCGAATCCGCCGAAATAAATACGACCTGGTAGTAAATGTACAGCGCTACATGGCCACAGGATTGCTAACTGCTTTTTCCGGCGCTAAAAGAACCATTGGATTTAATAAAAATCCTTTTGCCTTTTTATTTACCGATAAAATTCTACACGATTTCTCTGGGGAAGGTGATTCGTTCCATGAAATACAACGCAATCATGCCCTCATCAGAAATATTACCGATTCAATTGCAGCTAAACCTAAATTATACCCTTCCAAAACAGATTATGCAAATATTGAGGTCTACCAGACCAAACCATATATCTGTATTGCACCTGCATCGGTATGGTTTACCAAACAGTTTCCTGCAGATAAATGGATCGAATTAATTACAAAGCTGCCATCAACCTATACCATCTATTTGTTGGGGGCACCTGGTGATTTCACTCTTTGTGAGACGATCCAAAAAGCAACCAATCAATCAGTCATCAGCCTTGCCGGAAAACTTTCTTTTTTATCATCAGCAGCCCTGATGCAGGGTGCCACGATGAACTATGTAAATGATTCAGCACCCATGCATTTTGCATCAGCCGTAAATGCACCGGTAACAGCCATCTATTGTTCAACCGTTCCATCTTTCGGATATGGGCCACTCTCTGATCATTCTTACATTGTACAAACCCCTGTTCCACTCTCATGCCGCCCCTGCGGACTCCATGGCCACCCTCAATGCCCCGAAGGACATTTTAATTGCGCCCAAAAAATCGAAATCTCCCAATTGCTGGAAAATATTTAGTAGCAAGTTTAGCGTAGGATAGAACACAGATTTATCATGATTTTCAAGATCTATCATGATAAATCTTGAAAATCATGAAAATCCGTGTCCAATTAATGCTTCCAGCACATCGATCACTCTGAATTGAATAATAAAAAAAAGCACCATCCAAAGCTTGAAGCCTGCAGCCTGCAGCTTGAAGCTCATAACATACAGAAACAGATTAACTTTGCCGCACATGGACATCCTTTGTACTGATACAGAACTAAAGATTTTTACGACTATTGCACAGGCTGGGGCATCGTTGAACATGCAATGTTACCTGATAGGAGGTTTTGTGCGCGATAAACTGATAGGCAGAGCTACAAAAGATATTGATATCGTATGCATAGGTGATGGTATTGCATTGGCGCATAAAGTGGCTGAACAGTTTAATCCCAAGCCTTATGTTTCTTTTTTTAAAACATTTGGTACGGCACAAATAAAAATCGGCGACCTCGAAATTGAATTTGTAGGAGCTCGAAAAGAAAGTTATGCCCGACATAGCCGTAAACCCGATGTGCTTCCTGGAACCATTGAAGACGACCAGAACAGACGCGATTTTACCATTAATGCACTGGCAATTAGTTTGAATGAATCAGACTATGGAAAATTAATTGACCCCTTTAATGGACAACAGGCCCTCAATGATAAGATCATTGTAACACCCATGGAGCCATCGCAAACATTCAGTGATGATCCATTGCGTATGATGAGGGCAATACGTTTTGCCGCACAATTAAACTACACAATTGTACCTGAAACATTTGCTGCCATCACCGCAAATGTTGATCGCATCAGTATTGTTTCACAGGAAAGAATTACGGATGAACTGAATAAAATAATGATGTGCGAAAAACCATCTGTGGGATGGGATCTTTTATTCAGGTCTGGGTTATTGCATAAAATATTCCCCCAGATGGTAGACCTCTATGGGGCTGCGTATATTGATGGAATTGGGCACAAAGATAATTTTTACCATACCCTTCAGGTATTGGATAATATTTCGGTACACACGGATGATTTATGGCTAAGATGGGCCGCTTTATTGCATGATATCGGTAAGCCGGCAACCAAAAGATTTGAAGAGGGACATGGCTGGACCTTCCACGGACATGAAGTTGTTGGCGCCAGAATGGTGCCTAAGATTTTTACCAAGCTGAAATTACCACTGAATGAAAAGATGAAGTTTGTGCAGAAACTGGTGCTTCTTCACCTGAGGCCTATTAGTCTTACCAAAGAAAATATCACCGACAGCGCAGTTCGCAGACTTCTATTTGATGCAGGAGAAGATATTGATGCATTGATGATGTTGTGTTCGGCTGATATCACCAGTAAGAACAAAATGAAGGTGAAAAGATTCCTGTCGAATTTCGAATTGGTGAAACAACGCCTCGCGGCAGTAGAAGATGGAGATAGGATTAGAAATTGGCAGCCGCCTATTACCGGAGAAATCATTATGCAGACATTTGGACTAACCCCCGGCAGACAAGTAGGTATCATCAAAGACGCCATTAGGGAAGCCATTTTGGATGGGGAAATTCCGAATGATTATGAAGCAGCCAGGACCTTTATGCTGGCAAAAGCTGCAGAACTGAACTTGCGGGCGGTGGAATAAATTGTATTTTAGCAGTTAAATGGTATTTATTACCAAACTATTGATTCAACAAAAGTTTAAGTTAACAGGATGGCGGTATTAAAATTTCGGATTTACCT
>CAZTCS010000168.1:0-6144 GCA_964611995.1 uncultured Sediminibacterium sp. | reverse complement strand
GCCAAATGCTCTGGCTGTATATCTTCACTACCAGCCAAATCAGCAATCGTTCTACTCACTTTTAAAATACGATCATAAGCACGGGCACTGAGATTCAGTTTCTCCATAGCCCGCTTTAATAAGTTTTCTCCCACATTGCTGATGCGACAAATTTCCCGGAGTTGTTTACTACTCATTTGTGCATTGGCATAAACACCGTTCTCTCCATTGTATCGTTCTGCTTGTATTTCCCGGGCTTTAATTACACGTTCGCGAATAGTAGCTGAGTCTTCCCCTTGTTGTTGATTGCTGAGTTCACTAAATACAACGGGCGTCACTTCTACATGCAGATCAATTCTATCGAGTAATGGTCCTGAAATTTTATTCAAATACTTTTGAACCGAGCCCGGCGGACAGGTACATTCACGTGAGGGGTGGTTGTAGAATCCGCACATGCAAGGGTTCATCGAAGCAATCAACATGAAATTCGCTGGAAAATCCAGGGCAATTTTAGCCCTCGATATGGTTACCCTTCTTTCCTCCATGGGCTGACGCATAACTTCGAGTACGGTTCTTTTAAATTCTGGCAACTCATCCAGGAACAAAACACCATTGTGTGCGAGAGATATTTCACCCGGCTGCGGAACACCACCACCTCCTACAAGGGCAACATCACTTATAGTATGATGCGGTGACCTGAATGGACGCTTACTAATCAATGCACTATGCTCCGGAAGTTTACCTGCCACACTATGAATTTTTGTGGTTTCCAATGCTTCCTGTAAACTAAGCGGTGGAAGAATGGTCGGCAGTCGTTTGGCAAGCATTGTCTTACCCGCCCCCGGCGGACCAATCAAAATGGCGTTATGTCCACCAGCCGCAGCAATCTCTAATGCCCGTTTAATGTTTTCCTGTCCTTTTACATCCGTAAAATCAAATTCAAACTGGTATTGGTCAGTAAAAAATTCTTCACGGGTATTTACGACTACCGGTTGCAGGCTGCTTTCATCTTTGAAAAATTCCACAACTGTCTTCAGATGATCTACACCATATACCTGCAGGTTATTTACCATTCCCGCTTCCCGGGCATTCGCCATAGGAACAATCAATCCCTTATAACCTTCTTTTCTAGCCTGTATAGCAATAGGCAAAGCACCTTTGATGGGTTGTATACTTCCATCAAGACTTAATTCCCCCATGATTACATAATCTTTCAATGCATCGGAATTCTCCAATTGTTCACTCGCACCGAGAATACCTAACGCAATCGGTAGGTCAAAAGATGAACCTGATTTTCTAATATCAGCCGGAGCAAGATTTACCACCAGTTTAGTCCGTGGCATATCATAACCATTGGTTTTAATGGCACTCTCTGTGCGCTGTAAACTTTCCCTGACCGCATTATCCGGTAATCCAACAATCTGGTACCCCTGTCCTGCACTCACATTTACCTCCACCGTTATCGTAATGGCCTCAACACCATAAACTGCACTACCAAAAGTTTTTACAAGCATGAATGAAATTCAAAAGTGAAAAATAAAAATTCAAAACGAGGGTAAGATAGGGAAGAGTAAGAAAGAAAAAGCGATGTGAAGGGAAATACGGGGTACAAACACCTGGTTATGGCAGATGTCAGATCGCAGATGTCAGATTTAGGATGTTACAAGATGGTAAGTAGAAATACGATGCGTTTTTACTTTATTTAATTCGAATGATGATTGGATAATATTAGTATTTAGAGAGTTGTATATGGGTCGTAGTGAGTGGTATTATTTTTACTTTAAAAATGGACAGAAGTATATTAGAACGTAGGACAAAACAGTTTCATATTAATATAATTAAGGTTTGTTTGCTGTTGCCCAAAAATAATGTTGGATTTGAACTGGGCAAGCAGTTAATTAGGTCAGCCGGATCTGTTGCCGCCAACTATCGGGCATCAAAAAGAGCGAAATCAATGCTTGATTTTATTTACAAGATTGAAATAGTGTTAGAAGAAGCAGATGAGTCTTTATATTGGTTGCAGGTAATAGATGAATTATTATTGAGTAGCAATATCGATATTAAACCATTAATCAACGAAGCAAATGAATTGACTGCAATCTTCGCTGCTACCACAAAAACTGCAAAATCAAAAATTAAAAACAACCAACATTAATAATATTATATCTGACATCTGATATCTGACATCTGACATCTGTAAGCTAGAGTTTTTGCAGCAACTCCACCACTCCTTCTTTTCTCAAAATCAGGTATCCGAGCCTGTCGTTACTGATGCCTTCTTTGAGCTGGTAGCTGAAAATTAGTTGATCGTCGCTTACGCTGGTTTCGAAATAACGGAACTGGATATTACTATGGTGTTGTAAAGCATCACCAATTTCATATAAGTGAGTGGATAGAATGAATATTACGTTTTTCATTTTTCGTAATCCTTCTATTACTGTACTGCTGCATTTCATGGCATCTTGTACATTGGTGCCTTTGAAGAGTTCGTCTATGAGAATAAGCCAGTTCTTGCCATCACTGATCTTTTGAATGGTATTTCTGATTCTCTGTACCTCATTGAAGAAATAACTTTCTCCTTTGATGATATTATCTACAACATTGATATTACTTAATAAACCATCAAATAAACTCATTTGCATTTTTTGAGCAGGTACGCCCATACCCAAATGTGCCAGGTAAACACTTACGCCTACAGCTTTGATAAAAGTACTTTTACCCGCCATATTTGCTCCTGTGAGGAAGAGAAAGTTTTTTTCGCGACTTAACTCTACATCATAAGATACCGGTATTTGTAATAATGGATGGTATAAGGCTGATGCCTCTACATAAGGCTGCTCAGATTTGCGAATTTCAGGAAAACAAAATGCATATTTTTTACAAGCTATGCTTAGTGAAAGAAAAGCATCAATCCTGCTGTAAATATCAATCAGTTCAAAGAACTGGTTTTTATAGTGAGATCGTACAAAATCCGCATAGCTAAGTATTTTCCAGTTGGTCAGTGATTCTTTAGATGCCTGGCCCATTTCGGGAATCAAGCCTTTGTTCAACAACATTTCTATCCGATCGGCCCAAATGCGTAAATGCTTGCTTGTAGCATTTTCTTTTAGTAATTGAACAATTTCCTGCATCCCTTTTACAAAATCTATGCAATGACTGATCGTATACCTTGTTAATGAAAAATCGGGGGCATTAAATAGTTTGTAAATAAAACTGCTGAACGCATTTGGTTGTGTTGGATATTTATTGATCTGCGATTCATAAAACCTGGCTATTACCATAACGGTACCATTGGTGATGGTAATTGGCCATCGATCTATCAAGGGAATAAGATCACGAATGGTTTGCTGATTGTTTTCAATTGCTTCAACAGTAGATAAAGGTTTACCGACCATGTCGTACAGGTATTCCCTGCCACCCGTTGTTTGTGTATGGTCCAAAAAATGCACAACGGATAATTCTTCCTCACTATGAAATATAGAAAGATCGGCAAGTGTGGTTTTGTCTATCTGCATGTGGTAAAGTTATGAAAGTCGGAAAGTCGGGAAGACCGAAAGTCCGAAAGATGATGGTTTATTTTTTTAGAACGCTTCTATTTACAAAGTCTTGCAACTAAACAATCGAGAAAAAGGTTAGCATGATAATGTACGCATATGATTGAACACGGATCGTCATGATTATGATGATTTATCATGACAGATCATGAAAATCATGAAAATCTGTGTTCCATACTCCTCCCGCCTTGTCTATTTTTAAACAAAAACTTACAGCATTAAATCGAAGGAATCTATACACCATCTACTTAACTTCCGGACTTCACCCTACCTCTCAAACCCCAGCCTCATTCCCTTCTTAGATTCATCAAATACCCCTTTTCCATATACCGGATGACCATTTACAAAAGTATATTCAACAGTAGCAGGTATAAATTGTCCTTCTAAAGGACTCCAGCCGCATTTATAGAGGATATTATCTTTCTGAATAGTATAACCTTCATTCATGTTAACCAGTACCAGGTCAGCATAATAGCCTTCCCTGATAAAACCCCGATCCTTTATCTGGAAACAGGTTGCTACTGCATGACTCATTTTCTCTACCACTTTCTCAATGCTGATCTTTCCTTCTTTTACATAATGTAGCATTAGTCCAAGGGAGTGTTGCACCAGTGGTAAACCTGCATGAGCATGTTCATAGTCTTCCTGCTTCTCAGCCCAGGTATGTGGGGCATGGTCGGTGGCGATAACATCGAGGCGATCGTCGAGTAATGCTTCCCATAGCGCTTTACGGTTATGCGGCGCTTTAATAGCGGGGTTGCATTTAATCTGGTTGCCCAGTCTTGCGTAATCATCACTGGTAAAATGCAGGTGGTGTACACATACTTCGGCGGTGATTCTTTTTTCTGCCAGTGGCAGCATATTACCAAAGAGCTGTAACTCTTTTTCAGTGGTTATATGTAGTATATGCAAACGGGTATTATATTTCTTGGCGTATTGAATGGCTTTGAAAGAAGATTCAAAACAGGCATCTTCGTTTCTTATGATTGGGTGGTCTGCCGGTTCCAGTATTCCTTTCTGTGCCTTTAGCGACTGGAAATTTTGTTTGATGATACTTTCTTCTTCGCAATGGGTGGCAATCAATAATTCAGATCCCGCAAATACTTTTTCCAAAACCAGTGGATTATCTACCAGCAGGTTACCGGTGGACGATCCCATAAAGATTTTCACCCCACATACCTGATCCTTTTTATCATTGGTCTTTAAAATCTCTTCCAGGTTATCGTTAGATGTTCCCATGAAGAAGGAATAATTAGCCAGTGAAGTATTCTTTCCTGTTTCATATTTCTGCTCTAATAAGTCATGGGTGAAAGCTGGCGGACTGGTATTCGGCATTTCCATAAAACTGGTTACGCCACCTGCAACGGCTGCTTTGGCCTCCGTGTAAATGGTTGCTTTATGGGTAAGTCCGGGTTCGCGAAAATGTACCTGGTCGTCAATTACACCTGGTAATAAAAATTGGTTGCTACCATCTATTTCAATAGCATTAACTGCCGGGTTTAGGTTCGGGCCTATTTGCTCGATACGGGCATTCCTGATCCACACATCGCCATATACAATACTGCCTTCATTTACGATAGCCGTATTCTTAATGATATAATCCTTCATACGTTAGTTTTAGTTGATGTAACCATGAGTTGCCTCTTACAAGGGAGGCATTTGGCTGAAAACAAATTTCAGAAATATCTGTTTTCAAATGCTCATTTCACCACATTATTTACCTTGATGGCAAGGAATGCAATTTATTACATCATTGTCACTAAACCTTAATCTTCGAGGTGAATAGAGAAAATGATCATGCGCGACTGTATTTTATCGAGCACATTAGAAAAGCGAAGGTTAGGATCGTATTGGTGGATATTGGATAACCCATAACTGAATTTTATTTCAGGGGATACCGTTACAAAAGGAAGGTAAAAGTTGAAGCCGATACCAGCTTCAAAACCAAAATCATTTCTTTTCAGTTTTAATAAATCCTCAGATAATCGGGCAGCAGAATTGGATGAAAGATCCGTATCCAATTTAATACCTCCCAGCAGGTAGGTTTTGAAATTTCCTATTCTATCTGAATTGAATTTAAAATGAAGCGGTAAGCTGATCAATGTAGCTGGCAGTGTTTGTCGCTGTAGTGCCGCTTCTCCAGGCCTGGGTTTACCAAGGCTGTAATCAATATATTTTGATCCTCCGATGATTAATTGTGGGTTAGCCCGAAACTCAAGGTGATCGGTCATTTTAACCGTAGCAAGCAAGCCCATGGTAATACCGCCACTTGAGCCTGGTCGTACAGCCAGAATCGAATCGTTTTGCAGAAAGAGGGGAGATTTCTGTTGATGCAAAAAAGAACTATTATAGCCCAGGGTAAGACCAAAATAATAAGGCAGGTCATCGTGATTAGGACGATAACGCTGTTTCTGTGCCGTTACAGCCAGTGTACAGGTGATAAAGAGAGATAGCAGGATTACTTGCTTCCGCAATAAATGGTGCATATTCCGAAACTGAGTTTTTTCAAATAAGTTTGGGTAAATCCTGCTTCATGCATAATATTTAAAAAATTCTGCCCTTCCGGAAAGGCTTGAACACTATCGTTCAGGTATTGGTAAGCATTTTTATT
>CAZTCS010000167.1:5484-6159 GCA_964611995.1 uncultured Sediminibacterium sp. | reverse complement strand
AGCTAAACCTGACCAATAGTAAAAGCACTTATGGTCGTGGTTCGTGGGCCAGCAGTATACGATATCATAAAGGCGTTTTTTATGTAACCACTTTTGCGCAGACTACTGGTAGAACGCATATCTATTCCACTAAAAATATTGAAAAGGGGCCTTGGAAATCGTGGTCCTTTAAACCAAGTCTGCATGATCATTCCTTATTCTTTGATGATGACGGTAAAGCGTATATGCTTTACAGTAACCGTAAACTTATACTGGTTGAATTGAAAGATGATCTTACTGGGATAAAAGAAGGAGGTATTAATCAAACAGTAATTGAAGATGTAACAGCTCCAACCCAATCAGTGGGTAACAGTGGATTGGGAGAAGGTTCTCAACTTTTTAAAGTAAACGGTAAATATTATCTCTTCAATATTACCTGGCCTCGTGGTGGTATGAGAACAGTGGTTATTCATAGAGCGGATAAATTAACGGGTCCATGGGAAGGCAAACTGGCATTGCAGGATTTAGGAGTAGCACAGGGTGGGCTGATTGATATGCCGGATGGTAGATGGTTTGCTTATTTATTCCGCGATTATGGTGCAGTTGGACGGATTCCCTATTTAGTACCCGTTGAATGGAAAGATGGATGGCCTGTATTAGGTATTGATGGAAAAGTGCCGCAAACTTTGGATCTTC
>CAZTCS010000167.1:5206-5439 GCA_964611995.1 uncultured Sediminibacterium sp. | reverse complement strand
TTACCGCTGGCATGGCAATGGAATCATAATCCGGATAATAGTTTATGGTCTGTGACAGAAAGAAAAGGTTACTTACGTTTGAAGACAGGTAGAATTGATACCAGCTTTTTGTTAGCAAGAAATTCTCTCACACAAAGAACCATCGGACCAATTTGTTCAGGTAGCACAGCTTTGGATGTTAGCAATATGAAAGATGGTGATTTCGCCGGATTGGCATTATTACAAAAAAACTA
>CAZTCS010000167.1:4435-5196 GCA_964611995.1 uncultured Sediminibacterium sp. | reverse complement strand
AGGCGTAAGAATCAATGGAGCAGAAAAAGAACTGGTGATGGTAAACGCCAGCTCCGGTAAACCCCAGGAGGTTGCCAAACTACCTTTAAATCAGTCAGTCGTTTACCTCAAAGCAGCATGCGATTTCACCAATAGAAAAGATACCGCTCACTTCTATTATAGTTTGGATGGTAAGACATGGAATACAATAGGGACACAGCTTAAAATGGCTTATACCATTCCACAGTTTATCGGTTATCGATTCGCGCTATTCAACTACGCTACTAAAACAACAGGGGGTGCGGCTGATTTTGATTTCTTCCGTATCACTGACTCTATTTCAGAAAAAAAATAATTCATACCATGAAAAAGCTTGCTCATAAAACCGCTATTCACTGCATAAAAACTTTAGCAGTGATTTTATTTGTAGCCTGTATCTGCCAGCCAGCCAGGTCACAAAACCCTATCGTTAGAAACCAGTTCTCAGCTGACCCAACCGCACGGGTTTTTGGCGATAGGGTTTATGTATATCCATCACATGATATTCTTGCTCAGCCTGGAAAGGGAAGGGTAGGTTGGTTCTGTATGGAAGACTACCATGTATTCTCTTCTGCAAACCTTACCGACTGGACCGATCATGGCATGATTGTAAGTCAGACAACCGTGCCCTGGGCTAATCCTACTGGATATAGTATGTGGGCACCCGATTGTGTAGAGCGTAATGGCAAATATTATTTCTACTTCCCAACATTACCCAAAGACACTGCTGTATATGGCAGGGG
>CAZTCS010000167.1:446-4384 GCA_964611995.1 uncultured Sediminibacterium sp. | reverse complement strand
TTGATAAAGACGGCCAGGCCTATCTCTACTGGTCGCAGGGAAATATTTATGTGGCAAAGCTGAAAGAGAATATGGTTGAACTGGCATCTGAAGTGGTAACCATTCCTAATTTACCCACCAAGGGTTTGAAAGAAGGTCCTTTTGTTTTTGAAAGAAATGGACTTTACTACCTGACATTCCCACATGTAGAAAATAAAACAGAGCGACTGGAATATGCGATTGGCGATAATCCGATGGGGCCATTTAAAATGACAGGCGTAATCATGGATGAATCTCCTACTGGTTGTTGGACAAACCATCATTCTATCATTCAATATAAAAAGCAGTGGTATCTTTTTTATCACCACAACGACTATTCACCCAAGTTTGATAAAGCAAGGTCAATAAGGATGGATAGTTTGTCGTTTAATGCAGATGGTACTATACAAAAAGTGATTCCTACTTTAAGAGGTGCTGGATTAACAAATGCTAAAAGTGAAATACAAATAGACCGATACAGTAAACTCGATGCAGCAAACACAGAGATCAGTTTTCTGGATACAGCAAATACTTTCCAGGGATGGAAAACAACTTTTAAAAATACCGGGGCCTGGATACAATACAATGCAGTTGATTTTGGTAAACAGGCGGGAAAGAAAATCATTTTAAAAACCAAAGCCGGAGAGAACAGTAAAGTAGAAATAAGGATTGGTGGAATAAATGGTACATTGATAGGAACAGCTAGCGTACAACGAGACAATAACTGGATGACTATTGGAGCCGATATCCAAAAAAAGACCACAGGCGTTCAGGATATAGTGCTTGTGCTTAAAGAAGGATCGGGTTTAGATATAGACTGGATCAAATTTGAGTAAGAGCCCTGCAAAACCTTTCAGCTCAATTTGATAAACGATACCAAAACGAAAAAAATGAAAAGATTGCTCTGTAGTCTATTGTTGCTGTGTACTGTAATGAGTATACAAGCAGAAGATGGACATCAACTTTGGTTAAGGAACAAAAAGGCATTGCCGGTAACAGTAAACTGTGCGATGAATTCGCCCACCATCACTATTGCAAAACAGGAACTCATGCAGGGGTGGTTGGGTAAACCAGGCGCAACAATTAGTCTGGTAATTAAAAAAGACAAAGCCCTGAAAAAAGATGGCTTTCGGTTACTTAATAATGCTATTGAAGCCAATACGGAATTTGGTTTATTGTATGGGGTGTATGAACTGCTGCGCAGACAACAAACCGGACAGTTATTGCAGGAAATGGTTTCTAATCCATCTTATGATATAAGAACACTTAACCATTGGGATAATTTAAATGGTACCATTGAGAGAGGTTATGCAGGTTTCTCCATATTCTGGAGAAGGGATAATCCTTATGAAGTAACAGAAAATGACAAAAAGCGTTGGCAGGAATATGCAAGAGCCAACGCATCCATTGGTATTAATGGTGCTGTACTTAATAATGTGAATGCATCACCTAATATCCTCAATGCAGATTACCTGAAACGTGTAAAAGCTATTGCTGAAGTATTGAGGCCTTATGGTGTGAAAGCATATTTGTCGATTAATTTTTCATCCCCTAAAGTAATTGGCGGCTTGCCAACTTCTGATCCGCTTGATCCTGCAGTAATTAATTGGTGGAAAGAAAAGGCAAAAGAAATTTATGCTCTGATACCCGATTTTGGAGGCTTTCTGGTAAAAGCCAATAGTGAAGGGCAACCTGGTCCGCAGGATTTTGGTCGTACCCATGCCGATGGAGCCAACATGTTGGCCGATGCAGTACAACCTTTTGGTGGCATCATCATGTGGAGAGCATTTGTGTATAGTCCGAATGATAAAGACAGGGCTAAACAAGCATACAATGAGTTTGTACCACTCGATGGAAAATTCAAAGACAATGTAATCATACAGGTAAAAAATGGCCCGATTGATTTTATGCCAAGAGAGCCATTCAGTCCATTGATCGGTGCAATGAAAAAAACACCGGTGATGACAGAGTTTCAAATTACACAGGAATACCTTGGTCATTCCAAGCACCTGGTTTTCTTATCTACCATGTGGGAAGAGTGCTTGCAAAGTGATACCTACCAGGAAGGGCCTGGCAGCACAGTAGCGCGTTGTACAGATGGAACGGTTTTCAATCAAAAAAATACTGCAATCGCTGGCGTAGCGAATATTGGTCTGGATACCAACTGGTGTGGTCATGATTTTGCACAATCAAACTGGTATGCCTTTGGCAGACTTGCATGGAATAACAGTATTACAAGCGAAGCCATAGCAGATGAATGGATCAAGCAAACTTTTTCCGGTAATAGTGATCAACCATCGAAAACAGTGCATGGCATTGACTGGACCGAAAATGTATTGGTGCCGGTTAAGCGAATGATGCTGGATAGTAGGGAAGCTGCGGTAAATTATATGATGCCTTATGGATTTCATCATATCATGTCGGCCAATGAGCATTATGGTCCGGGACCATGGTGGGGGCCGGCGAGGATGCGTGCAGACTGGACGCCGCCATATTATCACCAGGCAGATTCAAATGGTGTAGGTTTTAAGAACCATTGGCATCCATGTTTAATGATCCATCTACTTGTCCGGAAACATTGTTGTTATGGTTTCATCATTTACCCTGGACTTATAAAATGAAATCGGGACGTACGCTGTGGGATGATATTTGTACTAAGTATGATCAGGGAGTTAAGCAGGTGCGGGTATTTCAAAAAATTTGGGATGGTGTACAACCTTATGTAGATAGTGCCAGACATAAAGCCATTCAACGAAAACTAAGAACACAAACGGCGAATGCAGTTTTATGGAAAGATGCATGTATCCTATACTTTCAAACATTCAGCAGAATGCCTATTCCGATGGATGTAGAAAAGCCGATTCATAACCTGGATGAAATTATTGCGAATGATATGATTAGAAGAAGGCCGGGAAGTTAGTTAGTGTGTTTCAGCGTGATGAATATGCCACAGAGGGCGCAGAATAGCACAGAAAATTTCAGTGTACTTCTGTGCCCTCAGTGGCATTTTAATTTTACCTAATTCAGTCTCCCAAATTCAAACTCACAACTAACCCAGTATTTGTATCTTTCTGTATCAATTTGTTTACATGTACGATCTCTGTTGCATAGGCCATCTCACGCATGATAAAATAGTTACACCATCTAATACCGTACATATGGCAGGGGGCACATCTTTTTATTTCTCACACGCAGTAAAAAAACTTCCAATAAACTATCATCTGGTAACTGCTTTGTCGTCAAGCGATCATGCTTTTACGGATGCACTACAGGAGGAAGGTATAAGTTTAACGATCGTTCCCAGCAAACACACTGTTTACTTTGAAAATATTTATGCAAATAATAGCGACGACCGTCAACAGAAAGTATTGTTTGAAGCTGATCCTTTTAAGATAGAGGATCTGGAAGGCATTCATGCAAAACATATTCACCTTGGTCCATTATTGGCGAATGATATGTCTGCAAGTTTCATAGAATCGTTATCAAAAAGCGCAACAGTTTCATTAGATGTTCAGGGGTTTCTACGAACAGTAAATAACCAACATGTAGAAGCAGTTGATTGGTCAGAAAAAGCAGTAGTACTTCCACATATTACCATTATTAAAGCAAGCGAAACGGAAGCTTTTACCATAACAGGAAGCAATGATCTTGTTGATATGGGGGTGAAAGAAGTGATCATTACCATGGGTAGTAAAGGATCGCTGGTATATGATGGAAGACAAATGACCCGTATTCCTGCTTATAAACCGATAGTTGTAAAAGATGCTACGGGCTGTGGTGATACTTATATGGCGGGCTATTTGTACCAACGTTTGCAAGGGGCAAGTATAGCAAGCGCGGGAAGGTTTGGCGCTGCCATGGCTGCTATAAAAATAGCAGCATCTGGTCCTTTTAACGGAACAGAAGCGGCAGTTCAAAAA
>CAZTCS010000167.1:0-430 GCA_964611995.1 uncultured Sediminibacterium sp. | reverse complement strand
CCCGTCCAGGGGGGTAGGAGCAATTAAATAAAGATGACAATCGCTGCTGGTTCATAACTGCTCCTGACTTTTCCATTTTTAAGGGTAAAACACCTTTATAGAAGCCGGGTAGGGTGCACATAAGGGTTCAGGAAGGGTTCACCAAGGGTTCACATATAGTTCAGGTTATCCACATTTTTGGTGCCCGGTTTTGAGCTCGAGTGGCAGGCAGTCGGTAAAAGCCATTTCTTTCTTCTAAGCCCAACCCCAAAACCAAAGGCAAACGCCTTTTTTCCCCGTAAAATGCTGCTGGTAAATAGGTGATTGAATTAAGTATTCAGGTAATAGCTTTGTACCATGACAGGCATCAAAAATATTCTCTTTGACCTCGGTGGGGTTTTTCTTGATATCAATTACCAGTTAACCGAACAGGCATTTATTGACTTAGGAA
>CAZTCS010000166.1:0-6259 GCA_964611995.1 uncultured Sediminibacterium sp. | reverse complement strand
CTGTAATCCTCGATTCAAACACTGAAAGGCTATCAGCTTCTTCTACTGAAAAATTACCAATGCGTGTTCTGCGAAGACTGCTCATGTAGCCACCTACACCCAGTGCTGCACCAAAATCGTGGGCCAGGCTCCTGATATAAGTTCCAGTAGAACAAACCACACGGAAATAAACTACAGGCATTTCAATTTTTTCTATTAGAAATGAATGGATGGTAACGGGCCGGGGGTCAAGTTTTACTTCCAATCCTTTTCTTGCAGCGAGGTATACTGGCTTACCATCTTTTTTAATGGCAGAATGTGCTGGTGGCACCTGCATTATTGGACCTGTAAAATTTTGTGTGGCCTCGTGTATCTGTGCTTCAGTAAGGTGCGAATAGTCGCAGATATTTTCGGGTGCAGATTCAAGATCATAGGTTGGTGTTGTGGCACCTAAAGTAAAAGTACCCGTGTATTCTTTTTCCATACCCATGTACTCGTTGATCTTCTTGGTAAACTTCCCAGTACACACAATCAACAACCCTGTAGCCAAAGGATCTAAAGTACCTGCATGTCCAACCTTCGATATCCTTGTAAGGATACGCACTTTCTTAACCACGTCGAAGGAAGTCCAGTCGATGGGCTTATCTAAAAGAATCACCTTACCATCCAGGTATGGTTGCAGTGCGGGATGTATTTCTTTCTGCTTCATGAAGGATCTGCGAATGCAAGTTTTAATACGCTCTTGCAAACAGTACTCGCTGAACAGAGGGTTTACCTGTTAAAATACAAGTGCCTTCTTCCTGCGGATTATTTAAAGGAATACAACGTATGGTTGCTTTGGTGAGTTCTTTAATTTTATCTTCTGTTTCTGCAGTACCATCCCAGTGTGCAGCAATAAATCCGCCCTTGGTATCCAGCAATTCAACGAATTCATCCCAACTGTTGGCAGGTGTGATATGTTCGTCGCGGTATTTTTTTGCTTTATCATACATCTGCTGTTGTATATCATCCAGCAATTGTTTAACCATGGTGGAGAGTCCATCAAGCGAAACAGAACTTTTTTCTTTGGTATCTCTTCTGGCTAATTCTACCAGGTTATTTTCAAGGTCTCTTGCACCTAACGTAATACGTACAGGCACACCCTTCATTTCATATTCTGCGAATTTCCAACCTGGTCTGGTATTATCGTTATCATCGTATTTAACCTTGATGCCCATTGCCTTTAATTCATGGATGAGTCGGTGGGCATGTTCATCGATTTTTGCTTTTTGCTCCTCTCCTTTGTAAATAGGTACAATAACAACCTGTACAGGTGCAATTTTAGGAGGCAGAATCAGACCATCGTCGTCGCTATGCGCCATTACCAGCGCACCAATCAGCCTTGTGCTTACACCCCAACTGGTTGCCCATACATATTCGAGTTTATTATTCTTATCGCTGAATTTTACATCGAATGCTTTGGCAAAATTCTGACCCAGAAAATGTGAGGTACCTGCCTGTAATGCTTTACCATCCTGCATCATTGCTTCAATACAATAAGTGTCTTCTGCACCGGCAAAACGTTCATTCGGAGTCTTCACGCCTTTAATTACGGGTACTGCCATCCAGTTCTCAACGAAATCTGCATACACATCCAGCATTTTGGTGGTCTCTTCAATGGCTTCTTCTTTGGTAGCATGAGCCGTATGTCCTTCCTGCCATAAAAACTCCGCGGTACGCAAGAATAACCTTGTACGCATTTCCCAGCGAACCACATTGGCCCACTGGTTTACCAGGATGGGGAGGTCGCGATAAGACTGTATCCAGCCTTTATAAGTATTCCAGATGATGGCTTCGCTTGTTGGGCGAACCACCAGTTCTTCTTCCAGTTTGGCTTCAGGGTCTACAATTAGTTTGCCTTTATTCGCCGGATCTGTTTTTAAACGGTAATGGGTAACAACCGCGCATTCTTTGGCAAAACCTTCTGCATTCTTTTCTTCCGCCTCAAACAGGCTTTTAGGGATGAATAAGGGGAAATAAGCGTTCTGGTGCCCGGTTTCCTTGAACATACTGTCTAATACATCACGCATATTTTCCCATAAACCAAAGCCATAGGGTTTGATGACCATACAGCCACGAACGGCACTATAATCAGCCAATCCGCCCTTTAAAATCAGGTCATTATACCATTGTGAATAGTCTTGCTCACGGGATGTTATTTCCTTACTCATAAAAAAATTATAATTCTCTTAACAAAATACATTGTTCACAGATGTTAGTTGGCAAAATAATTGCCGCTAAACCATGAAGCCAACAACAGCGCAAATGTATGTAACTTCACATTATATAACCTTGTCAATCCTCATGTCATGAAAACAATACTACTCGGTTCATTACTCGCCATAGGGCTCCTTTCGGGGTGTTCTACTGCCTACCAGTCTGGGCAAACGCCTGATGATGTGTATTATTCACCTGCCCGTGAAGGGATGAATAGAAAAGAGGAAGAGAAGGCCAAGGAGCAACAAGAGCGTTATGAGGAATATATCAGCAGTCAGGACGACCGTTACCTGCGTATGAAAGTTGCCAACAGATACCGTTGGTCTGGAATTGATGATTTTGGTTATTGGTACGATAGTCGTTACGATTTCAACAGAATTAACCCATATAGTAATTGGAATACTTATAACTGGAACCACCAATGGAACCTGGGATTAGGTTATGGAGGATGGAGACCTCAATTGGGATTGGGTTATGGCTATTATAACTGGGGTTGGAATAACCCGATGTATACTGTAATTGTATATGCTTCTCCTAAATTCTACTCAGGCAATACTTCAGGTAGCAATCTGTCTGCCTACAGAAATACCAAAGGTTTCAATAACAATAACCAGGGATATTATAACCCAAAAACCGGCGCATTTGTTAGCACTGGAAGCAACAATAACAGTTTTGGAAGCTTGCTGAAAAGGGTATTTACCGGAAGCAGCAATGGTTCATCCGGAACTACTGTTGACAGGGCCGTAAGAAGTTTCCCAAGCAACAGCAATGGCTCAACAGCAACTCCAAGTAGCAATGCAGGTGGTAACAGCGGAGGTGTAAAGAGTACCGGAAGCAGCGCAAATACTGGCCGTGGTGGCAAGGGCAACTAATCATTACCATTAAAAAATTGGAAGCAATTAATAACCATTCAGTGCCTGGCACTTATTACTAAACCTATATCCAAACGCATTGTAATATGAAATCATATTTACCCATCATAGCAGTTTTGTTTACCCTTACAGCCGCTGCTCAAAACCCTGATTATTCCCTGAGAATGGCATGGTTCAACCAAAATGGTTCAGCCAGAAACGTTGCAACAGGTGGCGTTATGGGGTCACTCGGTGGTGAGATCACCGCCAACCACGTTAACCCTGCCGGACTTGGCCTATTCAAAACCAATGAATTTGTTTTGTCGCCGGGTTTCTTTTTAAACAATAATAAATTCAGTTACAGAGGAACGGATACGCTTAATAACAAAAACAATTTTGGTTACGGCGCTTCCGGAATTATCTTAAGCAGTAATTATAAGCGTAACAGTAAATGGACAAGCAGTGCATTTGCCATTTCTGTTAACCAAATGGCGAGTTATAATAATCGTATTCAGTTCAAAGGCTTTAACAACATGAGTTCTTTCTCTGAACAATACCTCGAAGAACTTACCCGCGATCTGGCAGATACCAATGCTGCACTCAGCAATTATATTTTTGGATCTTCTCTCGCTTTCAGAACATTCTTAATTGATACCGCTAATAATGCTTCCGGTAATTTTATTGGCTACCAGAGTTTGGTCCCCCTTTCCACGGGAGTTAACCAACATTATGATGCAATCACTCGTGGTGGATACCATGAGATAGCATTAGGCATGGCCGGAAATATGGAAGATAAATTATACGTAGGTGGAAGTCTTACCATACCTGTTATACACTATACAAGGGACCTGGTATACAGAGAAACTGATGCTACCAACGATCCGAATAACCAGTTTAATTATTTTGAATTCAAAGAACAGTTTACTTCAAATGGTTTGGGTATAGGTGCAAAAATTGGTACCATTTACAAACCAAAAGAATACTGGCGCATTGGTTTCGCTTTTCATACCCCACAGTTCATCACGTTTAAAGATCGTGTAAGGGCCTCTATGACAACCGATTTAGAAGGTTATACAAATAGAATAATTTCTGAAAACAGCGATAACCTGAACAGCGGTAACCCTGGTAACAGTAATTACAACCTTGTTACTCCATGGCGCGCCATTATTAGTGCGAGTTATGTGTTCCGTGAAATAAAAGATACGCGTCGCCAAAGAGCATTCATCAGTGCCGATCTGGAATATGTGAACTACAGAGGTTCAAGATTTTCTGCAGAAGACAAAAACGATCAGGCGCTCGTGAATTATTATAATTTGCTCAACAATGTGGTTAAAGACACTTATAAAGGCAACATCAATTTCAGGTTAGGCGGTGAATTGAAATTACACACCATTATGTTCCGCCTCGGTGGTGCATATTATGGAAGTCCTTATAAAGAAAGCGAATTAAAAGCACATCGTATCATGGCAACCGGTGGTATCGGTTACCGCGATAAAGGAATATTTATTGACCTGAGCTATGCACATGCTTTCAATCGCGATGTACAGTTTGCTTATAGACTGAATGATAAACCTAATACTTTCGCGGACCAAAGAGGTTCGAGAGGAACAGTGATGATGACTTTTGGTTTCAAATTCTAATATCATAAACCAGCAGATCGTAGCAGTGCTGCGATTTGCTCTTGAATATTTTCTTCAGCAGCATTCACCCATTGGATGCTGCTGTTTTTTTTGAACCAGGTCATTTGTCTTTTTGCATATTGTCTGGTATGCTGTTTAATTAACTCTACAGCTTTCGGCAAACTTGTTTTTCCTTCGAAGTGATCGAATAATTCCTGGTAACCCACTGTTTGCAGGGCATTGAGGTGACGTGAGGGAAATAATATTGTGGCTTCCTCTAATAACCCAGACTCCATCATCATATCTACCCTGCTGTTGATTCTTTCGTTCAGCAATTCACGAGGCATTTCAAGTCCGATAATAATTACCTTAAATGGTCTCTCTTCTTTTTTTCCGGATCGATAAGTTGTAATTGATTGCTCGGTAGCTTCTACAAATTCAAGGGCCCGCATCAGACGTTGGGGGTTTTGTTGTTCGGCTACCGCCCAGAAGGCAGGGTCTTTTTGTTGAATGGCTTCCTGCAACCAGGCTAGCCCCTTTTCCTGATAGGTACGAATAATATTTTCTCTGATTGCCTGAGGTATAGGTGGCATTACATCAATACCTGCTACAAAGGCGTTGATATAAAGACCTGTTCCACCCGTCATTACAATTACCGGATGCTGCTGAAACAATTCTTCTGCTTTGGCAAGTGCATACTGCTCAAAAACGCCTGCATTTACTTCATCCGTTATGCTATGTGTGGCAATAAAATGGTGTGGTACTGTTGCCAGTTCAACCGCTGATGGTCTGGCAACACCAATATTCATTTCACGATAACATTGGCGTGAGTCGGCAGAAATAATTTCCGTGTTGAACTGTTGAGCTAGTTGCACGGCAACAGCAGTTTTTCCAACGGCTGTTGGACCTACAATAAGTATAACAGTATGTTGGTGCAAACTAAAGGATTAGCAATTGGGGGACATTAAAATTCTTCTTCACTGGATTCTGCCGCACCAAATTCTTCCGAATCCGAATCGCCATCTTCACCCTCCTCTCCAAATCCGTCTGTAGCTTCGGTTAGGTCGTATTTTTCTTCGATGTCGGCAAATTTATCACCCAGCAGACTTTTGGTACCATATTGTTGTGGCCCAATTCCTTCTGTGCGTGATATGGCAGGATAGCTAAGCTTGGGATTTTCTTCTTTACTTACATTGATCAGTTCAACCAGGAAGGTCCAGTTTTTTGCGAAATCATATACGTATACAAATTTCTGGTTTGTATCCCTTATTTCACTTCCGATCGTAGTTTCAGACATCAGGAGTGGTTCTGCCACATAGGGCTTATCGTATTTCTCAAAACTGATTTCTCTTCCCCTTTGCCAGTTATCGTTACTCCTGAAGAATGTTGCCTGGTGCTTCTGATCAAATTCATAGGCTTTCAGAATCACAAAGTGCAGGTCAATAAAATGCTGTGTGTGTTTAATCACTACATCACGATATACTGCATCATCTTCTTCAAGGTAAATCCGAAATTTTAATACCGCCATCCTGTTAACTTAAACTTTTGTTGAAT
>CAZTCS010000165.1:4399-6277 GCA_964611995.1 uncultured Sediminibacterium sp. | reverse complement strand
AAAACGATTACCACATTGTAATCTATTTCACAATTGCTGCTAAAAATTACTTCATAACTAATGCCGGGTACTTCATTCATTCTTTGGAGCATTAGGTCATAACCCATATTTGCATGGATATGATAAGGATTCATCGGGATACCCATTTCACGGCAATAGACTTCATACTTTGGTTGATCCGGAAATACCAGTATAAGGTTACCGCCAGATTTTAAAATGCGTATAAACTTGCGCAAAGCATCACCAGTATCTGTAAAGTCTTCAATAAGGTGACTGGTATATACATAGTCATAGGTATTATCTGGCACCGGTATTTCATTGTTGATAACATCAACGCCAATATCAACCTTATCTTTTCCGGTATGCGTATATGGCTGAGGAAAATCAATACCATCGCAGTTTGTCTTCATTACCTTATCGCCACCAAACCCTATATCACATCCTTTGCCAATACAATAGGGCAGTACCCAATGCCGCACTTTTGAGGTTTCGGAGGGCGATACAAATTGAATACCGAACCAACGGCTCAATGTTCCTTTAATTTTTCTTTCAAGTGTCAATGCCAGACTCATGAGATCAATTTATAAATTGAATAAACCTTTTAATGCGTCGATCCTGAAACGTATTACCGGCCATGATTTTGCAGGTTCACCGCGTAACAGGTATATCAAACCTAAAATACAAGCTGCTCCTAGTTTAAAGCAGTATTCAACAATTTTCAAAAGATAAGCCAACTGGTTTTTTTGCAATGTCCTTACCCTTTCACCCCTGCCATAACCACTCGCAACCCGGTAAAGATAAGCAGGTGTTAGTTTAGAAACTTCTACCACATGCTGTACAATAATATTGGGGTCATAATAAATCGCATGCCCTAAAGCCTGTAAGCGGAAGAAAAAATCTTTCCCTTCACCACCTATACGCAATTCGCCCTTTACACCTGGTAAAGCGGTATTAAAACCATTGATCGCATCGAATAATTTTTTAGGAACAACCATATTCGATTCAAGTGGATACTTGCCAGGTTTAAATGCAACAACCTGCGGGGCATAGTCGAAATGTCCCACCATAGATGCAACATATCGGCTCATCCATTTTGGTTCTGCAGGAATATATTTCGGAATAATCTTACCACCCAAGCCGCCCACGCCCTGGTGTATATCGAAAAAGCGAACGATTCTGCTTAGGTAATCGCTGTTAGCGATAGCATCATCATCCATAAAACAAAGAAGCGGTGATACTGCTTTTGCGGCCCCTGTATTCCGGGCATAGGAAGCCCCTTGTTCATTTTCATTGAGGTATATAACATGAAAATCAGGGTGAGATAAAATATAATCCCTGCAAATCGTTTCGGTATTGTCGGTTGAATTGTTATTAACGATGATTACCTCAAAAAGTGATTTTGCCAGTGTTTGTTCATATAAGCTATTTAGGGCATCAGTGAGGTAGGCAGCCCTGTTATAGGTGCAAATGACAACTGATATCTGTAAGGGCGTGCTCATAAGCGGCTCAAAGATACGAGGGCTTTGTCTACAATAGAAGGCCAGTAATAATGTTTGAAAAACAGGTCCGGCGTATTTTCCTGTCTATAAGGATTAAAGGCATTCATCGCTTTGGCAAACATTTCCCAATCATAATCGGGAATTATTTTCATTTTCGGTCCTGTCAGTTGTAATGAAATTCCTTTAGCCCCTGTTTGGGTGCTGATAACGGTTTGGTGATATGCCAACGCTTCTACCAGTTTGGTTTTTATGCCTCCACCAAGGGTTACGGGGTTGATGGAGCAATCTGTACCTGCCATTATAATGGAAATATCATCTACAAAACCGGTAACAATAAGTTCAGGTTGTTTTTTTAATACCTCTTCCCATTGGTTACTTA
>CAZTCS010000165.1:0-4389 GCA_964611995.1 uncultured Sediminibacterium sp. | reverse complement strand
TCCGGAACGATAAACGTTGGTTTCTAAGGCGCGGGAGTAGTTCATGTACAATAACCTGAAGCGCATCGATATTTGGGGTATAGTCAAGGGTGCCATTAAACAGATATAGCACAGCATTAGTTGGGATATTGAAATATTCCATCAATCTTTTTCTGATAGTTGGTTTTAGACTTATAACTGCTGTATCCAATGACACGCCATAAGTTGCTACACTGGTTTTTTCAGGATCTAAATGCCAGTTTGTTACGGCATAATAAAGATCTTCATCTGTTATGAAAAAACTATGATCTGCTTTTCGATGAACAAATCGTTCATAGCGGTAATAGTATTTCCAGAAGGGTCTTTGAATATCCCTGAAACGATATGCTTCTATATTATGTGAACGGATAACCAGCTTCCTTCCCGTAAAAAATCGCAGCAATAAGCCAAGCCATCCAAAATAGGAATGTTCGATGATGATGATGTCTACCTTATGTTTTTTAATCATTCTCATCAACCTGATAAGATAAATCAGGTTTAAAAATCCTTTCCAGTGATTGAACAGAAATGGTTCAATATGTGCATCGGGGATAGTATTGGAACTGTTGTTTTTTTCAACAGCCAATACCAGCTTTATCCGGCTTGCTAAAGCTTTATAAAATCCCTCTACACATTTCTGTCCCCCCATTTGTGCCGGAAATACGGGGTAAGAAATAATGCCAAGCACAACTGGTTGCTTCATCAGGCTTGGTCTTCCCTTTTTTTCCGCAGTGAAAAGAATGCCGCTAATACCAGTAATATCCAGATTGGGGCCGAAGTGATTACCGCAATCTTCGCACTGTTATAGTATGATGCTGGTTTGAATTCAAATACAATTTCATGATTGCCTGCAGGAATTGCAAGTCCTCTTAAAACATAGTTCACTTTTACAATCGGAGCTTCTTTACCATCGATAGTAGCTTTCCATCCTCTATCATAAAAAATCTCACTGAATACAGCAAATTGGTTTTTGGTGCTGTTGGATCGGTAACGTATCAGGTCATTATCATTCAATACCTGCGCAATATTTGCTGTTGAATCGTATTCAGGTGCAAAAGGAATGGAAGTTTTATATTGTTCTTCTACAATAGCTGTATCTGCTGGAGAAAACTGATTCATGGCTTTCATAACTGCTCCAGGATCCTTTTCATATTGAATACCTTTAACAAACCAAACATGACCCAAAGCAGCAGGATTAACCTGTAGGCCAGGCTGACCATTTTGCGGGTTAGGAACAATAAAATAGCGTGTATTAAGCATGTTTAATACACCAATATTCATAGGTTGTTTGTTCAGTTGGAATTGAATAAGATCATTATAAATACTCAGTTTGGCCGGATGGTAACCACCCACTGAACGATGGTGGTAAGCAGTAATGGCATCTGTATAAGGATCTGTAGTAAGGTTTAATACCCTTGGTTTAGAGGTATCACTTAAAATTTGTTGGTCGATAGGAGTAGGAGCAAACTGACTTTCATTAACCACTTCTGCATCTTCAAAATTCTTTTCGCTAAGGTATCTTTTGCCAACAGTAAATAAATCAGCAGAGCTTAATACCAGAATGGCAATTAATGCATAAATAGTTTTAAGTTTTTGCTGAATGGCAAACCAAAGTAATGCAACTGCTCCGGCAATAAAAATAATGCTTCTGATAAGATCGCTACCGAACATTGAACGACGATCTTCTTTCAAAACATTATAAAAACTATTGGCCTCTTCCTGGTTGCCTCCCAGCATTTGGGTCAGCATGTTTTTTATCTGATCATCTTTGCCTGCATAATCAAAGGAGAAATACAACAATACTGCACCAAGTATAAAAGCTCCTGTGATATACACTGCTTTTTTTAAACTGGCCAAAGCGATGGCTTTGTTTTTCTCTTCAAACAACAATTGCTGTAAAGCCATTATACCTAATAATGGGAATAACAATTGTGGCAAAATCAGTATGATGCTTGGTGCGCGGAATTTATTGTACAATGGAAGGTTGTTAAACAGGAAGCTGTTGAAGCCCATAAAATTGCTACCCCAACTCATCATCACTGCCAATATGCATACAGCCAGTATCCACCAGCGATGCCATGTTTTCAGGTAAACCATTCCAAGAATAAAGAGAAAACAAATAATGGCACCTAAATATACCGGACCTGAAGTCATAGGTTGTGGCCCCCAATAAGTAGGCATATATCCAGCGATCTGAGCGGCTTGATCTTCAGGTATACCTCTTTCAAGTGCTTTTTTTGCAAAATTGGAATGGATATCCAACTCCCCGCCACTGCTTCCGCCATAAATACCAGGAACAAGGAATGTATATGTTTCAGCAAGTCCATAGCTGCCATAATAAAAAGCATAATCAATCTCCAGACCCTTGCTTTTGGTGGCAGTGCCTGTTGAATCCAACATCACAGAACCTCCGCGCATGGTAGCTTTTGCGTAGTCGCTTGTGGTGGCGAGAGAAACGATATTTGGACCAACACCCAATGCGCCCATCGATAATGCGATTGCCAATGAAATGCCCAGGTGTTTATACTCTTTTTGTTTGATCCATTGAATCATGAAAGCGATGGTCATAATGCCAGCCATGATCAGGAAATAATAAGTAACCTGTAAGTGGTTCATGGCAATTAGGAGGAAACTGAACAAAGCAGTTAATGCTGCTCCCCACCAGTATTCCTTTTTATAAATAAGCCATAGTGCACCCAGTAATGCTGGCATGTAGGCCATAGCCTGCATTTTTGTATCATGACCAACTGCTATAATTATCGGATCATAGGTCGCATAAGCGTATGCGATACTGCCTAAAATACCGATCCACGATTTTGTACCGATTACCTGCGAGAGAAAATAGAATCCAATACATAGCAAGAAGAAAAATCCGATGGGCTTTCCTAAAAATAACATGAAAAGCTGATGGAAATAAATAGGAGTGATCGGGTTAGCGGCTTCCATGGCTATCTGGTAGGCTGGCATACCACCAAACAGGTTATTGTTCCATAGAGGGTAATGACCATGGGTAGCTTTGTAATTAAACAGATCCTGGGCCATTCCTTTCCAGTGCGACACGTCGCTCTGGCTTAATACCTTGCCTTCCAGGGCAGGTTTACAAAAAATAACGGCAACCACTAAAAAAATACCGATTGCAATTGCGTGCGGTAGGAGCGACTTCCATTGAAACTGCTTCATGCTTTAAATGTATAGTTCTGGCAAACCTACAGGAAAAAATCTTTCATTTTTACCTGTAGCGCTCCATTTAGGTAGATTGATTGTATTTTGTGTAAAAATGCGAGTAAGAGGGTTGTGCAAGTGCTTCGGGCTTATAGCTTATGGTAATAGCGTATAGTTCATGGATTGACTATGGTCTATGGTCCATGGTCCATGGACCATAGTGCTTCCTGCAACTCTTGTCGCATCAAATACTAACCGTTAACCTAGTATAAAATTCTATGGCTGGATTTTCTTTTTTGTCGCGATTTGCTTTTATCTGTAACCTGTTTTTTATCGGCGCAATGTTGGCCAGGATGTTTTTGCATCTGGATGAATCGCAGGAACTCGGGACCGTTGGTAATATAGCTGTGGTGATGGGTATGGTACTATCACCAATAATTAATATGAGTCTGCACCTTTGGTACCTGATTATTTTAATGTCAAAAAAGCAAATAACTGTACCTGTTTGGGTCAGAATATTTAACTTGATAGTGCTTCTGGCGCAACTCTTTTTTTACATCATACTACCTGCATGATAGATTCCATACTTAAAGACAAACCCACCAAACTTTTTATCAGCATTGCCGCATTTTTTGTTGCCAATGCGCTAATTGCTGAATGTATTGGGGGGAAGATATTCTCGTTGGAGAAAATATTTGGATGGGATCCAGCAAACATGACTTTGTTCGGTGAAACTGGGCTTTCATTCAATCTTACCTGCGGTGTGTTATTATGGCCTTTGGAGTTTGTGATAACAGATATTGTGAATGAATATTATGGTCCTAAAGCGGTAAAACGAATCAGTTATACCGCAGTTGTGTTGATTACGTATGCGTTTATCATGTTTTATGCGGCAATGAAAATCCCACCAGCCGATTTTTGGATTGGTTCCAAAACAGCCGAAGGTGTTCCCAATATGCAGGATGCTTTTGGTGGAATATTTGGTCAGGGCATGTGGATCATTTTGGGAAGCCTTACTGCTTTTTTAGTCAGCCAGATTGTAGACGTAACCGTCTTTCACCAGATCAAAAAAAGAACGGGTCAAAAATGGGTATGGTTAAGGGCTACCGGCTCTACAGTTGTATCGCAACTGGTAGATAGTTTTATCGTATTGTTCATTGCCTTTAAAATTGGTAATGGCTGGAGTTGGAAACTGGTACTGGCTATATG
>CAZTCS010000164.1:0-6435 GCA_964611995.1 uncultured Sediminibacterium sp. | reverse complement strand
GCCGATTGGCAAATATTAAGTGAAAATTCCGGTAAAATCAGTAACTTATATGGTTATAAAGGGTTCTCCCCGGTGCGGTAAACTGATTTGATATACATGGCAACAAGTACAAAGAAAGCCCCCGCTAAAAAGGGCACAAAAACTAAATCTGCCACTACTGGCAAAAAGATAGCCTCTAAACAGCTGGCAGACGCCGGTTTTAATATTCATGGGGCATTAGAAACCTATTTTGGATTCAGAGAGTTTAAGGGAACACAGGAAAAATCGATCCGCAGCTTATTAAGCGGGCAGGATACTTTTGTCATTATGCCTACGGGAGGTGGTAAAAGTCTTTGCTACCAGCTTCCAGCCATGATCTTAGATGGTTGTGCTATCATTGTTTCTCCCCTGATTGCTTTGATGAAGAACCAGGTAGACCTTGTTCGTGGTTACAGTGAGAAAGATGATGTGGCACATTTTCTGAACTCTTCACTCAATAAGGGTCAGATAAAAGCGGTTAAAGAAGACCTCGATAGTGGCAAAACCAAACTACTCTATGTTGCTCCTGAGACATTAACCAAGCAGGAAAACCTGGAATATTTCGCCGACCTCAAAATATCTTTTTTTGCAGTAGATGAAGCCCATTGTATTTCTGAATGGGGACACGATTTCAGACCGGAATACCGCAGGCTGAGAGAGATGATGGACATCATTAATCCAGATGTACCAGTTATCGCACTTACAGCAACTGCTACTCCAAAAGTGCAAAGTGATATCGTTAAAAATCTGGGACTCCGTGAACCAAATATTTTTATCTCTTCCTTTAACCGCACTAATCTGTATTATGAAATACAGCCCAAGATAAAGAAAGACCAAACGGTTAAACATATCGTCAAGTTCATTAGTCAGCATAAAGGGAAGAGTGGAATTATTTACACACTTAATCGAAAAACTACCGAAGAACTGGCTGAATTACTGGTAGCTAATAATATCAAAGCGGTAGCTTATCATGCAGGTCTCGATCAAAAACTAAGGGCCGACAGGCAAGACCAGTTTTTGAATGAAGATGTTCAGGTAATTGTTGCTACCATTGCTTTTGGTATGGGTATCGATAAACCAGATATCCGGTTTGTGATTCACTTTAATATCCCCAAATCGATTGAAAACTATTACCAGGAAACTGGTAGAGCGGGTAGGGATGGATTAGAAGGTATCTGTGTATTATATTATTCGCATAAAGATGTTGCTAAGCTTGAACACCTGATGCGCGATAAACCTTTGAGTGAAAGAGAAGTAGGTGGACAGCTTATAGATGAAACAGTTGCTTACGCAGAAAGCTCAGTGTGCCGCAGAAAAATACTGCTGCATTATTTCGGTGAAAACTGGGAAGAAAAAAACTGTGGTAGTTGCGATAACTGCCGTAATCCGAAAGAAAAAATTGAAGTAAAAGAAGAAGTAGTTCAGGTACTCAAAACAGTTAAGGCACTTGATGAAAGATTTATTGCGGATTATGTAATCAGCGTATTGACAGGAAAACTTACGCCACAAATCAGCATGTTCCGTCACGATAAACTGGATGTGTTTGGTATTGGGAAAGATAAAGAACTGCATTTATGGAATAGCCTTGTTCGCCAGATGATGTTGGAGAACCTGATCAGAAAAGATATTGAAGAATATGGCTTATTAAAGCTCACTGAAAAAGGGGAGAAGTTTCTTAAGAAACCAGCTTCCTTTAAAATAGTGTTGAACAACCTTTTTGAAGATGCCAATGCTGATGATGAAGAGGGTGAGAATGGCACGCAAACAGGTGCAGCAGCAGACGATAAGCTTTTCGAAATGCTTAAAGAACTGCGTCAGAAAGAAGCAAAAAGAAAAAACCTTCCTCCCTTTGTGATATTCCTGGAAACCTCTTTACAGGATATGGCAACACTTTATCCCACCACCCTCGACGAGTTGGATAAATGTCAGGGTGTTAGTAAAGGTAAAGCCCTTAAATATGGTAAGCCATTTGTAGAAATGGTTGCTAAATATGTGGAAGAAAATGATATCGAAAAGCCGGATGATTTTGTAATGAAAAGTGTGGCCAATAAAGGCAACAACAAAATTTATATCATCCAGAATGTCGATAAAAAAATTCCACTGGAAACCATCGCACGTAATAAAAACCTGCGCCTCGATGAACTCCTCGAAGAAATGGAAACCATTGCAGCAAGTGGTACCAAATTAAACCTAGATTACGCTATCGACGAGTGGCTGGATGATTACGATCAGGAAGAAATCATTGAATATTTCAAAAACTGTGAAACATCATCCTTACAGATTGCACAGCAGGAATTAAGTGACAACGACTATTCCTGGGAGCAACTTAAAATAATGCGTATTAAGTTCCTGAGCGTCTACGGAAACTAAAACCCTATCTTCCTTCAGTGCCATTCTGTGCTTTCAGTGGCAATTAATAATGCCACTGAGAGCACAGAATAACACAGAATAGGGGATGAAAATCTTCAGTTTATGTTTAAATACCTGTTCGGATTATTAACTATTATTCTGTTTTCATTTTCTCCCGTTGAACCACTGCGCCTACTCAGCTATAATATTCGCAATGCTAAGGGAATGGATAATATTACCGATTACCAGCGTATCGCCGATATCATTACAAAATCAAAAGCTTCCATTATCGCTTTGCAGGAACTGGATAGTGTTACCAGGAGAAGTCAGGGAGTAGATGTATTGAAACAATTGGCCGAAACAACTGGTATGTATGGAACTTATGGGGCAGCCATTGCATTTCAGGGCGGTAAATATGGGGTAGGAGTATTGTCCAAAGAAAAACCATTGGCACAAAAAACAATTCCCCTTCCAGGCACAGAAGAAGCAAGGGTATTATTGGTAGTTGAATTTAAATCTTACCTGGTCTTTTGTACGCATTTTTCCTTAACAGAAAAAGACAGGATCAGTTCTATAAAAATCATTGAGCAGGAATTATTGGCCAGTAAAAAACCAGTAATAATGTTGGGCGATTTGAATGATACACCTGCCAGTAATACGATACAACAACTACAACAGTCCTTCCAGTTGTTAAGTACAGATGCATTTACTTTTCCTTCCAATAATCCAGACCGCTGTATAGACTATATACTGGCTCATAACAAAACAAAACTACCGGTGATTAAAACCGAAGTATTAGAAGAGCCGGTTGCATCAGATCACCGGCCATTACTGGTTGAGTTGAAATTTTAGTTTATGGAAACTACTGTTATAATCATCTTATTAAAAAAGACTGATTATGGCAGAAATACAAAGCGCGGAAAGCAGAAACCGTAAGGGACTGCACCGCAATAAGAAACTATCTACCCGTGTTGATCTTACTCCGATGGTTGATCTTGGTTTCCTGCTGATTACCTTTTTCATCTTCACAACAACCATGAGTGAACCTTCAAGTATTTTTATGCCTTTACCGGATGAAAATGATACGGAACATCCGCCACTTGCAGGAGAAAGAAAAACCATTTCCTTATTACTCGATGGCGACAATAGCATACTGTATTATGAAGGTAATAATGACAAAGATTTGCATCACACAGATTATAGTAGTAAAGGACTAAGGTCTGTTTTGCTATCTAAAATCAGACAGGTAAAAATGGAGTTTGGTATCGACGCAGAACCCATCGTACTCATCAAACCTTTAGCAGCATCAAGCTATGGTAACCTGGTAGATGTGCTGGACGAAATGATGATTAATGGTGTGAAAAAGTATATGTTGTTGGATGGTGATAAACCATCATAGACGCTGGAAAATAATAACCAAATCCTTCAGTGGCTTTTAGTGTTTTCAGTGGCAATTCAATTATTTATTGCCACTGAAATGCAGAGATACGGAGAAAGGTTTACCATAATTTCCTGAAACTCCCGGCTTTTATGCAGCAATGGCACCAAATTTGGTGTCAATTATATACATCCCCCTGAGCCATTATTCCGTAATTGTAAAAAAAGGAGGGTTATGTATATCCAGCATTTACAACCAAATATCATCAATGAAGACAGTTATTTAACTGTAATGTCTGAACGTACCGGTAACCTGGTACTCAAGGTGTTGGATGTAGACGGACATATGGCCAAAACCATTGTAGAAGATGTAAGTGAAGGCTTGCAGCAACTGGTTATTAACCTTGGCGATCTGGCCAGTGGTAATTATATCTTGAATGCATTCAGTGGCGATGTATTCATCAAAGCCATTCGTTTCAGCAAGAAATAGTAGTTGCTGTTTTATGCATCAACGTTGCCGATTTTGTAATTTATAGGCGGTCACCCTTTCCTTAACATTATCCCGAACACTTAAATAATACAGGTTATAATCTCCAACATGATAGTTCTTGGTGGTGAAAAAAATATTCCCAAAGAACTTCGGCTTTGCGGTCCAGATAACACCATCTGCATTATTGGCCCCGGCAATTTTTTTCACCAGTTGATTAAAATTGGTTACAATGCCACCTTTGTTTTCTTGTCTGGAAGCGGTAGAATCATTGATACTCCAGGTAAGCGGATTGGTTACAATGGCTTTATTGGTTTCCTTTAATACATAATCAGGTTTATATCCTTCCTTAAAAGTTCGCCAGCTTAATATGCAGCCTGTTTGTGCCGGACTTTCGCATGGTTTGAGCGAAGAGAACCAATTTTCTTCAACAGGTATACCTACCAGATAGGCGGCCACCAACTTTTGCTGGATACTTGTTCCATCAAAAAATGTTTTTACCAGTTGTTTACCATGTGTTGTTCCCTGGCTGTGCGCCGCAATAATAATGGGTCTGCCATTATTATAATGTTGGAGATAAAATTCAAAAGCAGCTTTGATGTCGGCATAGGCCAGGTCGAAGGCACGTAACGCTTCTGTGGTATCTGCTGCTGTTACCGGGAAATAGGCACTAAGATTGGCCTGTCGGTACCTTGGGGCAAATATTCTTCCTGCCTCATTAAAAATACTGGCCTGGTATAAAATGGTACTGTAATCGGTTTTGGCAGCCAGTTCAGTATTGTTAATCGGCGCATTCCATCCCAATGGTCTGGTTTCATCCGTGTAAGTGGTAGGGTGAATAAAAAATACGTCGATACTGGTATCGGCACTGTAATTTTTACGCAATGGCTTTGGAACACTGTCTGATGGGTCTTTTTTATAAGGATGAGCTGCCCAATAATCGAGCATACTATAGTCGGGTGCATTGGGTGAATCAGGTAAAGTATACCTGGATGCGTATTTGTGGTATTTATTGCTACATGCACAAAACAAAATCATGCAGTATAAAAGCACGGGGTATTTCATATGCTAAAGTTGATAAAAATACCTGAAACAAAGGCTTTGTCTACATACTACCATAAATCGAACTAGTTTTGTATTTTTCCAGACGGTTGAAAACGGACCATTATTATTCACCCTAAAATAAGTGTTATGGCTATACCCGTAGTAGATTTAGCAGCGTTTTTGAGTGGCGACCCTCAGCGTAAAGCAGCTTTTGTAGAAGAACTTGGTAAAGCGTATGAAGAAGTAGGTTTTGTTGCAGTAAAAAACCATGGAATTCCTGATGAACTGATTGCACACCAATATGAATATGTTCAACAGTTTTTTTCCCTTCCACTCGAGAAAAAATTACAGTATGAAATACCTGGGTTAGCAGGGCAAAGAGGCTATACCAGTTTTGGACGCGAACACGCCAAAGGCAGCGAGGCACCGGATCTGAAAGAATTCTTTCAATATGGTCAGACCGTCGAAAATAATGACCCTATAAAAAATGAGTATCCAGATAATGTGATGGTTAAAGAAGTGGAACCATTGAACAAAACACTCTTTGATGCTTACCGCAGTTTTGAAAAAAGTGGACGTGCATTGTTACAAGCCATTGCATTGTACCTCGGTCTTGATGAAAATTATTTTGACACCCATATAGCAAATGGCAATTCCATTCTGCGTTGTATTCATTACCCGCCAATTACACAGGAGCCCAAAAGTGCTATAAGGGCCGAGCAACATGAAGATATTAACCTGATAACCTTGCTGGTAGGCGCTTCTGCTGATGGTTTACAAATTCTTACCAAACAGGGTGATTGGGTAAACGTAACTTCTTTACCCGAACAAATTGTGGTAAACGTGGGAGATATGCTTCAGCGACTAACCAATAATAAACTTCGTAGTACTACCCATCGGGTGGTTAATCCGCCAAGAGAACATTGGCATACCAGCAGATTCTCCATGCCTTTTTTCCTTCACCCAAGAAGTGAAATGAGTCTGGCCTGTTTGGAAAGCTGTATCGATGAAACACATCCCAAAGCGTATCCTGATGCAACAGCCGGCGAATACCTGGATGAAAGGCTGAGAGAGATAGGGCTTAAGAAATGAAGGATATTGAATCAGTACTGTCCGGGGAAATTTGGCTTCAAGCTACAAGCCGCAAGCTGCAAGCCTTG
>CAZTCS010000163.1:0-6503 GCA_964611995.1 uncultured Sediminibacterium sp. | reverse complement strand
CCCGAGACAAGAGGGCATGTCTGCCGAAAATTTCATCACCCCACAGTATATAAGAGCTTTCTCTTTGTTTGATAACACAATATTAAGCCAAATGGCTGATTCATTACAAATAATTCAATAAATATTTTGAAAATATAGAAATTATTCAATAATATTGTTCTGTTATTGAATTTTAATCAAAAACAAGCCTGAAAATGTCTGCCAAATTGAATCTTGACAAACTGGATTACCAGATAATCCAGGAAATGATGGAGGACGCTGAAATATCTTATGCCGACCTAGGCAAAAAACTCTTCGTATCCGGAGGTACCATCCACGTACGTATCAAAAAACTCGAAGAACTAAAGGTAGTGAAAGGTAAAAAACTATCCGTTGATCTCAAAGCCCTCGGTTACGATGTAATCGCTTTTATCGGCGTTTACCTCGAAAAAAGCTCCCTTTATGATACCGTAGCCAAAGAATTGAAAAAAATACCACAGATAGTCCGACTCAACTATACCACAGGCAATTACAGCATGTTCGCGGAAATTGTCTGTAAAGACATCCAGGAACTTCGCTACGTGCTGCACGACGAACTCCAAAAAATAAAAGGCATCGAAAGAACCGAGACCTTTATATCACTCGAAGAAAGCCTCGACCGAAATGTTGTAGTGCTTTCTGAAAACAATTAAGAGATCAGACAATAAATTGTACATTCATCTGGCATGAGCAACAATTCTTTTAATATGGCCGAAACAGCCAGCATTTTGCAAAACAAATGGAGAAATATTCTCCTGTTTACCCTATTAACGGCAGCAGTAGCAACCATCACCGTTTTCCTTATGCCAAAACAATACCGCTCTGCTGCAAAACTTATCTCCGCTAATCCACAACTGGCAGATAAATCGCGCCTGTTCAATGAAAATATACAATCACTCTATTCTTATTTCGGTTCCGGCGACGACCTCGATCGTATCATGGGTATCGCATTACTCGATACCTCACTAAAACAACTGGTGAAAGATTTTAACCTCATCAACTACTATAAACTCAACAACGACACCGAACCATTATTACAACGCAAAGCAATTTTAAAACTGCGCGACGACCTGCTGGTGCAAAGAACAGAAGAAGGTCAGCTTAAAATCAGTTGCTGGACAAAAGATCCTGCCCTATCTGCCGGTATCGTAAATGCTTTGGTGAAAATTATCGAAACCAAACTGGAAGATATCTGGCAATCAAATTATCGCTCTACCAAAGAACAACTCAATCTTTCCATTACCCAAACGGAAACATCGTATAAACAACTGCACGATAGTTTGTCTAAAGCACCCGCTGCCCAAACTTCGCTCATTCAAAAACACATGGAAACACTGCTGGAGCAATTAACGCAGTTCCGCAAAACTGCAGCAACCGTTCAATTAATTGGCGCCACCGCACCTGCTGCACTCTATGTGCTTGAACCTGCCGTGCCAGCAGCTAAAGCGGAACGCCCCGATAAACCCGCCATCATATTAGCGGCAACTATTGCGGGATTCCTGTTTTCACTACTAGCCGCTTTACTCAATAACCGCAAACAAGCATAAGCATGCGTTCCGCTATTTGGTCATACCAAACAATGGAACGATTGGTCTTTTTAACTGCAACCATAGTGGCCATACTCACCCAACAATGGCCCTGGATGCTGGTACCCTTCGCCTGGATCATCGCACCAATATGTTGGCAACAAATTGTTTTACACACAGAAAAACTTTTCTGGTTATTGATCGCCCTGTTGCCCATTTCCACAGAACTAAATATTACCCCTACTTTAGGACTCGATTTTCCCGATGAAGTTTTGATGGTGTTGCTAACAGGTCTAACCCTGTTATACTGGTGGCATAAACCCAAACAATTCCCCATATCTATTTGGACACACCCACTGTTCTTGATACTAATACTTCATTTATGCTGGATCATCATCTCCACCATATATGCAGTTGAACCATTGCCGGCCATTAAATTCCTGCTGGCTAAAATATGGTATATCGTACCCTTTGTTACATTGCCCGTTATACTGGTTAACAGTATCAAACGCATAGAACAACTTGCTAAATGCCTGTTATGGACCATGGGATTTGTGGTGGTGGTTACTTTAATAAGACATGCCAGCACCGGCTGGCGTTTTGAAAGCATCAACCGTCACCTTTACCCTTTCTTTCGCAACCATGTAAACTATGCATCCATGCTGGTTTGCTTGCTGGCTGTTATGTTTTGTGCATACTACCTCACGGCAAAAACTTCCCGTTATAAAAAATGGATATTGTACGCTTTGCTGTTAGGCATATTGGCACTTATACTCGCTTATTCAAGAGGGGCCTTACTAGCGGCAGCGGCAGGTATTTTCAGTATCTGGATCATTCGTAAAAAACAAATGGCAGCCTTATTGGTATTCACCATCACGGCAGTTTTAATTTCAACCAGTTGGCTGATAACCGATAAGCGTTATTTCAGGTTTGCACCCGACCATGACAGAACCATTTTTCATACCGATTTCTCCCAACACCTTTCAGCAACCGTTGCCCTAAAAGATGTATCAAATGCAGAACGCTTTTACCGCTGGGTAGCGGGTGCAAGGATGCTCGCTGATAAACCGCTCACCGGTTTTGGTCCATCATCGTTTTACCTTCACTACCGACCATATACCGTACAACGTTTTGAAACATGGGTAAGCAATAACCCCGAACACTCTACGGTACATAATTATTTCCTGCTCACTGCATTGGAGCAGGGCATTATTGGACTACTCATTTTTTGTCTGCTTTATTTTTTCATGCTATTGCGACTGCAAAAAATCTATCACCAATTACACAGCTATTTCTACCGAGCAGTAACCATGACAGTAGCAGTAATACTAGTAATGATCGGCGTCATAAACTTCATCTCCGACATGATCGAAACCGATAAAATCGGAAGCCTCTTCTGGCTCTGCATGGGAATGGTATTTGTTTTGGAGCAGAGGCTTAGGGACGAGAGGCAAAGCGTGGCGTGAATTGCCGATTGGCGGCGTGAATTGTGAATGGTGAATGGTCAATTGGTGGTGTGAATTGACAATTCACCATTGACAATTCACGCAGCACAATTCCCATTCACCATTCACAATTGACAATTCACGCCGCACAATTCACCCCTCCCCCCTCACTTCCAACGCATCCCGCAAACCATTGCCTAGTAGGTTGAAAGATAGTACCAGCAGCATGATGGCGATGCCGGGGGCGAGGGCGAGCATGGGGTTGTTGGTTATGATGAAATTGTAGTTCTCTTTGATCATCAACCCCCAACTTGGTTGCGGTGGTTGAACGCCAACGCCAAGGAAACTTAGTCCTGCTTCAATTACAATGGCCGATGCGAAATTACTCGCAGCAATTACCATCACTGGTCCTAGAATATTGGGTAGTATATGTTTAACGATCGTACGCAGGTGCGAATAGCCTAATACCCTGGTGGCTTCAATGTATTCGAGTTCGCGTATGGCCAAAACCTGGCCGCGAACCAAACGAGCTACATTCACCCACATGGTTAATCCGACAGCAACAAACACCTGCCAGAATCCCTTGCCCAACACAAGTGTGATCGCAAAAACGAGTAGGAGTGTGGGGATGCTCCAGATCACATTCAGGAACCACATGATGATATCATCTGTTCTGCCCCTGAAATATCCTGCTAATGCACCCAGCATAATGCCGATGCTCAAAGAAATCAATACCGCAATAATACCTACCGCAAAACTTACCCTTGTACCGATGATGAGTCTGCTGAGAATATCTCTTCCAAACTTATCGGTGCCCAGGTAAAAACGGGTTGTAATAACGGGCTTTGTAGCGGCTTTGTTGCGAAGCATTGCTGCTGGTTCAGTAATATGATCATCTACAATCCGATCATAGAAAAGGCTGTCGCCTTTAGTCTTATAATTGGCGGCAATGGGGATGTATTGAAATTGATCTGCTGATCCGTAGATGAGTTTTGAAAAAAAACTGGTTGACTGAACCGGCTGTTCTCTCTTGATTAGTAGTAACTGTACTTCAAACCCTGGTTTCTTGCTGCCTATTTCCGGAATCATCCGGTTGGCATTGGGGGAGCCGTCAGGAGCAATAAAATAGCCAAATAGTACAAGCAGTAAACTCAATGAAATGAGTATCAATCCAAAAGCAGCTCCTTTGTTACGAAGCAACCGCCTGAATAGGGACGACGTGTAATGGGTAGTAGTCACAGTGGGAAATTAAGCAATTATAAAGATGGCCGATTAGAAGAGAGTATTGACCGATAACTGCAAAATGCAGATAAACGTTTTGGCGGTTTTGGTATCATTTATGTAAGTATTTTAATATGTGGAATTTCTTTAAATATCTTGGGTTGCTGATTTGTTTTGTATTAGCAATCGTTTATTCATTTTGGCCGGAAAAAAATGAAGCCAAGCCATAATGATTATTTCACCGTTCTGCCCTTCCATTGATAAGAACCAAATTTACCCAGCCAGCCGGCAACCACAGTATAAAACAGGTGTAAAGGCTGCATAAGTGGAAAATACAACAAAGCTTCTTTTTGTTGATAGAATTTCGCTACTGGCCGCATAAACATCAATTCCACCAAAGTTTTCAGCAACACCAGGGTTAGCCAATGGGCAATTTCTCCACTCACAAATAAATTCACAGGAAGTAAAACCAGCAATGCAAGGTTTACTGCATATACCAGGGCAAGGATGCGAAAAATATTTTTATCATCGTATTTATCTGCTTTACTCGCCCAACGGATACGCTGGTTGATAAAATTTTTCCAGCCATGCATCGGTTCAGTTTTAACAATGGCTTGCTGGTGAAATAAATAACCTAGTTGTCCAGGATATTGTTGTTGAATTTTATACATCAAGAGCATATCATCACCACTGGCAATTGAATCGATACCCCGGAATTGTCCTACTGCAAAAAATGCCTCTTTCTGGTAAGCGAGGTTAGCGCCATTGCACATGGTATGATAACCAGCAGAGACAGCGGCAGCGGTAATACCTTGTAAGCTCATGAAGTCGAGCAGTTGAAACAACGACAACACGCCTTTCTCATGAGTAAACATTACTGGCGCAGCAACAAGCACCGATTGATGCTGTTGTATATAAGCATCAAATAGGGTAAGCCATTCGGGCGACACAGTACAATCAGCATCAGTTGTTACAATCCAATCGCCTTTGCTTTCGCTGATGGCTATTTCAATGGCTTTCTTTTTGTAGGCGTTTAATGGATTGCCATCAAGGTATTTTTCGAGGTGAATCAGTTTGAGGTTTGGATATTCTTTTTGAAGTGCTTCAGCAATTGCCACTGTCTGATCAGTAGAAAAATCATTCACTACAATCAGTTCGGTGAGTGCCGCAGGATAGTTTCCATTCAGAATGCTTCTGATACAGGCTTCTATTCCAGATGCTTCATCACGTGCGGGAATAATGACGGTGAAAAAATGTTTAGGGGAGAGGTTACCATTTGCACGGAATGGTTGTAGTTTTTTAAACCATTTGCGGTATTGAAGGATGAGCCAACAATATGCCAATACTAAAATGGTTGTTACAATAAGTCCGGCAATGTACATGCAGCAAAGAAACTTATTTATGTTTATAAACCCGAAGAGAAGATGAACCTCAGGGATGAATTATTTTTAAGAAATGCGCTTTGAATTTAGGTTGCAGCAAATGATGCCCCGCTTCCAGCTCCTGTATATGCACAAGAGATTCAAGTCCTGCCTGTAGTTTATAACCATGTTTCGACACAATAACCCGATCGTATTTGCCGAATATTAGGTGAACGGGAACTTGATAAGTACTTATAACTTTTCTCAGTCTTTTAATTGTAGGTGAAAACCTGCGCATGCATGTCCATCGATTGTATAACCTTTCTCTTTCAACAGCATCATCGAGGTAATGGTGTGCAAACTTGCTGATACTTTTGTTGAATAGTCCAACCTGTGTCGTTAATTTCATCAAAGCAAACATCCACCCAGGATATTGCATGGTAAAGCGAAAGAGCTGGTTTCCGACCAAGGTACGGGTCGATAGTTTTTGCCAGGGGTTATTATGTAATCCATCGGGTGCTGCTAAAATAAGGCTACTGATATGCTGGGGGTAAAGTTCCAGTAAGCGTAAACAGATTCTTCCTCCCATACTATACCCCATTAGTTGAATCTGTTTGCCAGGAGGTGCCATTTGAAGTAGTATTTTCATCAGAACAGCGGGCTCGAGTAAAAGAGGTCCGTTCCATGCTGTCTTTCCATGAAATGGCATGTCAAAAGCAATAATGGTATGTGTTAGGGAAAGTTCCGCTGCCAGAAAATCAAATTTCCCTCCTTCCTCCCCATACCCATGAAAACAGAATAGCCATTGGTTTCCCTGCCCAAATCGCTGGTAATGAAGTCTTGAACCATTTATTTCTATAAAATGCCCTGAAAGCATGGAATTTTAAGGATTTATTCTTGGCAATATCAAAGAAACAAATTTACTTTGAAAA
>CAZTCS010000162.1:4147-6530 GCA_964611995.1 uncultured Sediminibacterium sp. | reverse complement strand
ATTCTATCCATTGCTGTCCGGGGAAATTTAACCGCGAACTGTAGGTGTCGCGTATGATGGAACACAGATCTTCATGATTTTCAGGATTTATCATGATAGATCTTGAAAATCATGAGGATCCGTGTTCTATAAATAACAGATAGTGCATTTATAGCAACCAAATATTTCTTTAACCAGCTTATTAAATTATCTAATTCGAAGGCCTCTCTTGTATTCCATTAAAGCAGAAAGCCTATAACAAGCATCAATCAAGACTTGCAGCTTGCGGCCTGTAGCTTGAAGCCTAATTTCCCCAACAATTCTCTCCCTTTCAAGCTATTCTCCAAAAAATGGGTGTTTTTCACATTGTGGGCGGAAACTGCTCGAGGTAGTTTTACATCATGAAGGGGCGTTTACAGAAGTTCTACAACACTGTTAACGCAGGAGATAGCCGCCATGACCGGGGGGAATACTGGTGGTTTATCTCTTTCCTGAGTTATCAGTTTTTAATAGGAATACAAGGACAATGAAAGGGGGATAATTCTTTATCCCCTTTTCGCTATGATAGTATCTGCTATCCTTTCCCCATCCATTGCAGCGCTGACAATACCACCAGCATAACCAGCGCCTTCACCGCAAGGATATAAATTACTGAACTGAGGATGAGCCAATGATACCGCATCTCTTGGTATACGTACCGGAGAAGATGTTCTGCTTTCTGTAGCGACAACCAAGGCTTCATTAGTATAATAACCACGCATTTTATTGCCGAATGCCTTAAATCCACCCTGCAAACTGCTATGTATGAAATCAGGCAACACAGCCCCTAACTGATGGGAAACAACACCAGGCAAATAACTACATGCAGGTAAATTTGTGGAATATTTATTGTTACAGAAATCTACCATCTTTTGTGCAGGCGCAACAAATCCACCACCGCCCGATTGAAAGGCCGTTTGCTCAACCATCGATTGAAAATGCATCAGTAACAATGCATCTTCTTTCCATGACCCGTCTTTGTTATTAGGATATACTGCTTCAAGCAATGACTTATTTCTTTCAAAAAAACGAATCGCATCCGCCTGTTCAACCTGCACCACCATTCCACTATTGGCAAAAGGATTATTTCTTTTACTTGGGCTCCAACCATTTACAACAAGTTCTCCTGGGTTGGTAGCAGCGGGCGCTATAATACCACCCGGACACATACAAAAACTGAATACACCCCGGTTATTTACCTGTTCAACTAAACCATAGGCTGCAGGCGGTAAATCGCCATCTCTGATAACACAGTGGTATTGTATGGAATCAATCAACTGCTGGGGATGCTCTATCCTCACGCCCAAAGCAAATGGCTTTGCTTCGATCTTAATGCCCCTGTTTTTTAGCAGGAAAAAAATATCCCTAGCTGAGTGACCAGTTGCAAGAATTATATCATCGGCTAACAATTCATCACCATCTGCCGTTATCACCCCTTTCAGGGTTGATCCTGCAATTTTTAGGTCCGTTACTTTCTTTTCAAACAAAAAAATTCCCCCGCTATTGCGTATCTGTTCACGCATGGCGGTAATAATATGTGGGAGTTTATTGGTTCCGATATGTGGATGTGCATCAAAGAGCACAGACTCAGATGCTCCGAATTGATAGAGTAGTTGCAGAATACGATTGATATCACCCCTTTTGGTACTCCTGGTATAAAGTTTACCATCACTATAAGTACCTGCACCTCCTTCACCAAAACAATAATTACTTTCCGGATTTACGGTTCCTTCTTTATTGAGTATAGCGAGATCGCGCCTGCGTGCCCGAACATCTTTTCCTCTTTCGAGTAATATCGGTCGAATACCTTTCTCAATTAAGCGCAATGCAGCAAATAATCCTGCCGGACCGGCACCAACAATAATGACGCTTTTAGTAGCATTGCCCGAATCCTGAAATTGAATGGAGTTGATAGCCCGGTTGGCAAATGGTTCATCAATAAAAGCCTGTACCGTTAAATTAACCCATACCTGTTGACGGCTTCGTGCATCGATAGACCTTTTCAGTAAAAGAAAGCCAGAGATTGCTTCCGTCTTTACACCACTTGCACCAGCGATATAAGATCGAATAATTTTTTCATCAGCCGCTTCCGCAGGCTTTAGTTTGAGTGATAATTGTTTTTGCATACTGTTAGGTATTTAGCCTAAAAAGTTATTGGGAGTCTGGGAGTCCGGAAGTCCGGGGTCGGAAAGTCCGGGAGATGATTCTTTTGATTAGTGGCTTACCTAAAAACCATCATCTTCCGGACTAACGGACTTTCGGTCTTTCGGACTTCGAAAATTTTAGTCCGAAAGTCCAATGTCGGAAAGTCCGGTAGATGATGGTTTTGATGTAAACCTCAATACTAACGAACCATCTCCCGGAC
>CAZTCS010000162.1:0-4137 GCA_964611995.1 uncultured Sediminibacterium sp. | reverse complement strand
TCCACCACATCCGCCGGAGGAGGCATGTCATTATACGCATTTCCCGAGCCGGCATCTTGTTGTCCAAGTTTAATGGCTTCCATGCGCCATGCATCCAGATTGGTGATATAATTCTCGCGTCCGTCCTTTACCCATTTAGATCCTTTGATATTGAACTGAACTTTTACCTCATCTCCAATATTAAAACGATCGGGCATAGCCGTCTTATCCTGAACGCATTGAAACTTTACATAATTGGTAATAACTCTACCGCCAATATCTTCTGATTTTTCCAACACAAATTCCCTTGTTTTAAAGGTTTCACTTCTCTGAACGATATCAAATTTGGCGACCAGTTTTCCTGAAATTTCGTAAGACATTCATTTATAATTTAATGGCCGTAAAAGTAGCATTAAAATTTGCTTTTAAGTGAAAAAATGCTGGGAGGCTTTGAATTATATTGTACCTTCCGAAACTAACCTTTAACTGCTATGTACAGGAGAAAATACCTCTTCTATTCTATTGTTTTTTTACTAAGCTCCTGCTCCAGTTTCTACCAACCTACATCTTTACAATACACACAATATCGCATTCAACCAGACCTGAAAAAAGATTCAGCAATGGTTGCATTAATCTCACCTTATACTAAAGAGTTTAATGTAACCATGAATAAGGTAATTGGTACCAGTGCAAATCAATTCGAAAGAAACAGACCAGAATCTGAGTTAGGAAATTTTCTTGCTGATGTATATAGAGTTATGGCAGAAAAAAACTTCAATCGTAAAGTTGATGCAGGGTTTATGAATGTGGGTGGTATTCGATCTTATTTATCAAAAGGAAATATCACCGTAGGAAAAATATTTGAGATAATGCCCTTCGATAACCTGCTTGTTTTACAGGAACTGAAAGGAACGGTATTTCAGGCTTACCTCGATAAAATGGCTGAAGGAGGTGGTTGGCCCGTTTCAAAAGGGGTACAGATGGTTATTCGAAATAAAAAAGCGACCGAGGTTATGATTAATGGAAAGCCATTAGACCCGAATGCTGTTTATGTAGTGGCCCATTCAGATTATATCGCAAATGGCGGAGATGATTGTACCATGTTAAAGCCCATCCCTCAAATAAACCGTGGTTATTTGATGAGGGATGCAATTATAGATTATATCACCGAATTAACAGGGAAAGGACTAACTGTAAACCCTGTACTTGAAAACAGAGTAACAAATGGCCGGTAATAGACGAAAATTCATCAAAGAAACAGGAGCCGCATTACTGGCGTCTTCCCTATTTGCACCTGGTGACCTGGCTGCAATGGCAGATCCGGTAAAAAAGCTGACCATTTTACACACCAATGACGTGCACAGCCGTATCGACCCCTTCCCGATGGATGGGAGTCGTAACCAGGGACTTGGTGGCGTTGCGGCAAGGGCAGCCCTCATAAGAAAAATAAGGGAGGAAGATGAGCAAGTTTTATTGCTGGATGCAGGAGATATTTTTCAGGGCACCCCCTATTTCAACATTTACAAGGGAGAACTTGAAATAAAAGCCATGTCGGCCATGCAATATGATGCAACTACCATGGGGAATCATGATTTTGACCTGGGACTGGAAAATTTTGCCAACCAACTAAAACATGCTTCATTTCCGATATTGATGTCGAACTACGATTTTTCCGGAACACCCATGGAGGGTAAGACAATACCATACCAGATCATCAAAAAAGCTGGCTTATCAATTGGATTGTTTGGAATAGGTATTGAATTAAAAGGATTGGTACCGGATAACCTGTTTGGCAAAACTGTGTACCAGGATCCGATCGTTGCGGCCAATAACACGGCGGAATTATTACATAAGAAAGGATGTGACCTGGTTATTTGCCTATCACATCTTGGCGATAAGTATAACGATAATAAGGTAAGTGATGAGGTATTGGCAAAAGAAAGTTTCGACATCGATCTGATTATTGGCGGACATACACACCGCTTTTTTGAGGAGCCCAGGAAGTACACGAATAAGAAAGGTGGTGATGTACTGGTAAATCAGGTAGGTTTTGGCGGAATTCAGCTTGGGAGGCTCGAGTATCATTTTTCTCGTTTCGGGAGAAAAAAACTCGCAAAATCCCATACTGTGGTTGTAGGGAAAAAAACAAGTGAATAAAAAATTTTTTTTTCAACATAAAGTCTACATATTCGCACCCCTGTATCTGTTTTTTTTCAACATTTCCACATGTGGGAAAAATAAGATAACTTGAAGGCTAAGCGAATACGTTAACTCATTATAAAATTGTTCATTTTTTGTATGGCTAAAAATGCTGAATCAGTCTGGAGCAATTGTTTGAAGATCATCAAAGACATTGTAGAATGGCAACATTTTAAAACATGGTTTGAACCGATTAATCCTGTTGAGCTGAAAGGAAACGTTTTAATGATTCAGGTGCCCAGTCAATTCTTTTATGAATACCTGGAGGAGCATTATGTAAACTTGCTTGCAAAAACACTTAAGCGTGAATTGGGCAAGGATGCAAGACTCGAATACCGGATCATGGTTGATAGTGGAAACACCAATGGAAGAAGTGGTTCTATGGATGTGCCTGCGAGCAACATGAAAACCTACAACAATAATGAAATGAATTTTCCGCTGGTTATAGATAACCCGGTAAAAAATCCATTCGTTATTCCTGGTTTGAAAAAAATGCAGATCGATCCGCAATTGAATCACATGTACACATTTGATTCTTTTATTGAGGGCGACTGTAACAGGGTTGCGCGCAGAGCGGGTAAAACGGTTGCAGAAAAACCAGGTGCCAATTCCTTTAACCCATTGGTTATTTATGGTGGTGTTGGTCTTGGTAAGACCCACCTGGCCCAAGCCATTGGTAATGAGGTGAAAAGAACCCATCCTGGCAAAGTGGTTTTATATGTAAGCAGTGAAAAATTCATCAACCAGTTTCAGGATCATAGTAGAAATAATGCGATTAACGACTTTATCCATTTTTACCAGTTGATAGATGTACTGATCATTGATGATGTACAGTTTTTCAGCAGGGCGGAAAAAAGTCAGGATGCATTTTTTGCCATCTTCAACCATTTACACCAAAGCGGTAAACAATTGGTACTTACATCCGACAAACCACCGAAAGACCTCGATGGTATGCAGGAGCGTTTGTTGAGTCGTTTCCGTTGGGGTTTAAGCGCCGATTTACAGGTGCCAGACTACGAAACACGTATTGAGATACTCGAGCGTAAAATGAAGAATGATGGTCTTGATATGCCCAAAGAAGTAGTGAAATACGTTGCTTATAATATCAATACCAATGTAAGGGAACTTGAAGGTGCGCTTATTTCATTGTTGGCTCAGTCATCATTGAATAAGAAAGATATTGACGTAGAACTGGCCAAGAAAGTATTACGCAATTTTGTAAAAACAAGCAGCAAGGAAATCACCATCGATGCTATTCAGAAAATGGTCTGCGAGTATTTTGATGTGCCTTACGATAAATTATTACAGAAAACCCGTAAGCGCGAGATTGTTCAGGCCCGTCAGATTACCATGTATCTTGCCAAGGCATTTACCAAAAACTCACTGAAAACCATTGGTGAGCATTTTGGTGGTCGTGACCATACCACAGTAATCCACTCTTGTCAGACAGTAAAAGACTTGATGGATACTGATTCAATCTTCAGAGAGAACGTGATGGAACTGACCCAGAAAGTGCAATTGGCTGCGATGTAGAAACATTCAAAGCGATTTTGAAAGAAATATTTTTAAAACCCGGTATTTACCGGGTTTTATTTTTTGGCAGATAAGTTTTACCTACCTATTTTTGCAGCCCTCGCTGAAAAGAGAGGATAGGCTTTTAAACAGCCCGGTGAGGTGGATGAGTGGCTGAAATCAGTAGTTTGCTAAACTGCCGTACGGGTTAAACTGTACCGCGGGTTCGAATCCCGCCCTCACCGCACTTGTCCACCGAAGCTTTAGCGAAGGTGGACTCATATTCGCTAAAGTCTAGCGAATATGAGTCCATCTTCGCCAAGGCTTCGATGGGTGAAAACCGGAAATACAATCCACCTACGCCAAGGCTTTGGTGGATGAATCGGGAAGTGGCGCAGGCCGGTAGCGCACCTGGTTTGGGACCAGGGGGTCGCAGGTTCGAATCCT
>CAZTCS010000161.1:0-6568 GCA_964611995.1 uncultured Sediminibacterium sp. | reverse complement strand
TGGGTGTTTTTTTTATTCAATAATTTATTTTATTACTGGTATAATATCTATCCAAATGCCTTCAACACTTCCCCTGCCACAACTTCTCCACTAATCAAGCTTGGTGGTACTCCTGGGCCCGGCACTGTTAGTTGCCCGGTATAAAAAAGGTTCTTAACCTTTTTACTCCTGCAAGCCGGTTTCAGCAAAGCTGTTTGCCTGAGCGTATTTGCCAACCCATAAGCATTACCCCTAAAGGCATTGTATTCAGATACGAAGTCACTATGGGCAAAAGATTTCTGGTAAACAATTGCATCCTTAACCGATTGCCCGGTTTGTTGTTCAAGTCTGGTGATAATTCTATCAAAATAATATTGTCTTCGTTCCGCTGAATCATCCGTTAATCCAGTTGCAACAGGTATAAGTAAAAAGAGGTTTTCGCATCCCTCAGGAGCAACAGTGTTATCGGTAACAGATGTTGCACTCATATAAAACAACGGATCAGAAGGCCATTCCTTTGTGGTATAAATTTCTTTCCCATGTACTTCAAAAGAAGTGTCAAAGAATAGGCTATGATGCGTTATATTTTTTAGTTTTTTATTGAGTCCGACATAATACAATAAACAGCTTGGTGCCATTACTCTTTTACTCCAGTAGTCGGGGGTATAAGTACGCGCTTCTTCCGGAAGTAACTGCATTTCAATATGGTGATAATCTGCTCCACCAATCACTACATCTGCCTGAAAAGACCTGTTATCTGTAATTACCTGTTTAGCGGCATTTTTTTGAACCTGAATTTCTTTTACATTCTGATTAAACTCAAATATTACTCCTTGTTCAACTGCAAGTTGGTACATGCCATTTACAATTTGATACATTCCGCCATCGGGATACCAGGTACCGCCTTTAATATCAGCATAGTTCATCAAACTATATAATGCCGGAGTGTGCTCAGGTAGCGCCCCCAGAAACAATACCGGGAACTCCATGAGCTCGCGTAGTTTGGGGTGTTTAAAATGTTTCGCTACGTGCGACTTTATAGAATTAAACACATCAAGTTTAAATATGCCCGTAAACAATTCCCAGTCCAGGAACTCACTGAGCGACTGGCCCGGTTTATAAACAAGTTTATTGATGCCTACTTCATATTTATAGGCTGCTTCTTTTAAAAATAAATCCAGTTGCTGGCCACTACCCGGTTCAATCTGGTTAAAGATATTTTTTAATGATTGGTAGTCAGCGGGAATATCTGTTGGACCATCAGGCCAATACACACGGTATGAAGGATCCAGTCTTTTTAATTGATAGTAATCAGTAACAGATTTACCGAATTGCTGAAAATAACGTTCAAATACATCGGGCATCCAGTACCAGGAAGGACCCATATCGAAAGTAAAACCTGCTTCGGTAAATTGACGGGCTCTTCCGCCGGGAGTTGCGTGCTTTTCAAGCACAGTTACTTTCCATCCAGCTTTTGCCATAAAACTGGCAGCGGACAGTCCGGCAAAACCACTTCCAATTATGATGACAGATTTACTCACTTAAGAAAATTAATCAAAAAAAAGGCAATATCGCCACCTCAATTCCTAACAGTGTACCGGCAGCATCAATTCTTACTATGATTGACCTGTTGTTAAAATTGCTAACCCTGGTTAATGTTAACCATTAGTGCCGTTGCAATTGATTTTTCAACAATTTTCTGGCAAAGTGAATCCGGCTTTTAATTGTTCCCAGTGGTTCTTCAAGCATTTCAGCAATTTCATGGTATTTATAACCGTCGAAATATAATAGAAAAGGGTTGCGAAATATTTCGGGTAAATTATGGATAGCCGATTTAACTTCTTTGATATTAATCGTTGCAATAGCATCATTTGATACCATCGGCTGGTTACTATTAATAAGGAAATCATTCGGACTACTGTCTAAAACAACTGCCTGTTTTGATTTTCTGCGATAGTTATTGATGAAAATATTACGCATGATCGTGTACAACCATGCTTTAATATTTGTACCAACATTGTATTTATCTCTATTGGCCAATGCCCGGTACATTGTTTCCTGAACCAAGTCTTTGGCTGCTTCAGTGTCACGGGTTAATGTGAAGGCAAATGGCTTTAAAAAATCGGTATTATTCAATAATACCTGGTTAAACTCAAGTACCGACATGGCTAATTTGTTTAATTATTATTGCGTAAAGTTAAACAGAATTACCAGAAGCGCAGCATATTTTGTTTAATTTTTTATATCAAAAACTAAAACAAACAGTATCAACGACTTAGATGTTGCAACATTAAATAAACTGAGGGTTTTATGTTGAAATCGTTGTTTTCAGGGGAAATTTGACCACGATCTGTAGGTGTCGTATGATGGAACACGGATTTTCATGATTTTCAGGATTTATCATGATAGATCTTGAAAATCATGAAAATCTGTGTCCTATTAATAACAGGTAGTGCATTAACAGCAATCAACTATTTCTTTAACCAGCTAATATTAAATTATCTCCCCCCGTTATTTATTCCATTAATAGCAGAAAGCCTATAACACCACCAATTAAGGCCTGCAACTTGTAGCTTGTCGCTTGCAACCAAATTCTCCCGAAAGTTCTGGCTTTGATACTTAGAGTTGTGCCACATTAGCCAGTACTTCCTGGATAGAATGAGTAAGTTTTATGGAATCCGGAACCGGCTTATGATACTCTTGTGCCGTTCTGCCAGATATGATGAAAGGAATGGTTGGCATCTGAAGGGTTACTTTCGAAAGCAGTTTTTCGAATTGAGTATTATTGATACTAATACTAAAATGCGTAAACAGAAAATGTGGCTTTTTCAGTGATGCTACAAATGCAACATCTTTAACAGGCACATTCGCCCCCAGGTAAAACACCTGCACTCCTCTTTTTTTAAGGAGATAATACATATATAACAGCCCCAATTCATGATGCTCACCTTCCGGCAAAAACAAAATGGCTGTTTTTTCACAGGAGATACTCGTCGAAACGTGTTCGATCGCAAGTATCAATTTTTGGCGAATGATATTTGTTACCAGGTGCTCCTGCGCTGGATTAATATGATTGGTTGTCCATAGAACCCCAATACGCTCAAGAAAAGGAAATATTACTTGTGAAATGGTTTTTTCCAAGCCTGTTGATGCTATCGACTTAGACAGCACCAATTCAAATGCTTCCATTTCCAGGTCTACCATGTTTTGGATCAACTCATTAATAACCCTTTCAGCAGTAGCAGTTTCATGGGTGAGGGATAGCACTTTTTGGGAAATATCAACCGTTGTCATGCGGCTTATATGAGATATCTTATACCCATATTTATTCAACAGAGCAATATTTAATACCGCTTTTAACTCTGTATTACTATAATATCTAATATTGGTATTGGTCCGTTTTGGGCGGAGAAATCCATAACGCTGTTCCCAGATACGAATGGTATGGGCTTTAATTCCGGTAAGGTTCTCCAGGTCTTTGATTGTAAAAGCATCCATGGAATCATAACAACGATCTCATGAATTTGTTTACACCAGTTTAAAAAATCTGCAACTGTATCGCAGTCAGGGAGCGGTTTACAAGCTGTTACTGTCCGGAAAAATTGGCTGCAAGCTTCAAGCCGCAAGCTTCAAGCCTTGATTTGTGCTTGTTATAGGCTTTCAGCTATTGATGGAATAAATGAAGAGGTCCGCGAATTAGATAATTTATAAACAGTTGGTTAAATAAATAGTAGGTTACTACTAATGAACTATCTGTTACTAATAGAACACGGATTATCATGATTTTCAGGATCTATCATGATAAATCTTGAAAATCATGATAATCCGTGTTCCATCATAAGCGACGCCTAAAGCTCGCTGTCAAATTTCCTGGACATCTATGTTTACAAGCTATTATTTCAATTTTGCCAGGTATTCCCCATAACCACTTTTTGCATATAAACGGGCTAATTCCAGTAGTTGGGTATGGTTAATGTAACCCATTCTCCAGGCTACTTCCTCAATACATCCAATTTTCTGACTCTGCCTTTTTTCAATCACCCGAACAAACTCACTTGCATCGCTGAGAGAGTCAAATGTACCCGTATCAAGCCATGCTGTACCCCTGTTCATGATACCCACTTTTAATTTTCCCTTTTTAAGGTACTCATTATTTACCGTGGTTATTTCATATTCACCCCTTGCAGAAGGTTCAATGGATTTGGCAATTGATACCACTTCATTATCGTAGAAATATAGTCCAGGTACCGCATAATTAGATTTGGGCGCTGCAGGTTTTTCTTCGATGGAAAGCACATTTTTATTTTCATCAAATGCTACTACCCCATATCGTTCAGGATCGTTTACCTCATAGGCAAATACTGCTGCACCATCTACATCATTAAATGATTGCACCAGTTTACTGAATCCTGAGCCATAAAAAATATTATCTCCCAGTATAAGTGCCACTTTATCATTACCAATAAATGATTCTCCAATTACAAAAGCTTGTGCCAATCCATTAGGCACCTGCTGTACCGCATATTCAAATCGGCAACCCAAAGCTGTTCCATCTCCCAATAAACGTTTAAACTGATCGTTATCTTCAGGAGTTGTGATAATCAGGATTTCCCTAATACCTGCAAGCATCAGAATAGACAAGGGATAATAAATCATCGGCTTGTCGTAAATAGGCATTAGTTGCTTACTTATTCCCTTGGTAATAGGATATAACCTTGTACCAGATCCACCGGCTAAAATAATTCCCTTCATGATTAAAAATTTAAGGTCGACTGAATGTCTTTCAACGCTGGTAATACTTTGTCTTTTTCTGATAATATTATTTCCGATGCATCTATTTTCCAGTTGATTGACAATATGGGGTCATTATAAATAATTCCCCCTTCTGATGCTTTATGGTAATAATTATCACACTTATAAAAGAAAACAGCCGATTCACTTAAAACAACAAAGCCATGCGCAAAACCCCTTGGTACAAAAAACTGTGTGCGACTATCTTCACTTAATTCAACAGCAACATGCTCACCAAAAGTTGGCGACTCAGCACGAAGATCAACTGCTACATCCAAAACAGCACCTTGTAAAACACGCACTAATTTAGCCTGTGAATATTCCCCTAGCTGAAAATGTAAGCCGCGTAATACACCCCTTTGCGACTTAGACTGATTATCTTGTATAAAATCTATTTCAAGACCTGTTTGTTCAAAAAACCTTTGTTTATGAAAGCTTTCAAAGAAATAGCCCCGGTCATCTCCATGCACTGTATCATGAATTAGATAGCACCCTTCCAATTTTGTTTTTTCAATTTTCATGATCAGCGATTAGCGTACATTGATTCATAATAGTGTTGATATGCTCCTGAAGTTACATGCTGCAGCCATTCTTCGTTAGAAAGATACCAATCAATTGTTTCAGACAAACCTTCTTCAAAAGTTACACTCGGCTCCCAACCAAGGTTTGTTTTTATTTTGGTTGCATCAATTGCATACCGGCGATCGTGTCCTGGTCTGTCTTTTACATAAGTTATCAATTGTTCACTTTCTCCTGCTTTTCTTCCCAGTTTCTCATCCATCAATTTACACAACAGTTTAACCAGATCAATATTTTTCCATTCATTAAACCCACCAATATTATAAGTAGCACCAGGTTCACCTTCATGAAATACTTTATCAATCGCTCTGGCATGATCCTTTACATAAAGCCAGTCGCGCGTATATAACCCATCACCATATACAGGCAAAGGTTTTTTCTCGATGATATTATGTATGAACAGTGGAATTAGTTTTTCTGGAAAATGGTTAGGTCCATAATTATTAGAGCAGTTAGAAACAATTGTCTGGAGATGATAAGTTTCATGATAAGCCCGCACAAAATGATCGGACGATGCCTTACTGGCCGAATAAGGTGAACGGGGATCATATGCTGTTGTTTCAGTAAAGAAACCGGTATCACCCAAACTTCCAAAAACTTCATCAGTTGATATATGATAGAATTTATGCTTCGTTAAATCTGCTGCCCAATAATTTTTCGCAACATTCAAAAGATTAACGGTTCCAATAACATTGGTATAAACAAAATCCAACGGAGAAACAATCGAACGGTCAACATGTGATTCTGCTGCAAGGTGTATTACATCTGTGATTTGATGTGAAGTGAACACCTTTTCTAATTCGTCCGTTTTAAGAATATCTGCCTTTTCAAACCGATAATTGGGTTTCCCTTCAACATCCTTCAGGTTTTCCAGATTACCCGCATAGGTTAACGCATCCAGGTTAACAATGGTATAATCAGGATACTGGTTCACAAATAATCGAACAACATGAGACCCAATAAAACCTGCCCCACCTGTTATTAATATCTTTTTACTCATATAGTACGCTGTAAACGCTGCAAAATAAGCAAATGGGCGGATATGCCCCTTTCTTATGAATGAGGCTTAACAGAAATTTTAGCAAGCAGACAGTTTCAGTTATTAGAGCTGTTTTACATTTATTATCGGGGGAATTTGGCTGCAAGCTACAAGCCGCATGCTGCAAGCCTGGATTTGTGCTTGTTTTAGGCTTTTTGCTTTTAATGGAATAAATGAGGG
>CAZTCS010000160.1:0-6575 GCA_964611995.1 uncultured Sediminibacterium sp. | reverse complement strand
TTGAAAAACCGAAGGTTTTGAAAATCTGAACCTATTTCATTTTCAAATTTTCAAATTCACAAATTTTCAAATTAATAATGGCATTTCTGACACTCAGTTCCGCCAATCGCCTCAACAGTTACACCTTTGGTGCTATCCATTTTTCCGCTCTTCAGGTCCTGGTGGTATTTTTCGTAAATGCTATAGAAACCATTGTCTTTAAACTGCACTTGTGTTTCGCGGTGACAGTTGATACACCATCCCATGCTCAGGTCGGTAAACTGCTTCACCTCGCCCATTTTCTGGATTTCACCATGACAGGTCTGACATTCTACTTTACCAGCTTTCACGTGCTGTGAGTGGTTGAAGTATACATGGTCAGGAAGGTTATGGATACGTACCCATTCAATTGGTTGGGCTTTTGAAGGATCCCATGGTTTACCGGGTTCAAAGCCTGCGTATTTGTATAATTTCTGGATCTCCGCAGTACCGTTTACTTCTTCGCCGCTTTCATTGTAAATCTTTTCGCCAGCATATTCATTGATAGACATGTGACAGTTCATACAAACATTTACAGATGGAATGGTTGCCTGTTTGCCCTGGTAAACACCTGTATGACAATACTGACAGTTGATCTGGTTGATTCCAGCGTGTACTTTGTGAGAATAGTAGATTGGCTGTTCTGGCTGGTAGTCTTTACTACGACCCAATGCCATTGCGCCTTTAGATGTGAGATAACCACCGATTACGAAAAGCACAACGGTGATCATTGCGATATAACTCTTATTTCTCCAGAATGGAACCGGCTCAACAGCAGCATGACCTTCACGCTCATCAGCCAGTTTTTTCAGGTTGGCATTTACCTGCAACAAGATCAGGGCAACAACTGCCAGGATCAGGGTGAGGATACCAAACAACAAAGTATTGTCGCTTTCAGCGGCAGCTTCAGCACCTGGGGCAGCAGCACCAGCAGCGCCAGCGGCGCCTGGAGCAGGAACTGATCCGATATACTTTAGTATTGCTCCAATTTCATCGTCTGTAAGACTAGGAAACTGGTTCATCGCTACTTTATTGTATTGATTATACAGGTCATTTGCATACTTATCTCCTGTTTTCAGGAAAGCGGCACTGTTCCTGATCCAGGAATAAAGATTGGCTTTATTGGGCCAACGATCCTCCACACCAGCAAGGGCCGGACCAGTAGAAGCTTTATGTACCTGGTGACAGGATGCACAGTTAGTAGTAAAGAGGGCTTTACCATCTTGCGCAGAAACTGTATTCACTGTTGAAAAACCCAAGAAAAGGAGTGCACTGAGCAGACAGGTCTTGGTTATGCGTCTAAAAGATATCATATTCACAAACGTGGTTCTTGGTGTGGAAAAATATCCGTGAACGGCTGCAAAAATATGACACGATGCTGACAAAAACCAAACCTTGTAGAATTTTTTTTATCCTTATCTGGCTTGGGTTTCAGCGAATTGGTGAAATATTGACATGACGAATGTCATACTTTTTAAACGAATTATAGAAATATGCAGATGCAATATTAAAATGCCACTGAAAGCACAGAATTGCACTGAAAACGAAAATCATTTCTGTGTTCTTCTGTGTTTTCTGTGGCAAAAAATCAAAACATCAAAATTTCCTGCTCTTTTTATCGCATTTTTGAACCATGTTTCGTCGCCTGAAAGAAAAATGGGGGTTAAGCTGGCCCCGATTCGCTTTAGTATTCTCCACTTTTGCCCTCGGAGGCAGTCTTTGCGGCTATGCCGGAAAACGCCTTATGGGACTTACCGGCATTGATAAGAGTATTTTTTATTATATATTATATATCCTGCTTGTAACCCTTATTTGGCCGGCTTGCGTGCTGATTGTGAGCATTCCTATGGGACAATTCTCCTTTTTTAGGAACTATTTGGTAAAAATTTGGAGAAGAGTGAATGGTCAATCGTCAATGGTGAATGAGGAATATGAATTGGGAAATCTGCCTGGAGATAACATTAATGCTCCGGAAATACAGCCCAATCCGGCATCAGCCTTCCCGGTTCAGAAAATCCGCATTGCGTTGTTTGCTTCCGGGGCAGGGTCGAATGCGGCTAAAATCATTGCTCATTTAAAGGATCATCCCAAAATTGAAGTGGCACTGATCGTATGCAACAAGCCCGGTGCCGGTGTTATTCAGATTGCTGCAAACAACCATTTACCCGTTTTAATGATTGAAAAAGAGCGTTTCTTCCGGGGTAATGCCTATGTAGACGAAATAAAACACCGCAGTGGAATCGATTTTATCGTACTGGCTGGTTTTCTTTGGAAGATCCCACCCGCTTTGATCGCCGCCTACCCTAACCATATGATCAATATACACCCGGCCCTGCTTCCCAAATATGGAGGCAAAGGCATGTATGGCATGCATGTGCATGAAGCCGTAATTGCTGCCGGAGAAAAAGAAAGCGGTATCACCATCCATTATGTAAATGAACACTTTGATGAAGGCGAACCTATTTTCCAGGCCCGCTGCGAAATAACCCCAGAAGATACACCTGAGACCCTTGCACAAAAAATACACGCGTTGGAATATTTGCATTTTCCGGTGGTGGTGGAGGAAGTGGTTCTTCGTTGAGGCAAGTCTGGGAGTCGGAAAGTCCGAAAGTCCGAAAGTCCGGAAGTCCGGGAGTCGGAAAGTCCAAGAGTCCGGAAGAGTATACTTAGTATAAAGCTTTATAGTAAGCCTCTGTGCTGAACACTATGAAACATTGTTGTAAAACAACAGTGTTAAAAAGACTGACACGAAGTTTTGTGGAGGCCCATAAATTACCCAACCATCTTCCGGACTCTCCGACTCTCCGACTCTCGGACTCTCGGACTCCCGGACTCCCAGACCTCGGACCTCGGACCTCGGTCCTTCGGACTTCCCTCCCCCTTGCAAATTCCAAAACAAATACGTATATTTAAAAACAGCATCGCTCTTTATTTAGGCAATAACACCGCATGGCTTTCCCCAATCGCAAGAGGTAGCACAGATTTTCTGACACTAAAACCTTTCGATATGGAAACCGGAACCTCTCCTTACCATTACAGCCTGGCCACACGTGGCATTTTAGGCGGTTTATTTGTGGGCATCGGCACAACCGTTATTAACCTTGCATTCGACCTTATTTACCGAAAGGTTACCGGTTACGAATTCGCAGAATGGGTCAACATCAATTCCATTATCTACTTTACCATTCCCACATTAGTGGCAGCAGGCATTGTTTATGCAGCAATGGTTGAATACCTGAAAAAAGGTGCTTTATTATACACTTTTCTCTGTGTATGCCTGGTAAGCATTGTAGCATTCATTCCCCTCGGTCCTAATATGATGCCCACCGGCGATCCTTTACCCGCCAGTGCCAGAGGACTCACCCTGGGCATTGAAATCATCACCGGCATCTCCGGCTGTTTCCTACTCCCCTACTTTGCGAAGCATCCAGATGTTTGGGGCTAGGGAATAATGAATGTCGAACAGAGGAATATCGAACTTCGAAGTTGTACATTCTCTCACTTCGACGTTCGATATTCTTCTGTTCAATATTCGACATTCTTTCCCTTCGGCATAGAAATTATCACCGGCATCTCGGGCTGTTTGGAAATGAAGAATGATGAATGTTGAATATCGAATATCGAAGTTTAGCAATCTCTCACTTCGACATTCGACATTCCTCTGTTCGACATTCGACATTCCTACAGTTCTACCCTTCGCATTTCTTCGGTGGCGGATTTTTGTTTGGCGGTTTTGCTGGTTTTGCCGAAACGATAGGAGAAGGATAGTGTTAGTACACGACTATCGCGGCGAACGATAAAGTATTCTTCGGCATCTTTAAAATCGGTGAGTCCTTCCATCCAGTAGGTTTTAAAAATATCGCGGATGGAAAGTCGTAGTGTACCACTGTTTTTCATCACAGGCATGGATAGACCTGCGTTTAATTGTCCAAAGGGATAAAGCAGTTCCTGTAAATCGTTGCGAGAGCGGCCTGTATAAGAACCGGATATTTCACCACTGATTTTTTTTGTGATGCGGAACTGACTGTTCATATTCAAAGTGAGCTGTGAAATATCTGAACGATAATTGTTCCATACATAACCGATGAGTTTTTTATAAGTGTATATCGCTTCCGTATTCAGCGACCACCATTTTGCTGGTTTGGTGGTAAGCATTATGGAGAAGGTATAATTATGCATACGGCCAACATTGCCTTGTGTATATACCAAACTTCCATCGGGATCGGTTAGAAATAATTGAGAGAAATAATCTTTGATCAGGGAATAGGAGAAGGTAGTGTGTAATAACTGTTTGTATTGGTGCGATAATTCAAAGTTCCAGGTAAACTGCGGGCGGAAATAAGGATTACCTCTTTCTAAAGTATACTTATTGATGATGTTTACAAACGGATTCAATCTTTGGAAATTCGGGCGGTCAATTCTTCGTCCAACAGCTAATGAAAGCGTATGTATTGAGTCTGCTTCCCAGGTAACAAAACCTGAAGGGAATAACCCGTCGTAATTGCGACTGAACGAAGAGTCTTTTACCACTGCATTTCCCAACTGGTTGGCATCATAATGGGTGTATTCATAACGTAATCCTGCCTGTACTGTGAGTTTTTTAAACTTCTGCTCATACATGCCATAAGCAGCATGAATTTTTTCTCCATAAATAAAATGGTTGCTCTTTCCATAATCAGGTTTCCATAAACCGTTGTTGATACTTACAGCATAACCGGCGTCATTATCAGTATCAATCTTTGAAGTTTTCACTCCTGCTTCAAGTTTCCCATCTCTCCCAAATTCCTGGGTATAATTGCTATTCACAGAAAATATTTTAATGAGCGATGGAATATTACCCAATGTTCCAATGGTATACCCTTGTGCACCTGGTCTGTCGCTTTGGAAATACTGTTCGTTATTTAAATCGTAGCGTGCAGCATCCGCATCGATGGTTAGCTGTTGTGTTTTTGATAATTTATGACGCGAGCCAATACTAATGGTTCCTGTAGTAAACCTGTTCTCGGCATTAGAGGAGGTATAAATAGATGAATCGATAGATCGTGCGGGAGATAACCAATCTGCAGTGGCCGTATTCCTGGCCTTACGGTTGATGAGTGATCCGGAAAAAGAAAACACAAAACTGAGTTTATCTGTTGCGGCAAATTCATTACCATATTTAATGGTATTGTTGAGGTTATTATTATTAAAGATGGTGGGTTGTTCGAGAATAGCGATGGGTGATCTTGCAGCATCAAAATATGTTCTTAGTGCATAGATGGTCATCCTGGTTTTGGCATAATTTATTCCATAGGAGAAATAGTGGCTCCATTTATTCTTTCTGTAATTAAGCAAAAGTGAGTTATTGGTACGGGGGTGCACACCCATTGCTGCGGCCATGGTAAGATTGCCATTAAACCCAATCTGTTTTATTTTTTTTGTTTTGATATTGATAATCCCAGAATTACCGGCGGCATCATATTTGGCGGATGGATTCGTTATCAATTCAATTTTCTCTACCTGTGAAGTATTCATTGAAGAAAGCATACTGATTAAGTCTGCTCCCTGCAGGTAGGTAGGTTTATCATCTATCAGCACCAATACACCGGATTTATTACGCAGGCTTATCCCATTATTGCGATCAATCATAACTCCCGGCGATTTCTCCAGTAGTTCCACCACTGTGGTGCCATTATTGGTGGGTGATGCGTCGGGGTTTATCACCAGTTTACCTTGTTCTCTTTGAATAAAAGGTTTGGAAGATTGTACAGTAACCTGTGCAAGTTCTGTAACTGCCGCTTTTAGTTTAACTTCCAGATAAAGATCCGCATCTTTAACCACTACATTTTTCAACTGCTGTGGCTCAAAACCAGTAAAGGAAACCGACATTTCATAAGTTCCTGATTTCACATTCCCAATAATGGTTTCCCCATTTTTTTTGCTGATGGCAGTACCAACTTTGTTGTCTTTACTAAGCAAATCCACAACAGCTCCTTCAATGGGTAGTTGTTTTTCATCAGATACTTTGATGATGACCTGGTAAGACTGGGCCTGTAAATTAATTGAACAAATAAGGAAACTAAACAGTAAGACAATAAAAGGCTGCTTCATATCTGCGAACAGGTGGTGGTTGAATATATGCAACAAATATCGCTTAATCCCAAAGGGAAAGGATAGTAAGATAGACCATAGCACTTATTCCATGATATATGGCAGAACGGCCCGGTAGCAAGGGTTCTAATAGAGGTAAGCGATTGACGTTTTTTTACATCGAAGAGGTGGGGAAAAGAAATAGGAAATAAGAAATGAGAAAGCAAAGCAGTATCTCATTTCTTATTTCTTATTGTCCGGAGAAATTTGACCGCGAGCTATAGGTGTGGGTATGATGGAACGCAGATCTTCATGATTTTCAAGATCTATCATGATAGATCTTGAAAATCATGAAGATCTGCGTTCTATTAATAGCGGATAGTACATTAGCGGGAATCAACTATTTCATTAACCAGCTCATTTTAAATTATACCCCCTTCATTTATTCCATTAATAGCAGAAGGCCTAAAACAAGCATCAATCAAGGC
>CAZTCS010000159.1:825-6701 GCA_964611995.1 uncultured Sediminibacterium sp. | reverse complement strand
TAGCCAGGTTAGTGATTGTACCCTGTGTTCCATCATTTAAGGTAGCACTGATCGTGCCACCTACGATGTTTCCTGTAACAGTGATATTATCAAATGTACCATTACCACCATTTACATTGGTTGCACTTACAGTTCCGATCTGGGCAGTTCCAGTTACACTTAAATTAGTTAAACCAGTCAGGTTAGAGATCGTTGCATTTGTTGCACTTACTGTTCCTGCTTCAATCGTTCCTGTTGCACTTAAATTAGTTAAGCCTGTAAGGTTAGTGATATTGGCAGTAGTAGCACTGATTGTGTTAGAAGTGATATTACCAGTAGCGGTAATGTTCTGGATATTCGCCAGATTAGTGATTGTACCCTGAGTACCATCATTTAAAGTAGCACTGATCGTACCACCTACGATGTTACCAGTTACAGTGATATTATCAAATGTACCATTACCACCATTTACATTGGTTGCACTTACTGTTCCTATTTGAGCGGTACCCGTTACACTTAAGTTCGTTAATCCACTTAAGTTACTAATCGTTGCATTAGTAGCACTCACTGTACCCGCTTCTATCATTCCTGTTGCGCTTAAATTAGTTAAGCCTGTCAGGTTAGTGATATTAGCAGTAGTAGCACTGATCGTATTAGAAGTAATGTTACCAGTAGCAGTGATGTTCTGGATATTAGCCAGGTTAGTGATCGTACCCTGAGTTCCATCATTTAAAGTAGCACTGATCGTACCACCTACGATGTTACCAGTTACAGTGATATTATCAAATGTACCACTACCACCATTTACATTGGTTGCACTTACAGTTCCAATCTGGGCAGTTCCAGTTACACTTAAATTAGTTAAACCACTTAGGTTTGAAATATTAGCGTTAGTCGCACTTACTGTACCTGCTTCAATCGTTCCTGTCGCACTTAAATTTGTTAAGCCTGTAAGATTAGTGATATTAGCTGTGGTAGCACTGATTGTATTAGAAGTGATATTGCCAGTTGCCGTAATGTTCTGGATATTAGCCAGGTTAGTGATTGTACCTTGTGTACCATCATTTAAAGTAGCACTGATCGTGCCACCTACGATGTTACCTGTAACAGTGATGTTGTCAAATGTACCTGATCCACCATTTACATTGGTTGCACTTACAGTTCCGATCTGGGCAGTTCCAGTTACACTTAAATTAGTTAAGCCACTTAAGTTTGTAATATTCGCATTCGTTGTGCTTACTGTTCCCGCTTCAATTGTATTTGTTACACTAAAATTAGATACACCTGTAAGATTCGTAATATTAGCAGTAGTAGCACTGATCGTATTAGTACTAATCGTTCCACTTGCTGTTAAATTCTGGATATTAGCCAGATTGGTAATTGTATTCTGTGTACCGTTATTTAAAGTAGCACTGATCGTGCCGCCAATTATATTTCCTGTTACAGTGATATTATCAAACGTACCTGATCCACCATTTACATTGGTTGCACTTACAGTTCCGATCTGAGCGGTACCCGTTACACTTAAATTAGTTAAACCGCTTAAGTTTGTAATATTAGCGTTCGTTGCACTTACTGTTCCAGCTTCAATCGTATTAGTTACACTGAAATTAGATACACCTGTAAGATTCGTAATATTCGCAGTAGTAGCACTGATCGTATTTGTACTGATCGTTCCACTTGCTGTTAAATTCTGGATATTAGCCAGATTGGTAATTGTATTCTGTGTACCGTTATTTAAAGTAGCACTGATCGTGCCGCCAATTATATTTCCTGTTACAGTGATATTATCAAACGTACCTGATCCACCATTTACATTGGTTGCACTTACAGTTCCGATCTGAGCGGTACCCGTTACACTTAAATTAGTTAAACCACTTAAATTTGAAATGTTTGCGTTAGTCGCACTTACCGTACCCGCTTCAATTGTATTTGTTACACTAAAATTAGATACACCTGTTAGATTCGTAATATTTGCAGTAGTAGCACTGATCGTATTTGTACTGATCGTTCCACTTGCTGTTAAGTTCTGGATATTAGCCAGATTGGTAATTGTATTTTGTGTACCGTTATTTAAAGTTGCACTGATCGTGCCCCCAATTATATTTCCTGTTACAGTGATATTATCAAATATCCCAGAACTTCCTGTAATATTTGTTGCACTTACATTTCCAGCTTGTATGGTATTCGTAACACTTAAATTAGTAAGGCCGGAAATATTAGCTATGTTCGCATTTGTTGCGCTAAGTGTGCCAGCTTGTATGGTTCCTGTAGCACTCAAATTTGCCAAGCCTGTTAGGTTGGTAATATTCGCATTCGTAATATTGGCATTTGTAGCCGTAATCGAATTGATATTTGCAAGATTGGTGATACTTGCCTGAGAAGATGGTGATAATGTTCCGCTAAATGTACCACCAGTAATAGTTCCTGTAACAACAAGATTAGGAAGTGTATCAATATTCACTTTCAACTGTGCCATACTAGCACGTATAGCTGCAAGAGAATCCAGGAACCTGTTTTCCCTAACATAACCACTCAACATTACCGAAGTATCTTCTACAAACAATATACTTGAAGAAGGAATCTTTCGCAGTACTCCACCAAATGTTGTGACAATAGAATCTGTTTTTAAACCATTAAATGTAGGAGCTGTTAAGGTACCAACATTTTTAGGTTCCCAAGTATTAGTACTTAAATTATATACAAAAACCTGCCCATTGGCAGGTGCGTTTCCCGATATCAAACGCCCCATCAATCGGTTGGCATTCCAAATTGGCGATAAATATTTAGTTCCGATTGTCCAATCGGTACCATTTACAGTGGTTACTGTAACACTTGAATCACCGCTCATGGTAATAGCGCCAGCATATCCATTAAAAGTAACCACCCCAGATGTTCCATTAGAACTACCAAAGCTGGTCCATACCCCCCTTTGTCTTACATAAAATTTTTCGTCTGCCAGACTATACACAAGCATACCATTTACGGCACTGTCTTGTGGAATAGCCAATGTATCTGCTATACGAGGTAACAATAATGCTTTATCTACACCATCGATTTGTAAAGCAATATGTCTGTTTAAAATGACAGAAGTACCAATAGCAACACCTTTAGCATTAATAATAAGATTTCCACCCATACGCAAAGTGTCCTCTGCTCTATGGTTACCAAGATTATCACCAAATATCTGTGCATTAGTTTTGGTAGACACCAATGACAATGCAACCGCTAAAAGGATGAATACCCCTTTTGGTAACGATGAAAACTTTCTCACTATGCGTAAAAATCCTATCACAAAAACAGATTATTTAATAATTACTATTTTATACTGGCTCCCTTTCACATTCACAGGCTTTGCTGTAAAGTTCCCAAATCGTATATGCACAACCTCATCTGCACTGCACCATGCACTATATACAGTCCAGTCTTTATAATCATCCAATGCTGTAACTAAAATTGAATCACCTTTTTTTGCATTTTTAACAGGAAGGGTAATAACAGTGCTTGTATTAGGATTAATTTCAGCATCTGCACCCAGTGCAGTGTTTAGGTTACTGGTTATATTTGTTACCTGAGTAACATTCACCTGCGCAGCCTGAGGGGACGTCCAGTTTACATTTCCAAGACTATCTGTTGTCAAAAATGTATTTGGCGGACCTGCAGTAATATTTGTATTAACATTTGTTACACTCGCATTACCCGCATAAAGAGCATAAGGCACACTCATGATTTGAGAAGTACCTATATCAACATAATTATTTGCCGGTATCCACCATGGCGCTGCAATAGATGGTGCAATGGCAATTTTTGTATTAACAAAATAAGGACCATTGCCCCAATCAATTTTATTCAAACTATCTTTTAAAGTCGGGTTATTGGTACGAATACCCTTACCCATTGTATATCCGAACACACCATCATTATCAGATTGCACCTGTTGAGACTCCTCATATACCAAAGTTCCGTTTACAGGTGTGCCATGATAAATCCCAAGACGCAAATGAATCGTTCTATTGCGTGCTGGATTGCCCTGGTTGTCTTTTGCAACACTTTGCAAAAACCAAAATGGTGGCGGTTGAGCAATCAGGCTCTCTGCCAGAAAGACAAACAGTAAAAGAATACCCAGTTTAATAGTTGTGTTTTTCATACACGATTAATTATATGGTTTCCAAATAAGTTTTACTTAATGGTTTCCCATAGGATACGGCTTTTAAACCTTTTTAGTTTTTCAGAGGACTTGACTTTTAAAAATTGGTTTTTCATAGGATATGTCAATGTCTTCCAATATGTTAGGGTAATAATGTAAAATACGAAACCTATCTTACAAAAATACCATATTTAGCCCCGTAACAACGATTATAATTTGCTTAATTGCAAGCTATAACGCTTATTCATCAACTCAACAGTTACAACGTAAGAACCAGCAGCCCATCTATCCCCATTGATTTTAAAGCCTGCTTTAATCTTACTCATCTGGATCCGCTCCCCAAAAAGCACTTTACCATCTAACGCAATCACTTTTACCACACAAAACAGGTTCTCGTCAAATTCCCCGGATGCCTTAAGCGTGGTAGAACCACGAGTAGGATTCGGATACATATTTAACGACAAAGAGAACTTCATAGTGTCTGCAACAGGTGGCTTTTCTTTACAAGACGGGTCAAATACTCCGGTTCCGTTATTTGCCACATTCAAAGCAGCCGCTGAACCACCAATAATCAGACATTTAGAAGACCCACCAAGATTCATTGATGGTGTGCTAATAATACCTGAATTGGTACTAAGAAAACTAATACTCATCTGGGCTTTACCCGAAATACAGGCAAGAACCATAAAGGCAAAGATGATATATGTTAGTTTCTTAATTGGCATAGTATACTTCTCTCACTATCTGGGCTGGCTGACCTGCTGGAGCAGTAATTTCCAGGTCCATTGATTTCTCTTTTAACTCACGGATCACATAATCCCTTGTTAAAGCCCCTAATGGGCCATTGTTTATCGACTCTTTTAACTGAATCACACTTAAAAGAAATGCATCTCCCCTGTTTCCATCGTCATCAAGAAAAGTGGCAAAAAAGGGAGTTTGTGTTCTTGTGTAAGTCTTATAATACTTTTTCTGGGCATCGGTCAGGGGTTGAATAACACCATTTACATAAACTGCTTTAAGAAACCACTGCTTATTACCAGTACCAGTGAGGTAATCAAAAAGTTGTTCATGCTCAGATTTGGGCGTAACAGTCTCCTTACCACAACCAGCAAAAAACAAAGCGCCTGACACCAATAGGGCGGCCAAAATAAACGCTTGCATTCTTTGAATCAGTTTCATCTTCTGTTGATTTCCGGATTAGTTTGCTTGTTTATTCAGAAATTGAATGCTTTCTGATTAGCATGGCTTGCAGAGGATAACGACCATTTGTCATCTGTACGGGGCTGTTTTTGGATAAACTGGCATTGCCGGACAGATCAAAGAGACGTGGATGGATTGGATCGGTTTGGTTTCAAAGGATTGGATCTGGTGTAAGCGGATTAAGACTTACAAGATTCGGCGTTGTGTTAAAACGCTGTCTTCAGAGAATAGGATTTTTTGATGCTAATAATTGAAAATCAATTATTTGATACAGTAATCACAGCTTTTCAAAGGCTGGATTAAGGATAGGTTGAGCGGTTAAGCTCATTTGGAATCAAGGCGCGGATTAAACGTGGTACTTTGTAGGATTGGATATTGTTGTACAAAGATAGACTATGATGTGTAGTGAAAGAACTACTTATGACATTTTAAGCTAATTATAATCTCATAAAAAAAGCCCCAATAAGGGGCTTTTATATAAAATAAAATTTATTTATACTTTGAAGTGAGAGAAGGCTTTATTTGCTTCTGCCATTCTATGGGTATCTTC
>CAZTCS010000159.1:0-815 GCA_964611995.1 uncultured Sediminibacterium sp. | reverse complement strand
ACCTTTACTAGCTGCAACGATTTCATTAGCCAGTTTATCAGCCATGGTACGACCATTACGCTCGCGGCTGTAACGAATCAACCATTTCATGCTCAATGAAATTTTACGGTCTGCGCGAACTTCAGAAGGAATCTGGAAAGTTGCACCACCGATACGACGGCTTCTAACCTCAACAGCTGGAGTTACGTTAGCAATGGCCTTTTTCCAGGTCTCATAACCATCCTCACCAGTCATCTTGGTTACCTTGTCTACTGCATCATAAAAAATATTGATTGCAGTACTTTTCTTACCCTGCCACATCAGGTTGTTAATAAAACGGGTTACCAGTTTATCATTGAAACGACCATCTGGTGCTAAGGGTAATTTTTTGGCTTGTGCTTTACGCATGACGTATTGTAATTAGCTGATTAACAGAATATTAGGTTATTTTTTTGCCTTTTCTTTCTTAGTTCCGTATTTAGAACGGCTCTTCTTACGATCTTTTACACCCGCAGTATCCAGGCTACCACGAACAATGTGGTAACGTACACCCGGAAGATCCTTAACACGACCTCCACGGATCAATACAATTGAGTGCTCCTGCAAGTTATGACCTTACGCAGAGCTGAGTTTGGTTTCTTTGGAGTTGTTGTATAAACCCTTGTGCAAACTCCACGACGTTGTGGACAAGCATCCAAAGCCCTTGATTTACTTTTGGCCCTGATAATTTCGCGACCTTTTCTAACTAATTGCTGTATTGTAGGCATTATTTACCGTTTAAAATTTCGGACGGCAAAGGTAATGGCTGCATCTGAAAATTCAAAAAGTTTTCGAAA
>CAZTCS010000158.1:2106-6797 GCA_964611995.1 uncultured Sediminibacterium sp. | reverse complement strand
GGGTGGTTTTATGAAAGAGACTAAGAGAATATTCTCAAACTGATTCCCAAATCAACCAGCTTACTGGTGATTGGAAGTCCGAAGTCCGTCCTTCCCTCGTCAGGATGTCCGAAAGTCCGGGTGGTAGTTTTATGAAAAGAGACTACTATAGATTCTCTACCTGACTCCCTACCCTTCATCTTCCAGTCATCCTGAATAAAAAAGAATGGTCATCCTGACAAAGGAAGGCCGAACTCTCGGACTCCCGGACATCCTGACGAAGGAAGGACGGACTCTCGGACTTTTCTCTCACTTTCTATAATACTCCCTCACCGTCTCATCCATAATTTTCTTCAATGCTTCGATACGGGTTTCGTCAGCGGGGTGGGTGCTTAGGAATTCGGGTGGTTTATTTCCCCCGGATGCTTTTGCCATACGCTGCCAGAAATTAATGGATTCTCTGGGATCATAGCCAGCAAGGGCGGAGAACCTGAGTCCTAGTTTGTCTGCTTCCAGTTCATTCTTGCGACTAAAAGGAAGCATTACACCGATATTGGTTCCGATACCATAGGAGGTCATAAATAGGTTTTGCGTCTCTGCCGGTTTAGAAGAAAGAGCCGCTGATAAAGCCAGCCCTCCCATTTGTTGAATCAACCCCTGACTCATCCGTTCATTTCCATGACGCGCCAAAGCATGTGCGACTTCATGTCCCATTACCACTGCTAATGCAGCTTCATTTTGGGTAAGGGGTAGTATACCGGTATAGACTACAATTTTACCACCTGGCATACACCAGGCATTAGGCTCTTTATTGTTCACAAGGTTTACTTCCCATTGAAAACTTTCCAATTCCTTCGAAAGACCTTTCTCAGCGTAATATTTTTTGATGGCTGATATGATATTATCTCCAGCTCTTTTAACCATTGCCGCATCCTTATTACCTGCAGGTACTGCAGGATTGGTGGTCATAAATTCCTTATACTGGGTAAATGCCATAGCCTGCACCTCAGATTCAGGTATCAGGTTAAGCTGGTTCCTTCCTGTAATGGCATTACGATGGCATGAGCTTACTACCATTGCAAGTACAATGGCTACTATCATAAATTTTTTCATAAGAACAATTTTAAAAAGATAAGAAAAAACCTTGCCAGAGGTGTGAATTGTCAATTGTGAATGGTCAATAGTGAGTAGTGAGTGGTGAGTGGTTATTTGTGTATGTAGTTTTGGTTAATAATATAGCTCGTATTTAAAAGAGTACTTTTACTAACTATACTGACTACTGACTACTCACTGCTCACCATTCACAACTCACACAACTCACATATCCTGCTTAAACCTATCGCGTCTAATCCGGCGTCTGTCGCGGTGGCGAAGGATGGGCACTTTGCTTTCTGTGCCTTTGAGTATGCGAGTAATATTTTTCTGGTGGGTAAGCACTACCATCAGGGCTACCAATACTGCGAAAATGCGGTAGAGGGTTTCTTCTTCGTTGAAAATGAAGAGGATAAAAACCATAAATGATATACCAGCCAGTATTGAACTGAGCGATACAAATCGTGTGAGGTATAATACAAACAGGAAAACACCGATACAACAAAGTGCAACCATCGGCTGTATGGCAACTGCCATTCCTAATAAAGTTGCAACCCCTTTACCGCCCCTGAAACCGGCCCAGATAGGGAAAATATGTCCCAGCACTGCTGCCAATCCTAAACCAATCATGAGGTTGGTTCTATCCCATTCATTGGTTAGGTAATAAGGTAAAAGAATATAAAGTGAGGTAGCTAATACGCCCTTAACCACATCCACAAACATCACAATACTGCCCCATTTGGAGCCCAATACACGGAATGTGTTGGTTGCACCAGCGTTACCACTGCCATAGTCTCTGATATCAATACCAAAAAATGATTTACTAACCCAAATAGCGGTAGGGACCGATCCAATCATGTATGCCAATGCAATGAGCAATAGTTCGTTCATCGGGGGGTGGTTGAAGTTTGGAGGTACAAATATACCGATTTTGAAGATAATGATAAATTAACATTACCGTTGGGGAAAATTAGGCACGCAGGCGGATTGCTATCCACGTTCCCCTAAGCACCGTTTTTAGGTGCTGCCAACCTAATGATTTACAAGCTGTTAAAATATCCGTTTCGTCTTCGGCAAGCAATCCACTCAGGATAATCTCTGCTCCAGTACCGGCCGCTTTCGATAAGTTTACCAGGTTATCCAGGATGATATTTTTATTAATATTTGCAATAACGATATCAAACTGCTCAGAAGTTTCAGCAGTGTTATTTTGTTGAATATCAATGTATTTACACTGATTAATTAAAATATTTTCTGAAGCATTTTCTACGCACCATTCGTCATAGTCAACCGCCAGGATATGGTTGGCGCCTAACTTTTCGGCTAGAATGGCCAGTATCCCCGTTCCGGTTCCATAATCAAATACAGATTTACCTTGAAAATCAATCTCTTGCATCAATTGCATAACCGCATAGGTGGTTGCGTGGTGACCAGTACCAAAGCTCATTTTAGGCGTTATAATGATCTCATGCTCTACTCCCTTTAGTGGCTCATGAAAACCGGCACGGATACCTACAAATTGATCAACCAGTACCGGCTCGAAATTGGCTTCCCATACCGCATTCCAATTTTCTTTTTTAATAATTGATTTTAAATAACTTAAAGAGTACAATTCAATTATTTCTTTCAATGATTGCTCTACAAATGAGGCTTCCTCTATATAAGCTTTTAACTCCTCCTCAGATTCTTCAAACCCCTCATACCCTAGTTCTGCCAGTTGGGCAATCAATAGTTCACGGGTTTCATTTTCAGGGATGGGGATGGTTATTTGGTAGTGGGGCATTTTAATTTGGAAATTTGAAAATTTGAAAATTTGGAAATTGGATATTGGAAATTGGATATTGGATATTCTGCTGTTCTTCTGTTATACTAGTTTTACACTGGCTACTTGGATTCGACCCTAAAAGGGCCGGTAAAACAAGACCTCCTGTTTTATCAGGAGGTCCTATTTCGACATTCATTATTCAATATTCAATATTGATCATTCTCTACGCTTCTTCTTCACGTGGCTTTCCACCTTCCGGTTTTGGCATCAGCACTTTGCGGCTAAGCTTGAATTTTCCGGTTTTAGGGTCGAGTCCAACGAGCTTCACTTTCACCATATCACCTTCATTGAACAATCCTTCCATTGATTCAAGGCGCTTCCAACTGATTTCGCTGATGTGCAATAAGCCCTGTTTTCCAGGCATGAATTCAACAAATGCGCCGAATTCTTTGATACCTTTTACCGGACCTTCATAAACATCACCCACAGTTGGTGTTGCGGTAATACCTTTTACCCATGCTACTGCTCTATCAACAGATTCTTTGTTAGCAGAGAAAATGCTTACTTCTCCTGTATTACCAACTTCTTCAATATTGATGGTAGTGCCAGTTTCACGCTGTATTTCCTGAATTACTTTACCACCTGGTCCGATTACAGCACCGATAAATTCTTTATCGATCACCAGTTTCACCATTCTTGGAGCATGTGGTTTAACATCTTCACGGTGAGCTGGGATACATTCGTACATTGCATCAAGGATATGTAAGCGACCTTTACGGGCCTGCTCAAGTGCTTCACGCATAACATCCATGCTCAATCCATCAACCTTAATATCCATCTGTACGCCGCAGATACCATCGCGTGTACCAGTTACTTTAAAGTCCATATCGCCCAAGTGATCTTCATCACCAAGGATATCGGTAAGAATTGCATATTTACCATCTTCGCGGGTAATCAATCCCATTGCCACACCACTTACGTGTTTAGGCACAGGTACACCAGCATCCATCAGTGCCAGAGAACCAGCACATACGGTTGCCATTGATGAAGAACCATTACTTTCCAGGATATCACTAACTACACGCACTGTATAGGCATAGTTACTGCTGTCTGGCATCATTTGTTTCAATGAACGCATAGCCAGGTTACCATGTCCTACTTCGCGACGGCTTTGACCACGCATCATTTTCACTTCACCAGTGCTGAATGGTGGGAAATTATAATGAAGATAGAATTTCGAATCAACTGATTTTGCTGCACTTTCTACCAACAAATCATCCAGTTTGGTTCCGAATGTTACGGTAGTAAGGGATTGGGTTTCACCACGGGTAAACAGCGCAGAACCGTGTGGTGTTGGTAATGGATCTACCTCCATAGCCAATGGACGCACTTCATCCAGTTTACGTCCATCCAAACGGAAACGGTCGTCGATGATCATACTACGCACAACTTCCCATTTCAGGTCTTCGTAGTATTTTTTAGCTAATTTCTTTTCAAGGTCAGTAGCTTCTTCACCCAGACTGGCAATCAGTTCATCTTTCAATGCGCTGTATGCGTCGCTGCGTTCGTGTTTAGCCGATCCTTTACGTGAAATTTCATAAACACGGTCTTTGGCAAAAGCATATACTTTTGCTTTCAGTTCTTCATTCTGCTCTGGCTTTTTGTAATCACGCATGGTGGTTACACCTTTCTTAGCGCGGAGCTCAGCCTGTGCTTTGATGTGTACACGGATGGCATCATGTGCCAGTTCCAATGCTTTAACCAGATCGGCTTCGCCACATTCTTTGGCTTCACCTTCCACCATCATCAGGTTTTTATCAGTAGCGGCGATGATGAATTCAAGGTCTGACTTTTC
>CAZTCS010000158.1:0-2021 GCA_964611995.1 uncultured Sediminibacterium sp. | reverse complement strand
AAGCCAATGAATCGGGTAATACTTCCTCATCGCTTGAAATCAGGCTTACAAGTACCTGAACATCGCATAAATAATCTTCGGGAAACAATGGACGCAAAGCGCGGTCGATCAAACGGCTGGTGAGTATTTCATAGTCGTTCAAACGTGCTTCACGTTTAAAAAATGAACCAGGAATACGTCCGGCAGACGCAAATTTTTCCTGATAGTCAACGCTTAAAGGGAAGAAATCTTGTCCTTCCTTAGGATCTTTATTGGCAACAACAGTAGCTAAAAGCATACAATTGCCCTGACGCACGGTAACGGCGCCATCGGCCTGACGGGCCAGTTTTCCGGTTTCTATGTTAACAATACGGTTGCCACCGAGATCAAAACTGACACTGATTGGTTGTGATAACATAATTCAATTTTGTAGTAGGCAAAGCCTGCACAGGCGGGAAAAATGCAGGAAGCCCGGTTAGGGAAATGATCTAAAACAGGTACAGACACAAATAACTATTCCCAACCGTCCAATTGTACCAGTTGGGAATAGCATGTATCATAGACTGAAAAATTATTTTCTCAGACCCAGTTTCTCGATCAGTGCACGATAGCCCTGCAGGTTTGTTTTCTGCATGTAAGTAAGTAAACGCTTACGCTGACCTACCATCTGCATCAGACCACGGTGAGTGGAATAATCTTTTTTATTGGCTTGTAAGTGCTTTGAAATATGGGCAATACGTTCAGTCAGCATTGCTACCTGACCTTCGATTGAACCCGTGTTGGTGGCTTTTCCACCGAATTCAGCAAAAATGCTGGCTTTTTTTTCTGTAGTTAAATGAGACATCTGAAAATGTTTAATAGACTCCGGAATGTTTTCCTCTTTTTTTTATCGGCTGCAAAGGTATGATATATCAGGCAAAATTTGTAATTTTATAGCCTGAATTTTACCCCCTCCCGTAATCCCGGTAACAAATACCTTCAGAAAGTATCTATCTCCGGGTTCAATTCATTGCTTTTTCACTGGTTAGTGCCCGATATAAGGAAGCAATTTATTGATTTTCAACTGAATATACCGTAATTTGTAAATCCCGGTTTTATACCGGCAACCTGAATCTATATGTTTGGCGTAACCATTTTAGGCAATAATTCGGCACTTCCTGCTTACGACAGGCATCCAACTGCCCAGGCCATAACCCTGAATGAGCAGGTTTTTCTGATCGATTGCGGCGAAGGAACTCAAATGCAACTGGCAAAATACAAGGTTAAAAGAGGACGTATCAACCACATTTTCATCTCCCATCTCCATGGCGATCATTATTTCGGTTTGATTGGTCTTGTTACCAGCATGGGATTATTGGGTCGGGAACAAGACCTGCATATTTATGGCCCACCGGAGCTTGAACAAATTATTCATCTCCAGCTCGATGTTGCAGCCACTACCCTTCCATTTAAACTGATTTTTTATTCCCTCCGGGATGAAGGATTAATACTGGATCATCCAAAATTTTCTGTGGAGGCCTTTTCCACACAACACCGCATTCCCTGTTTTGGATTCATTATCCGCGAAAAAAAGAAACCCCGCAAAATCAATAAAGATGCAGCCGTTGCGGCACATATTCCCGCTGTTTATTATGAACGTTTAAAAAACGGCGACGATTATGAAACCCGTGAGGGACAAGTCATCAAAAACGAATCCGTTACTTTTCCCAACACCCCTGGACGCAGTTATGCTTTCAGCGCAGACACTATTTACGATCCGGCTATTGCAGCAAAAGCAAAGGGAGTAAACTTGCTCTACCACGAAACCACTTACCTCAAAGACCTCGAAGAAAGAGCCGCATCCCGGTTTCATTCAACCACGGTTCAAGCAGCCAGCATAGCCCAACAAGCCGGCGCACAAAAACTACTGATCGGTCATTTCAGCAGCAAATACGAATCCTTAGACGATTTCCTCACCGAAGCACAATCCGCTTTCGCAGAAACCCAACTTGCGATTGAAGGAACCACTTACTTAATTTGATCCCTCCTTCGTCGGGATGACA
>CAZTCS010000157.1:0-6957 GCA_964611995.1 uncultured Sediminibacterium sp. | reverse complement strand
ATCATGATTTTCAAGATTTATCATGATAAATCTTGAAAATCATGATAATCCGTGTCCCATCCTACGCTTGACTTGCAGCCTGAAGCTTGCAGCCAAATTCCCCGACGGTCAAATATTTGACGGTAACTCCAATGCCCACTCATAACAAGTTTTATTAGCCTTCAAGGTTCATTATCTTTGCCACATGCATTATGTGTCTGTAGAAGGTCTTACCAAGAGTTATGGGATCAACCCACTGTTTCGCAATATTGGTTTTCATATTAATGAAGGAGATAAAATTGCGCTCATCGCCCGCAATGGAGTAGGCAAATCAACCTTATTACGTCTCGCCGGACAAGAAACCACTGATGAAGGAAAGTGTTGGATCAATAAGGAAGTAACCGTTGCCTTATTTGAGCAGGAACCTGAATTTGATGAGTCTAAATCAGTACTCGAGAATATTTTTCACATCGAACACCCGATCATTACGGCTATTCGTGCTTATGAAGCAGCCGCTGAGGCTGAAGATGGCCACCTAATTGCTGAAGCCATTACCCGAATGGATGAACTAGGGGCATGGGATTTTGAAGCCAAAGTAAAACAGATACTTGGTAAGCTAAATATCCATCACCTCCACCAACCAGTTAAAAATCTTAGTGGCGGACAACGTAAAAGGGTTGCACTTGCCAAAACACTCATTGATATAGGGTTTGAACATAAGCATACCTTATTGATGATGGATGAACCTACCAACCACCTGGATGTAGAAATGATTGAGTGGTTGGAACATTACCTCAACGCTGAAAATATCACACTTTTATTAGTAACGCACGACCGTTATTTTTTGGATGCAGTCTGCGATGAGATATGGGAACTGGAAAGGGAAAACATGTATGTGTACAAGGGCGATTATGAAAATTACGTGGAGAAAAAAGCGGCACGTATAGAAAGTGAACAGGCCAGTATCGATAAAGCCCGTAACCAATACAGAAAAGAATTAGAGTGGATGCGCAAGCAACCCAAAGCTAGAACTACCAAAAGCAAAAGCCGGCAGGATAATTTCTATGAAGTAGAGGCAAAAGCAAAACAAAAAATTGAGGACGCCAAATTACAACTGGAAGTAAAAATGAACCGCCTGGGTGGTAAAGTGGTTGAGATGAAGAAAGTATACAAATCTTATGGCGACCTGCCAATCTTAAAAGGATTCGATTATACATTCAGTAAAGGAGAGCGGGTTGGTGTAATTGGCAAAAACGGTGTGGGTAAATCTACTTTCCTGAACATCATTCAACAATTAGAAACAGCCGATAGCGGTAAAATAAATATTGGGGACACTGTTATTTTTGGCAACTTCTCTCAACAGGGTTTACAGATCAAAGAAGACCTTCGGGTGATAGAATATGTGAAAAGTTTTGCGGAAAGTTTTCCGCTTGCAAAAGGAGGTAGCTTAAGCGCAGCGCAGTTCCTGGAACTTTTTCTTTTTTCACCAGATAAGCAATACACTTATTTGTCGTCGTTAAGCGGGGGAGAGAAGAAAAGACTTCAACTACTCACCATTCTTTTTCGCAACCCCAATTTCCTGATCCTCGATGAACCTACCAACGATTTGGATCTACCTACGCTGGCAGTACTGGAAAACTTTCTCAGCGATTATCAGGGTTGCGTGATGATTGTTTCGCACGACCGTTATTTTATGGACAGACTGGTAGATCATTTGTTTGTATTTGAAGGTAATGGCGAAGTGCGTGACTTCCCAGGTAACTATACCCAATACCGGATATGGCAGAAAGAACAGGAGCAATCGAATCAAGTAAGTACAGCGGTCATTCCGGAAAAAAAGCAGACAGAAACCGCTGAAACCGTGGCAAAAAAGAAAATGAGTTTTAAGGAAAAACGCGAGTTCGAGCTGCTGGAGAAAGAATTGCCTGCACTAGAAAAAGAAAAGCAAGACATTACCGAACAAATGAGCAGCGGAAACCGCTCATTCGATGAAATATCTAAACTCAGCGACAGGTTGCTGGAAATTAACCAGGCACTTGAATCCAAAGAAATGCGTTGGCTCGAACTTAGTGAGATGGCTTAATTAAAAACATTACACCAATTCAAAAGAAAGGGATTTGCTTTCCTGTCCGTTCATAATAACAGATAGCAAATGCCCGCCTTTATAGAAAACCCTTGTTGTAATAGGTTTGAAACTTTGTCTGCGATTGATCTTAAAGGTTTCTCCTGGCTGAATCAATCTTTCACTGATCTTGAATACTTTTTTGGATAAGCTATCATTGCTTTTCCTGTAATAAATGGCATATTCCAAACGCAATTGGGTAGGTTTTTTACCGGAATGTTGTATGCCGAATTCAAATTCAAGATAATCTCCCACGCGAATGGTTGGTGTATTGACTTTAAACTTGCTGATATTGAAATGGTCTGCACTCAGCTTGTAGAATGATAAAGCTGCAGCATCTCCAGCTTTTAATAAAGTCCTCAACCCATGCTTAATAATAGCATCGGTATCTGTGCCAAGTCCTTTCCACTGCTTAGCAATTTTAAGTACAACCTGTGGATTATCCTTTGAAATATCATTAAGGTTATTGGCAACACTTCTTCTTACAATTTCACAGTCGTCTTGTTTCAGGTTTTCTAGTATTGGTAAAATCGGACTCGGATCTTTTTTCAAAAAAGGTAATGCCATTGCCCAGGGTAAGCGGGGTCTGGAACCCTCAGTGGCAAGTCTTCTTACATGCCTGTTTTTATGTTTCGACCATTTCAATAGTTGTGGAATCATCTTTTTCTCGTACCGAAGTATAAAGGGGCGAATCGCAAATTCACAACTAATAAATTGTGTTACTGATTCCATAGCTGCTATGGATGACGTGTAATCATCCAGACCATATAGGTGAATATATTCAGGTAAAAACAGGTATTCAATACTACTGGCGGCGGGACCCTCTTTTTTTACCTGATCAATCAATTTAGTTAGGTATACAGAAGCATTGGCATAAGGCTGTGGTAAAAACTTATGTAGCACATGTGCTATATGTGCCATTCTTTCTTTTAATTCATAATCGGCAAATGCGGGTGTATTGATTTGTTCGATGAATTTTCTTTTGTTAACAGTCGGCAGAACTTTTTGAAAGCTATCTGCAAATTGCGCAATGAATGAAGGAGAATAAAGGTCTTTAAGTAAAGTGCTCATTGAAACCGTTTTGTACAATATTAATATTTTTTCAAGCTAATCTTTTATCCGCAGAATAGTTATCCAATCATCCTTACGAAAATGAGTGTTGGTTTTTAATATGTAACAAAAAAACACTACCCTGAACTGCTAAAAATAAACATACTATTTTATCAAACAGTGTAGGGGAATTTATGATAAAACGTAAGGGGAGATAAGTAAGGGAAATAAATGAGTACTATTTTATTTGCATTTAGCCAGCTGATTCAGTTAAAAGCTTTTGATGAACTTTTCTACCCATTCGCTAAAGTCAAGTTTGATTAGTTCCCAATGTTTTCCACGAAGGCAATATGGATCAAAGTCATGGTCAGCTTTCTCAAAATTTGTAAAATTAGTAAGTATCATATCTCGATCATGATTATATGGATATTTCTCCTTATGTAGTTCCAACATCTTGTTTAAATCATAGTGATCCATCAGTTCATGTAAATCCCAGAAATCTTTTTTTCTTCCACTATGTTGTACCACATTTAATTTCATGGCAACAATTTCATCCGGTGATGCTAGTCTAACACCATCAATTTCTACCTGGTCACGAATAAAATCATCATTGTAATAAATATCAACCTTGATCGCATTATCGGTGTTTGCCCCAACAAGAAACGCCCTTCCCATTCCAACAGGTCCTTCACCAATTGGCGAAACATAAGGATAGTGCTTGTTCAGGAATCTTGTAATTGCTTCAAAATCTATTGACTCGTACAATGCATCCGTAAACAGATCAATGTCTACCGACATACGATGACCGTAGTGTAGGCTAAGCGCAGTTCCTCCAACCAAACGAAAAGGGTCAAACAAAGGATCATTCATACATTTTCTGAAAAGGTCCTGTAGCTCGTCTGATACAGTGTTCCAATAAAGGGGGCTAGACATTGACATAATCTTTAGGTGTTGCCTGATCTAATGTCAATGCTTCTTGTTGGTATAGGGTGGCATAAAATTCCTCGATAGATTTAATTTCGTCCTGGTTGCCACGTTCTTTAATTCTGTTAAGCACTGCTTCTTTTTGAGCAATCCAATCAATTGAATTTATATCGGTATCCCAGAATAATCCTTTTCGAAATTTAGATAGATCGGGTTTGAATCGGCTATTAGCCCTTTTCTTTTCCATCCTGATATCATAATATACCTGCAAAGTCATTAAGAAACCCTCTGAAAGTCCTAAAGCTTTTTCAATTTTTAAGGAAAGCGCCGTATTCATTCCCCGCCTTTTTTTCATGATTGCATTAAGCGTTTGGGGGTATTCACCCAAAGCAAGCGCAAACGGGCCAGGCTTTATAGCACGTTTATCCAGTTCTTTATCCAGGAATGCACCGGGATGAACCCCTTTTAAAAGGTCAATCTTTTCCATAATCAAAAGTAAACAAAAATGTTTAAATGCTATTGATTACTGAAATTAATAAACCTAACAAGTTGATTTATAAAATATTATATATTTTAATGTATTATTTCGTGTTAGTAATTATCCCATATATAACATTATCCGGCAGGACTAACTTCCATTTTAAGCATTTGGGATTTTATCATGCGATGGAGTATAATAAAATATAGTTGGCAAGTATTTCAAATACCGAGTGAAGTTGGTGCCGATCAAGATTAGCATTGTGGCAGTACTAATTTTAAGTATTGAATTGTTTTGACCTATGGTTTGTGGATCATTTAGTCGAATTAAAATTATTTATCCATCTAATTTCAATAGGTAATCAACTCATCACTAATATTCATTCCGAATAACAGTTATTGAAGAAAAACAGCATCAGATGAAGAAGTTGATCCAGGCAAAATTGCATGTGCAATATCTAATAGTTGGTTAACTGCTTGTTTACCAGAACTGCCTAGGTCGGCAGAAAAATCGTTTACATATAAATCAATGTGCTGACGCATTACAGTTTCACTCATTTCTTGCGCGTGCATCCTTACATAATCTGAAAGTTCAGGATAATGCTTAAATGCATAAGCAAGGCTTTTTTGTATCAACCTATTTATTTGAAGAGCAACTTCTCTGGGTATTCTGTTATGCACTACAATACCACCTAACGGAATTGGTGTAGCTGTTTTAGTTTCCCAATAATTACCGAGGTCCATAAGTTTGTTTAATCCTTTGAGGTGATAGGTGAAGCGGTTTTCATGTATAATTACTCCCGCATCTACTGCACCCGATAATACCAGGTCCTCTATTTCATGGAAAACATGAAAGCTTTTGTTCCGGCATTAGGAAAAGCAAGTGAAAAAAGTAAATGGGCCGTCGTGTTTTCTCCAGGAATAGCAATACTTGCCTCATTGATTTGTTCCAAGGTTATAGCCGGATCTTTAGTAATCAGCAGTGGACCCACACCCATGCCCAATGCCCCACCACTATTGAGTACTTTGTATTGATTCAGAATAAGCGGTAAAACACCATAACTTATTTTAGATACATCCAGTTTCCCCTCTATGGCCCACTGGTTCAGTGTTTGTACATCTTCCAGCACAACATCAAACGATAATCCCTCTGTATCAATGCTCTTATTAACCAGTGCATCAAATATAAAAGTATCATTTGGGCAGGGGGAGAAAGCTAGGGTGAGGGGCATTTAAATTGGAAATTTGAAAATTTGAAAATTTGGAAATTTGAAAATAGGTTGCCGAAACAATTTGTATAAATCTGTAAAAGTAGTGTACACCTATCAAAAACAAAACTACACTCACTACTCACTATTCACTTAACCTTATACAATTTATCCAGGTATTTAACCAGCGTATCATTCAGCACGTCAAGTGCTTCTTTTACTTTCCAGTTAGCTTTGTTTCTTTCACCTACATAATTTGAAATGGCCCTTATTTGGATAAAAGGAATATTGGCTTCTCTGCAGATATAATGCAAAGCTGCGCCTTCCATGCTCTCTATTGTGGGCTTATATTTTTTTGTTAGTAATTCAATCCTTTTTTTAGAGGTCGTTATTTCATTAACGGTTATTGCGGCATGTTCTGGCAGATTTAGCAGATTATAAGTGCTGAGCCAGGGGTTTGGTAATTTTTTCTTCTCGTAAGGATGGTAATTGCTTTTTTCGAGTTTAAGATCAAAAATATCTTTCCATTTTCCTTCTTCTTCCACGCCCATATCTCCTAATATTTCTTCCTTGATAACTACCACTTTCCCAAGGGGCAAATCCTTATTAAATGTTCCGGCAATACCAGCCTGAATAATCAGATCAGGTTTCTCTTCAGTAACCAAACGAGTAAGCGATACGGAACTGGCCAGCATGCCCACACCAGATTGATGAAACCGCACTTTCAAACGCTGACTCTCACCCGTATACAGGTTATTGATGTTTAAAAAACATGGCATCCATTCTCCAACTGTTGCCGCAGTAATAATAACGCGCATAGGTTCCGATTAAGGATAATAAACAATAAAAGTACAGATTTTAGACTGGTGGGGTTTGTATGGGCAATCGAAGTGTGAAATTAGGCTACCAGCAGTAGGTGTTACGTATGATGGAACACAGATTTTCATGATTTTCAAGATCTATCATGATAAATCCTGAAAATCATGAAAATCTGCGTTCTATTAATAGCGGATAGTGCATTAGCGAGAATCAACTATTTCATTAATCAGCTCATTTTAAATTATACAATTCGCAGCCCCCTTTATTTATTCCATTAATAGCAGAAAGCCTAAAACAAGCATCAATCAAGGCTTGCAGCTTGCAGCCATTGCTGTCCGGTAAAAAATCAAATTATTGCCCAGTCTCCTGTAATTGCTG
>CAZTCS010000156.1:2418-7014 GCA_964611995.1 uncultured Sediminibacterium sp. | reverse complement strand
CAATATTTTGTTAACATTCTGTTGAATATCTAAGCTAATAATTCATTTTCTTTGCAACTGAAAAATTAACATTATGCTAAGTAAAAGACTCTTGCAATTTGTCATTGCGGTTTTACTGATGCCGGTACTAACCCTGGCGCAAAATACCACCAGTAGCATGAGTGGTACAGTAAAAACCAATACGGGTGAAGTCCTGATTGGTGCTACCGTAACTGCAACCCATGAGCCAACTGGTACGGTATACCGTGTTCAAAGCCGCACAGGTGGTCGTTTCGACATTAACAATATGAACCCTGGTGGTCCGTATTCAGTGGAAATTTCATTTGTGAATTTCGCAAATGAGAAAAAAACAGAGATTTACCTAAGCCTTGGTGAGTCGTACAAATTAGACGTAGCCATGGCTCCTAAAAGTGCCAACCTTGGTGAAGTAACTGTTACTGCGGTTCGCAAAACAACAGAATCTTCAGGCAAAGGTGGTTCTGAAACCATTATTGGCCGCGACAAAATGGCTAATCTTCCAACTGTTGGTCGTAATATTTATGACTACCTGCGTGCAGTACCACAGGCTAAACTGGGTGCTTCAGAGGGTGCGGTAACTATTGCCGGACAGAATAACCGCTACAACTCTTTCTATGTTGATGGTGCCGTTAATAATGATGTGTTTGGTCTTTCAGCTTCTGGTACCAATGGTGGCCAGGCTGCTATTGCGCCAATTTCAATTGATGCGGTTGACCAGTTCCAGGTAGTAATTTCTCCATTCGATGCATCTCTGGGTAACTTCGTTGGTGGTGGTATTAACGCTATCACACGTTCAGGTACCAATAAAACAGAAGCTTCTGTTTATTATTTCCTGCAAAACCAAAACCTTGCTGGTAAAACACCAACTGGTTTGAAATCTGCAGCTACTAAACTGGCCAATTTCTCTAAAAAGACTTATGGTTTCCGTGTTGGTGGTGCAATTACAAAGAATAAGTTGTTTTATTTTGTCAATGTTGACTTACAAAGAGATATTCGCCCTCAACCATTCGATTTTTCTCAATACCGTGGTAATACCAATGCCGCAGGGCTCGATGGACTGGCTAATTTTCTTAGAACAAACTATGGCTATGAACCAGGTGGTTATTTAGATAACACTGAAGAAGTATCTGCAGATCGTATTACTGCACGTATTGACTGGAACATCAGCGACAGACATAAATTATCAGTAAGTAACCGTTATACAAAAGCTGAGCGCCTGAACACTACTTCAAGTTCAGCAACATCTATCAACTTTTATAACAACGGTTACAAATTCCCAACAAGAACCAATTCTACTTCTGCTGAATTAAAAAGCCTGGTAGGTAAAAGTTCAAGTAATAAGCTCCTGGTTACTTTCACCGATGTATTAGACGACCGTAGCCCAATGGGACAAGATTTCCCTCGTGTTCGTATCAATGATGGCTCTGGTTCTATTTTCTTCGGTCCGGATAACAGCTCAACTGTTAACCTGTTAACCCAGAAAAACTGGTCTTTGTACGACGAGTTTAAATTTACACTGGGTAAACATTCACTGAAAGTTGGTGTGGACTATGAATTCAATAAAGTATACAATGCTTTCATTCAGAATACTTTTGGTAACTATACCTACACTAACCTGAATGACTTTCTTAACAATGCCACAGCAAGACCACAGGCTTATTCTTATGGTTTCTCAAATATCGATGCAGGCAAAGGTGATAAAACAGATGCAGCAGCGAAATTTATGGTGGCTAAAGGTTCATTGTTTGTGAATGATGAAATGAGGGCTTCTGATAACCTGACCCTGAGTTTTGGTTTAAGAGCTGATTATTTCAAAGTTTTAAGTAACCCATGGACTGATAACTATACCAATACTGTAGCGATTCCTAAATTTGCCCAGTATTATGATTTACAGGGAGCACGTTCTGGACAAGCTCCAAAAATTCCTATCTCATTCTCTCCAAGAGTTGGATTTACTTATAAAATACCAGAGGAAAACTTAGTAATCCGTGGTGGTCTGGGTATGTTTACCGGACGTATTCCATTGGTTTGGCCTGGTGGTATGTTCCAGAACAACGGTATTTTCATAGGTGGTTATACAGCAAACTCTACCCAGTTAAATACCATCCGCTTCAGGTCTAACCCTGCTGCACAATGGACTCCAGCTGAAGTTGGTGCGGGTATTACCAAAGGACCTTTGAACCTTACTGCTGCTGAATTCAGCACTCCTAAAGTTTTCAGAACCTCTTTAACAGTTGATAAGAAATTCAATAATGGCTGGTCAGGTACATTGGAAGGTATTTTCACTCAGAACATGAATGAAATTTACTATACCAATATCAATATCCTGCCTCCAATTGGTGTTTCAGTAGGACCAGGTAGCAGAAACATTTATACTACTACCAATAATGCAAGGATTCCTTTGAATGGTGATGGTTCAAACCCTTATGACAATGCGATGCTGTTGAGCAATAACAAAGGTCCTAAAGGTTTTGGTTTTAACTTCACAGCAACCGTTTCTAAGCGTACCCGTACAGGTTTTGCATTTGACTTCAACTACTCATTTGGTAACTCAACTGCCATAAACGATGGTACCAGTTCTGTTAACCAAAGTCAGTGGAGATTTATGGAAACAGTAAATGGCCGTAACTTCATTACCCGTTCAACTTCAGATTTCAGTGCTGGTCACAGAATCTTTGCTTACATGAGCAAGAAGTTTGAATATGCTAATAAAACATTGGCTACAACTATTACCCTTACCTATACTGGTCAGTCAGGAAATCCTTTCAGCTATGTTAATGGTGTAGGTTCAATGGTTCGTGATGACGGTACAGGTGGTACTAACGACCTTATCTACATCCCAACTTCTGCAGATTTAGCTTCAATGACATTCCTGAACAATACTGTAGGTAGTGTTACTTACACTCCACAACAGCAGAAAGATGCCCTTGATGCATATATCGCAAATGATCATTACCTGAAAAACAATCGTGGTAAATTTGCTGAAAGAAACGGTAGCCGTTTACCTTTCACCAATATCATCGATCTGAAAATTGCCCAGGATTTCAACCTGAAAATCGGAAACAGAAAATACTCATTCCAGTTAACTTATGATGTATTCAACTTTGGCAATATGTTGAACAGAAATTGGGGTCGTACTTATTTCATGAGCAATGATAACTTCCAGTTGATCCAGTTTGCTGGTTATGTAAGTGCAACAAACTTTACACCGCAATACCGTTTCAACCCGAATATCAAAGATCCTTTCACTGTAAGCACCACAACAAATGCTGCTTATGCTGCAAGATGGATCAGCCAGTTAGGTCTGAGATTTAACTTCTAATCTGAAGTCTAACAATATAAAAGCCCCTCACGGATGTACTGTGAGGGGCTTTTTTTGTGAATGGTCAATTGTGAATTGTCAATAGTGAGTGGTGAGTAGTGAGTAGTGAGTGATGGGAATTGGGGATTTTGCTACTTAGTGAAAAGCATTATTCAACCCTCAACTTTTCCTCTACTACCACTTCGATATTCAATATTGGATATTCGATATTCATCATTCCATATTCCCTGCACTCACTTCGATATTGGATATTGGATATTCTACATTGAATATTTATCTTCCCTTCCCCACCCCCACTCAAGAAAACTGGGAAATGCTTTCGCCCAGGTGGGTACATCGTGTTTTCCGTCTTCCAGTTCAAGGTAATGGATATGTTCGTCGGTATATCCTTTGGCTTTTAATTCAACGATTAAATCAAGTGCATCATCAATACTATCAATCACACCATTATTGTTTCTGTCTGCTGCTTCATCAAGTAAACCGCATTGAATAAAGGTTCTCAGCCAGGGATAAAAACCACCCTTCCTGATTTGTAAATGCATGAGACGATCCTTTTCATCCTCATATCCATCATCATATCCTTTTCTTCTCCACCATAATGATCCACTAAAAATTCCTACCCTGTTAAATTCACTGGGCTGATTCCACACTATATCCATTGCACTCAATGCACCTAAGGAAAATCCAGCGAATGATTTGTCTTTAAAAGATGGAATCTGGTAAGTTTTACGAATGAAGGGTAATAGTTCATCGAATATAAACTTGGTATACAAGCCAGCTTTTGCCCCGCGCCCTTTATAGTCTGCAGCATAAGCAGTCCCATATTCCATCTTTCTATCCGGACCACAATGAATGGCCACACAAATCAATGGTTCAATTTGCTTTTCATCGATGAGATTATCCAATATCTCATCAAAGGGCATTTTGGGAAGATCCTGTCCATCGTTGATTAATAACAAACTCAATTGCTCATGCGGTTGAATTTGCAAGGGCAAATAAATATCAAAAACTACCTCTCTTTCGAGGTACTCGGAATAAAGTGTATGCGGTATAAGCTTTATCGCAGATAAATTAGTTTCAGTTCGCACATCGGTCATGTTTCAAATGTAGAGAAAAGTCCGGAAGTCCGAAAGTCCGGGAGTCCGGTAGTGTATAGGTTGTTTTGGCATCCCCCCTTCTTTCATCGGACTTTCGGACTTCCGGACTTTCGGACTTCTTCTCCCGGACTTTCCTTACCAAATTCAAAAAAAACTAAT
>CAZTCS010000156.1:0-2408 GCA_964611995.1 uncultured Sediminibacterium sp. | reverse complement strand
CGGAGTGACGCACAGTGTTACACAGAGAATAACACAATTTCTTCCAGACTTTCCAACTTTCAGACTTTCGGACTTTTCTCTCTTTCCACCTAAAATTCAAAAAAAACTGATTAAATTGAAAGCAAATCACTCAAACTACTGATATATGAAAAAGATCGGCATCTTGTTTGGACAGGAAAGAAGCTTTCCGATGGCATTTGTAGAGCGTATCAACAGCAAACAAATTCCCGGAATCATGGCTGAACCTGTTAGAATCGATAAAGTAATGCAGGGCGAAACGAGTGGTTACGCTGTAATTGTTGACCGGATTAGTCAGGATGTGCCATTCTACAGAGCTTTTCTGAAAAATGCAGCGCTTTGTGGTACCGCAGTGATCAATAACCCCTTTTGGTGGAGTGCCGATGAAAAATTCTTTAATAATTGTCTTGCAACCAAAATAAATGTACCTGTACCCAAGACCGTTATTTTACCCTCTCGCGATTTACCCACGGATACTTCAGATCAGTCGTTTAGTAATCTGGCTTATCCGTTAGACTGGGATAGCATTTTCGGATATGTAGGTTTCCCTGCCTATATGAAACCTTTTGCGGGTGGTGGATGGAAAAATGTTTATAAGCTTACGAGCATGGAAGATTTTTTTGAGAAGCATAGTGAAACAGGTGAACTCGTGATGTTGTTACAGGAAGAAATTATTTTTGAAGAATACTATCGTTGTTACTGCATTGGTGGTAAGCATGTACGTATCATGCCATATGAGCCTCGTAATCCTCATCATTTACGCTATGTAGCAGATTTCAAACCATCGGCAGCTAAACTTAAAGAAATGGAAGAAATTGTTCTACGTATCAACAGATACCTGGGATATGATTTCAATACCGTTGAACTTGCCCTTCGCGATGGTGTTCCTTATGCTATTGATTTTTGTAACCCGGCACCTGATGCGGACCTTAAGAGCGTTGGACAGGAAAACTTTGATTGGGTAGTTGAAACAGCTGCCAATTATGCCATTGAAAAAGCGCAGGCACAGGTAGAAGGTGCAGACAACCTCACCTGGGGTGAATACATTAAACGCAGCAGCGCCAAACAAAAACTTATCTGATAGGATATATGAATTACAATCTTTTTACCCTAGGTGTTGAAGAAGAATATATGGTGCTAGACCCCCTCACCAGGGAACTGAAAAGCCATGAGCAGAAAATTGTGATTGAAGGACAAAAAATCCTGAAAGACAAAGTAAAAGCTGAAATGCACCAGGCGGTAGTTGAAGTGGGTACTGATATTTGCCGCAATATTGAAGAAGCTTTTAATGATGTTGCAGCTTTAAGGGGAACAATCGCCAATATTGCCGGCGACCTGGGCCTTTGGGTAGGTGCCGCTGGTACACATCCATTCAGTCATTGGGAAAACCAATTAATTACTGACCACGTAAGGTATAATCAGATTGTAAACGAATTACAGGAGGCTGCGCGCAGCAACCTTATTTTTGGTCTACATGTACATGTTGGCATGGAAGACCGGAAAATGGCCATCCACATTGCCAATACTGCACGTTATTTTCTGCCTCACGTATATGCATTAAGCACCAACTCTCCTTTTTGGGAAGGAAGAAAAACAGGTTACAAATCTTTTAGAACAAAAGTATTCGATAAGTTTCCCCGTACAGGTATTCCGGACTTCTTTGAAAGTATTGAAGCCTATGAGAACTATGTAAACCTGCTGATCAAAACAAACTGTATTGATAATGCCAAAAAGATATGGTGGGATATTCGTGTACACCCTTTCTTTAATACTGTGGAATTTCGGATTTGCGATGTTCCGATGACCATCAATGAAACGATAACCATAGCTGCCTTGTTCCAGGCTATTTGCGCCAAGATTTATAAACTCAGGATGCAGAACCTGAATTTCATGATGTATCAACGATCAGTAATCAATGAAAATAAATGGCGAGCAAGCCGGTATGGCATAGATGGAACGCTGATTGATTTTGGAAAAGAAACAGAAGTTGATACCAAAACCCTGATCCTCGAATTACTCGATTTTGTGGATGATGTAGCCGATGACCTGGGCAGCCGTCCGGCACTGAATTATGTATCGAATATATTCTCCCATGGTACCGGGGCAGACAGACAATTAGGCGTTTTCGACAAAAACCAAAACCTGGTTGAAGTGGTGGATTATATCCATGACCAGTTTTTGGCTTTGGGGAGTTGATATGGGCTAATTGCTACTGGCTATTAGCCATTCATTGCTGTCTGGGGAAATTTGGCCTCGAGTTATAGTTGTGCGAATGATGGAACACGGATTATCATGATTTTCAAGATCTATCATGATAAATCTTGAAAATCATGAAAATCTGCGTTCTATTAATAGCGGATAGTGCATTAGCAGGAATCAACTATTTCATT
>CAZTCS010000155.1:0-7038 GCA_964611995.1 uncultured Sediminibacterium sp. | reverse complement strand
AGATTTTCATGATTTTCAGGATTTATCATGATAGATCTTGAAAATCATGAAAATCCGTGTTCTATTAATAACAGATAGTGAATTATTAGCAATCTAATATTTCATTAGCCAGCTAATTATAAATTTCTAGTTCAGAGACCCATATCTTTTACAATAATAGCAGAAAGCCTAAAGTAACCGTCAATTATGGCTAGTAGCTAGGGGCTAAAAGCTAGAAGCTAATTTTCTAGATAACAATAATTAATAGCAGGATTATGCGCCGAAACTGGCCGCCATTTTTCCGCAAAGATCGGTTTCGATCATTTTAGTCGCGAGGCTAATCATGTTCATGAAAGCTTTGTCGTTGCTGATACCATGACCAATAATGACTGGTTTAGCTACCCCCAGAACAGGAGTGCCGCCATAATTTTCATAATGGAAACGACTGAAATAGCTATCAGATGCCAGGTTACGCTGGCGGGCGATATCGTAAATTGATTCCGCCATTTTGAGGATAATATTACCGGTAAAACCATCACAAACCATTACATCTGCCTTATCGCCAAAGATGTCGCGGCCTTCGATGTTTCCGGTAAAGTTGATTTGGGTATTTTCTTTAAGCAGGGGATAGGTAGACTGTGCCAGGATATTTCCTTTACCTTCTTCTTCACCCACATTCATTAAACCCACAGATGGTTTGGCAATATTGAGGATATGCTGTGCATATAAGCTACCAAGTATCGCAAACTGGTTCAGGTTTTCTGGTTTGCAGTCTGCATTTAATCCAACATCTGCCAACAAACCGGTGGTTCCATTTAGTTTAGGAATGATTGTGGCGATGGTTGGTCTGCTTACACCTGCAATAGGTTTTATGCTGTACATGGCACCAACTAACATGGCACCAGTATTACCGGCGCTGATAAATGCATCTATTTTACCTGTTGCCAGTAAATGGAAACCGATGGCTATAGAAGATTGTTGTTTTTCCTTTAATGCTTTGGTGGGATGCTCATGGTACCCGATTACTTCGGGGGCATGTATCAAATGCAAATTAGGTGATGTAACCTGGTGTTCCTCTAACAGAGGTTTTACCAGTGTTTCATCACCTATTAAATATAGTGAGGCAGCAGGTGTACCGGAAGACAGATAAAGTTTCAGCCCTTTCACCGCTTCTAACGGTGCAAAATCTCCACCCATCATGTCTATACCAATATTCATGCGTGTCAGCTTGGTTAAATTGAACTAAAAGGATTAAGCTTTCAGCGGTGCTTTTTCAGCTACCAGTTTCCCTTTATAGAACAATTTACCTTCGCTCACGTGTGCACGATGGCGTACGTGTGTTTCACCTGTAGTGCTGTCTTTGCTCAATGTAACTTCCTGTGCCACATAGTGCGTTCTTCTTTTTGCACTGCGCTGCTGTGAATGTCTGCGTTTAGGATTCGGCATATCTCGAATTTTAGAGTATCAATAATATTTATTCCAGGTCCTTAAATTTTTCCAGCCCTTTCCACACCGTATTATGGTTGTCTTTCTGGGCATCTTCTTCCATTTTTTTCAATTTCTCCAGTACTTCTTTATTGCACTGGGGGCCACCCATCTCACTTTCACTACACATTTTTTGTAATGGAATCGTGAGGTTGATGAATTCATAGATCCAATCGCTCAGATAGAGGTGACTCTCCCCCCGGCTTATATAATAAACATCGGGGTCTTCTTCCTGCTCATTCATCAGTGCTGGTTCATCCACCATTTTTACAATGATGTTGAATTCGTCCCAGAGCTGTAAAGGCAGTTGATTGCCACATCTGTCGCAGTTACTCTCCACTGTGCCGTCAATATCAAAACGAAGCTGCATGAAGTTGTTATTCTTCTCTAAACTCAGTTTAATATTGGCTAAACAGTTTTTGAAATCCTGCTCTCCATATTGTGTAAAGAACTTGTCCTCAATCCGGTATTCATATACATGAGTGCCCGGCTTCAAACCCACAAAAGCTATCTCATATTCCCGCCTATGACTCATAACCGTTTTTTAAGGGCTTGCAAAGGTAGTCTAAAATGGCGTAAATGCCAAGAGAAAGTTAGGTTTTAGGCTTATCTACTTATCAACAGACCTGAATCAGGAGTATTCTGCATATTTGTAACTATGAAAACCGAGGCAAAAATATCCCCAGTTTTATTTATCAGACCAGCTTTTTTGCTTTTTTTGGCATTATTGGTCCATTTTCTGGGCTATTTCCCCAAAGCAGTCGAGAACTGGTACAGTACCGGTATCTATAAAGGCATATCCTCCACCCTAAGGGTACTTACCAAATGGGCTCCATTTAGTATTGGGGATTGTTTATATGTACTATTTATAATAAGTGTGCTTGTCGGACTAATCAAATCAATTATTCTTTTACGGAAGGGTAGCTGGGCCATTGGTTTATGGGGTTTACTGGCGCTTAAGCTTTTTAATAAATTAGCAGGTATCTATATTGTATTCAGGTTATTGTGGGGATTGAATTACGACAGACTTGGCATTGCCTATCAGCTCAAGCTATCTAAAAAAGGATACCAAACGGAGGAAGTGATCCAACTTACCAACCGACTGATCGATAGTTTAAATGCCTGTCGCAAACTTATGCCTGATACTGTTTTACCGGCCCCACCGGTTGATAGCATATTCAGAATGGCCAATATTGGTTATGCAAGGGCCTGGGAACGTTTTACTTTTTTAAATTATAACCACCGATCCATAAAACCCAGTTTATTTAATGGGTTGGCTGATTGGGTTGGTTTTACCGGCTATTATAATCCATTTACAGGAGAGGCCCAGGTGAGAACCGATGTTCCAGAACTGGTACTCCCATTTGTAGCCTGCCATGAAATGGCCCATCAATTAGGATATGCAAGTGAAAGCGAGGCCAATATGGTTGGTCTATTGGCAGCATTGGCTTCTAATGATGTGTTTTTCCGATATTCAGCCTATAACGACCTGTTTAGCTATGCCCAGCGGGAAGAATTATATATGTTGGCAACAGACAAAGACTCCTCCCGTTTTCAGCAGGTTATTCTTTCCAACCGTGAGCGGCTTGATTCATTGGTAAGAAAAGACCGTAAAGAAGTGAGGGAATTCTTTCAGCAAAGACAACATAAAACTTCCGCCACATTAAATAACCTTTACGATCAATACCTTCGTTTCAACAACCAGGATTCGGGCGTAAAGAGTTATGATGAAGTAATCGGTTGGTTAATCGCCTACAATAAAAAGTATGAGAAAAAGTGAAGTCCTTAAATTAATAACTGCAGTTACTTTAACCGTTGTTTTAGGTGCGGTTGGTGGATTGGTAACCGCTGCAGAAATCCCAACCTGGTACGCGGGTTTAACCAAACCATCTTTTAATCCGCCGAATTGGTTGTTTGGTCCTGTCTGGACCTTACTCTATATCTTAATGGGTATTAGTTGTTTTCTTGTTTGGAAACAGCCCGCTTCACCTGGCCGAAACAGGGCACTCACGATATTTATAATTCAGTTTGCGCTGAACTTCTGCTGGTCATTCATATTCTTTGGAATGCACGAAACCGGCTGGGCCCTTGCAGAAATGATGGTGCTTTGGGTAACGATCCTATTAACCATTTTCTCCTTTGCCAAATATTCCAAAACAGCCGCCTGGCTACTAGTACCCTATATCTCCTGGGTAAGCTTCGCCATGCTGTTGAATGGGGCGATATGGAGATTGAATTAGTAGTCGTGAATTGTCAATTGTGAATGGTCAATTTATTCACCATTCACAATTGACAATTCACATCAAAACTTATTCTTCCACATCATACTCTCCACCGGCTTATTGGGCTGGCCGCTGTATTTGGCATTGGATTTCTGGTTGTATTTTACTTCGATTTCTCCTTCTACCGGAAAATAGATGAGTTGACCAATGGGCATGCCATGGTAAACACGTACCGGTTGCTTGCAGGAAATTTCAAGGGTCCAGTTGCCGCAGAAACCAACATCACCTTTACCCGCAGTGGCATGGATGTCGATGCCGAGTCTGCCGGTAGATGATTTACCCTCCAGAAAAGGTACATGTGCATGGGTTTCGGTGTATTCCAAGGTTACGCCGAGGTAAAACTTATCGGGCTCAAGTACAAAGCCCTCGTCTGGAATATCGAAATATTCAATGGTATTGTGTTTTTTGGCATCCAGCACTTTATCTACATAAACTGCCAGTGTTTTGCCAAGGTGTACATCGTAACTGTTGCTGCCCAGATCGCCACGATTATAGGGCTCAATTTTGATGGTGCCCTTGTCCATTTCTTCTAAAATACGCTTGTCGGTGAGAATCATTCCACAATAGTTTTGGGTTGGGATGCAAATAAATCTTAAATCTGCAATCTAAAACGACCTAAGTTCAGCGTGCCCCTGTTTTATCAACAAGATATCAACGAACAAACCCGTTTGGCCATCTGGAAGATAGCTGAACCGGAGTCTTTTTTCCTGGAATCAGTAACCCTGACCAAGGAAATAACGCATCCGCACAAACGCCTGCAACACCTTGCCGGGCGCTACCTCCTGCGTTATCTATTCCCAGATTTTCCGACTGCAACCATTGCCATAGCAGATACACGAAAGCCTTTTTTGCCCGATGAAGCCTATCATTTCTCCATCTCCCATTGCGGTGATTATGCTGCTGCAATAGTAAGTAAGACCCAAAGAGTTGGCATAGACGTGGAATTACTTACACCTCGGGTAGAAAAAATAAAACACAAATTCCTCCATCCCGACGAATTGGCGATGTTGCATTCATTAAAAGCTGATCCTATAACCATCCTTACCTTACTATGGAGTGCCAAAGAAGCCATGTTTAAATGGTGGGGCAATGGCGATGTTGATTTTAGTGAAGTATTACGCATACATCAACTACCAGCAAATGAAAAAGGTATTATTACCGCATCCTTCATCAAACAAACAACCTATCCGTTACTCCTACATTATTCCCTTTTTGGAAACCTCACACTTGTTTGGACGATGGAAGAACAGACGAACAGAGGAATATCCAATATCCAATGTCCAAGTGAATGGTGCTAGACTTGGAAGTTGGATATTGGATATTCCTCTGTTCTTCTGTTTCCCTAGTCTGCGAAGCGGCTTTTTGATTTGGGGATGAGCAGCAGGTTGTTTTGCAGGGTTTGTTTGAGTTGTCTTTTTACGAGTTGTCCCATAGTGCGGGCTTTGCCGAAGGATGGGGTTGCATTAAAATGCGTGGCTAATTCGGCTTTTAGTTGTTCAAGTTTTTCTTTTGTAGAGATAGTGTCGGTGCTCATGATATCGAGCAGTTCTTTTATTCGGTAACGCGATGATACTAACCGGAATGTCATCATGGTTCTTTCTTCGGCCTGGTATTGTGCGATGGAAGATTTGTCGAGGTGCTGTAAGGCAATATCTACCAGCGTTTTGTTTTCCTTGAAGAATTGCGGCAGGTATAGGTTTTTTCTTCCTTCATAAGATTGCTGATCAAAATCAATTGCCCTGATGCGATACTGAAAATCTTCAATATCGGGAATGATGTTTACTACGAAATTATAGGAGCGCATATCTCCCAGTAATTGCACAAAGCAGCGTTCATTGAATTTCACAAACTCTTTTGCAAGGCGTATCAGGTTTGTATTGGGACTGTTTAAATGTTCGGCAATAAAAATATCTCCGGGTATGCCTGGAATGTGTTCCTCTATTAAAGTGTCTCTGTCGGTAAAATAAGTCATACGGTTAGGAGAGAGGAGGTGTTCCAGTTCTAATCCGTAAACGCGACTTGCATCGGCTTGTTTGATATAATAGTGGTCGTAGTTGTCGTTGAATTTATTTACAATTCTTATGCGAAAGGGTTGACTGTTACCGAAGTAACAAAAGTCAATACGTGCCACATCAAGGTGTTTGATAAAGCTCATATCACCTTCAGTTTTCAGGATGGCGTAAATGCGAACAAGGTTTTCCCGAAGGTGCTCCCATTCACGCATATCATACGATACTTTTTCCCAGGATGTGTCATTCCCCTGTCGGTCCTTCAGCGGCACAGAATAAGTATAACGTTGCAGATCGCGGTAACTAACCGGGAGTTTTACTTCACGGCTATAATGCAGTAGGTATTTACGGAGTGCATCATTAATTGGGAAGATGGGTTTCTTCCGGGATGGTTTTTCTGCTTCTCCGGTTGAGATAATATGTCCGAATACATTACTCAATTTCCAATGGTGTACTGTCTTCCAGCAAGTTGAGGTTTACAGCATCTGCGCCGGCAATGCCTTCAATGGAACCCTTGATATGGGCCGCATTGAGCAATACTTTTTCCAATTGTTTTTCGCGGGCCTTCCAGAGTTTTTCCATCGCATCGCGTTCTTTCTGGATACTTAGTTTCATGCTCATGAAACCTTCGCGTATGGCTTTCCATTGTTCACTGAATTCGGAGCCGATCAGGTAATCATAAAGCATGACCATTTTATCGCCTTTGTTTTCCTGGCTTTTTTTGGCATCTGCAATTTTTAGTAAAGCATTGCGGAGAAGCAGTGCCACACTTCTTACTTCAGTGAATGTGCAGATATAAACACCGTCTTTTTCTCCAAAGCGATCCATGTCTTTGGGCAATGCCTGTGTAACTATTACAGCAACATCGGCACCGAGGTTCCGCATGTCTGTTTTCAGTTTTTCGATCCAGTCGTTAGCGAAATCTTTTGTACGCTTACTTTCATAAATAATCTTACCAGATTCATTGCCAAACTGATTGCGAACGGTTTGTATACAATCTGCGCCACGTACGCCTTTTCCTACTTCTTCAATTTTATCAAATGGAAAAGTTGCCTGTAGTAATGATTCGAGCATCAGCTCCTGCACTTCACCCTGAAGTTGCATGCTGCCCTGTTCAGATTTACGACGCATTTCTTCAACCAGCTTTTTCTGGTCTTCGATTTGCTTTTCCATCTCCTTCATGCGAAGTTGGTATTCCTGTTCTTTGATGCTGAGTTTTTCGGCCTCTTCTTTGGATAACTGTTCTTTAATTTTTTCTCTTTCTTCAATTAGCTGCCGCTGTA
>CAZTCS010000154.1:0-7280 GCA_964611995.1 uncultured Sediminibacterium sp. | reverse complement strand
GCAGGTAAATTAATTTTTGCCAAAAACACACAAAAACAGGTTGATGAAGCGAATTTACAGGCCCAGAATATTTTAAAAGAAGCCGAGCTAAGGGCTGAAACCATTAAAAAGGAAAAACAGCTCGAAGCCAAAGAGCGTTTTGTACAGCTTAAAGCAGAACATGAACGTGAGGTAAATGATCGCAATCGCAAAATCAGCGAATCTGAAAACCGCGCCAAACAGAAAGAAATTTCCATAAACCAGAAAGAAGCGGCGTTAGATAAGCAGATCAAAGAGAATGAAGCTATCAAGGAAAACCTGAACCGCCAGATTGAAGTAGTTAACCATAAGCGCACAGAACTGGAGAAACACCAGGAAGAACATATCCGCAGACTGGAAAAAATTGCCGGACTTAGTGCAGAAGAAGCAAGGGCACAGCTTATAGAAAGTCTCCGCCAGGAAGCTCAAACCAGGGCTCTTTCGATGCAGCAGGAAATTATTGAAGACGCAAAACAAAAGGCAAATAAAGAAGCCCGTAAAATTGTTATTCAGTCTATCCAGCGTACCGCCGCCGAGCAAACCATTGAAAATACGGTTACCGTATTTAACCTCGAAACCGATGAAATCAAAGGACAAATTATCGGTAGAGAAGGTAGAAATATTCGTGCCATTGAAGCCGCAACTGGTGTAGACCTGATTGTAGACGATACACCGGAAGCAATCATACTTTCTTCTTTTGATCCATTGAGAAGAGAGATTGCACGTTTGAGCTTACAAAGACTGGTAGCTGACGGCCGTATTCACCCTGCCCGTATTGAGGAAGTGGTGGAAAAAACCCGCCGCCAATTGGAAGAGCAGGTAATGGAAATAGGAGAGCGTACCGTAATAGAAATGGGTATCCATGGACTGCACAAAGAACTGATTCGAATAGTTGGTAAGATGCGATTCCGTTCTTCTTATGGTCAGAACCTGTTGATGCACAGCCGCGAAACGGCCAACCTTTGTGGTATTATGGCTGCTGAACTGGGCATGAACCCTAAACTGGCTAAACGCGCAGGTTTACTCCACGATATCGGTAAAGTACCAGACGAAGAAACTGAATTGAGCCACGCACTGTTAGGAGCTAAGCTGGCCGAGAAATACGGAGAAAACCCTGCGGTAGTTAATGCCATAGGTGCCCACCACGATGAAATGGAGATGCAATATGTGATTTCTCCGATTGTACAGGCCTGTGATGCCATAAGTGGTGCTCGTCCAGGTGCACGTCGCGAAATTATGCAGCAATACCTGCAGCGTATCAAAGACCTGGAAAACCTTGCATTGGCTTACCAGGGCGTAGAAAAAGCGTATGCTATCCAAGCTGGCCGTGAATTACGTGTAATTGTAGAAGCTGAAAAAGTATCCGATGGCGACAGCGATAAATTAAGCTTCGAAATAGCCCAGAAAATTCAAACCGAAATGACCTACCCCGGACAGATTAAAGTAACGGTTATTAGGGAGAAAAGAGCAGTTAATGTAGCTAGATAAGAGCTGCAAGCTGCAAGCTGCAAGCTACAAGCCTCAAGCCAAAAAAGAAATACACAGATTATTCTCAAAACATGCTACTCCGGATGTACCGAAGTAGCATGTTTTATTTTGTGACTGTATCCATTTATATATCAGTCTATGAAGAATTTCAAAGAGTTGAGGGTTTGGCAAAAAAGCTTTGATTTGTCGATTGCTTGTTACGGGTTTACATCCTCTTTTCCCGTTGCAGAGCGCTATAATCTTGCCAGTCAGATAAATAGTGCAGTTATTTCTATTCCATCAAACATAGCTGAGGGGAGCAGCCGTAGCAGCGAAAAAGATTACAAGCGATTTTTGGAAATTGCTTTAGGCTCGGCATATGAACTGGAAACGCAATTGCTTATCGCAGACGCCTTAAATTATGGAATCGTAAGTGATAGACAATCAATGATTTATCATGTTAAAGAGGTCCAAAAAATGCTGATTGCTTTTATTCGGATTCTCTCTAAAATAAGCTTGTAGCTTGCAGCTTGTGGCCTGTAGCCCAAAAAGAAGTATTTTTCTTTTGGAGAATCCCTGCTGCCTCCTTACCTTTGCCGTCCGCAAAAATTAAAAGTTATGAACGCAGCAGTTCAGTTTGTACACGAGCAATTAACAGTAAAGAAGGAATATCCTAAATTCAAAGCAGGTGATAATATCACTGTGAATTATAAAATTGTTGAGGGTGGTAAAGAGCGTATCCAGAGCTTTCGTGGCGATGTGATCAAATTGCAGGGCAATGGTGCAACTGCATCTTTCACCGTTCGTAAAATCTCTGATGGTGTAGGTGTGGAGCGTTTGTTCCCTTTCCTTTCACCTAATATCGACTCTATCGTGCTGAATAAGAGCGGTAAAGTACGTCGTGCTAAACTTTACTACCTGCGCGAGCGTAGCGGTAAAAGTGCACGTATTAAAGAAAAACGTTTCTAAGCAATTACGCTTTACTATAAGAAAAGCGGAAATAGGTTTACCTGTTTCCGCTTTTTTATTTCCCTCAGAGCCTGTTTAAATTTTATTCTATGGGTTTATTATGAGCTATTTTCGAGCGAGCCAAGGCGAATTTTGCAGCCAAAGTCTAAACGCCTAAGGCGAAAAATTCAACGAAGGCACAGCCGAAAAGAGCCATAAGAAATCAATAGAATAAATTTTAAACAGGCTCTTAGCAATTGTTTTTTAGTTTGGAAGTAAAATTGTTTTACTTTTGAAGTCTACAAAAATCATAACAAATGTTGTCGTCTACATTACTTTTTGGTATGCCCGGTGGAAGCGAATGGATCATTATTGTATTAGCAGTATTGATTCTGTTCGGTGGCAGAAAAATTCCTGAGTTTATGCGTGGTCTGGGTAAAGGTATCCGTGAGTTTAACGATGCCAAAAATAACGTGAAGAAAGAGATCGAGGAAGGTATAAAAGAGAAAGATCAGACTGCACAATAAACATTCAATTTAAAAGGAATCTAGCCTTTGTTTCGCTTTAGCACAATCAAAGACTACCATATTGCATTACAGAACGGCCAAACCACCTGTGTGGAGGCCGTTCGTCTTTATATAGATGCCATCCAACGGGATTCGCATTTAAATGCATGGCTTAGTGTATATGAATCTGAATCACTTGCTCAAGCTGCAGCTTTAGATGAAGCTCGTTTGGCAGGTGAACCTATGACATCTCTACACGGTGTTATTGTTGGATTAAAAGATGTGATATCTTACAAAGATCACCCGCTTTCTGCCGCCTCACTTATACTAAAAGATTTTACCGCTATTTATGATGCAACTGCTACCGCTCGATTGAAAGAAGCCGGCGCAATCATCATTGGTCGTCAAAACTGCGATGAGTTCGCTATGGGAAGCACCAATGAACATTCAGCCTATGGAGTGGTAAAAAATTCAATCGATGAAACAAGGGTGCCAGGTGGTTCTTCCGGTGGATCAGCAGTAGCCGTTCAGGCCGGACACTGTATGATTAGTTTAGGTTCAGATACCGGAGGCTCTGTTCGCCAGCCAGCAGATTTCTGCGGCATCATCGGTCTTAAACCTACTTATGGAAGAATATCCAGGTATGGACTTATTGCTTACGCATCTTCATTCGATCAGATTGGGATTTTTGGTACCAATGTAGCAGATGTGGCCCTGACTTTACAAACCATATCTGGAGCAGACGAATACGACAGTACAGTTGCTGACCTGCCTGTTCCATTCTATTCTACCTTATTGGATGACCCCGTTGAACCCAAGCGCATTGCTTATTTTAAGGAAGCACTTGATCACCCAGGCCTTGATCCGGCGATTAAAGCTGAAATAGAAGCCTTTATCAAAAAATTAACAGAACTGTAGAACCGGTTGATTTTGAATTACTTGAATATATTGTTCCGACCTATTATATACTAACCACCGCAGAGGCTTCAAGCAATCTTTCCCGCTTCGATGGGGTTCGTTTTGGCCATCGATCCAGCCAACATTTTGAAGACCTGAACGCCCTTTATAAAGCTTCCCGTTCGGAAGGTTTTGGTAAGGAAGTTAAGCGTAGGATTATGCTCGGCAGTTTTGTATTAAGTGCCGGATATTTTGATGCGTATTTTACTAAAGCCCAACAGGTTAGAGCGATGTTGCAGGAAAAAACAACCGCTATTTTCGGGAAATACGATGCAATTATTCTTCCAACTGTGCCTGCCCCTGCATTTAAAATCGGGGAGATGCAAAACGACCAGGTAGCTATGTTCCTGGCTGATATCTATACCGTATTCGCCAACCTGGTAGGTATACCCGCTATTTCCGTTCCCCTGTTCAAACACCCCAATGGTATGCCTTTTGGCCTCCAGATTATGACTTCTGCCTTTGATGAGGTATCTTTGCTGCGTCTTTCTAAACGGTTTATGGACCTGCAGTAGGAGGGAATTCCCAACCAAATTGCACCCATTAACGTATTAAATTGATCATTAAGCATGAAGTGGTTTGGCATCAGCATACAAAGTCATATAAGCACCAGCAAAGCCTTGCTGATCTGTTTTGCATTTGTGGCAGGTAGTCTGGGTGTAATGTCATTTAAACCAGACCCCGGATACGGAACCAAAAGACTATCCGATTCCCTCAGCGATAAAACAGCTTTTAAAAGTCTTTTCAATAACAATCGTTTCGATGCTTCGAAACCTTATGCCGGCCAGTTAAATCCCCGGGCGGTTGCATTTGTACAGGAATATGTGCGCAAGAATGGCGAATCGCTCGAAAAAATGAAAACCTGGGGCAAACCCTATTTCGATCTTTACGATAATATCCTTACCGTATACGGCTTGCCCAGAGAAATGAAATACCTGAGCGTAATTGAAAGTCATTTAGGTGCCAATATTGTTTCCTGGGCCGGTGCCGCAGGTCCCTGGCAGTTGATGCCTTATGAAGCAAAACGCTTTGGGTTAAGAGTAGGCAATGTTGACGATCGTACCGACTATTATAAAAGTACCCATGCTGCAGCCAAATTAATGCGTGAGTTATATACCGAGTTTCAGGACTGGTTACTGGTAGTTGCAGCCTATAATGCCGGTGCCGGAAGGGTTAAACAAGCCATTCGCAAATCGGGTAGTCGGGATTTCTGGGAATTGCAATATCACCTGCCCGAGGAAACCAGGAATCATGTTAAGAAATTCATCGGTACGCATTATGCTTTTGAGGGAAGTGGTGGCTGGACTACCATGACCGCTTCGGAAACCGAAATGAAAAAGGCGTCTTTGCTAACCAGTGCCGAAGTGGTGCTGAGTCCGGAAGAACTGAGTAATTCAACCGTTGTGGAAATTACAGGTCGTTATAATTCTCTGGTAGTTACGAATGCACTACTGATGGATCTAAACCAGTTCAACCGCTGGAATCCCGGATTTGATAAAACATTGGCCGAAGGCAAGAAGTATACCATGCGTATTCTTAAAGATAAAGAAGCTGTATTTCATGCAAAGAAACAGCAGTTATTAATGGAATCGGTGAAAGCCTTATTGGAAAACACTGTTGTGAGTAAATAGTAACCTTCTTGGACCATTGACCATGGTCCATGGACTATGAACTAAGCACTTTTCGTATAGCAGCCGCTTTTAACAAACACTCTTCATATTCTTTCTCTGGATCACTGTAAAAAGTAATACCTCCACCAACCTGGTATCCCAGGTACCTGTTTTTTTCATTATAAAGTATACTACGGATCACCACATTGAAATCAAAATCGCCCTGGGGGTCAATATATCCTACAGCACCAGAATATAAGCCTCTTTTTGTGGGCTCATATTGATCAATTAGCTCCATCACACGTTTTTTTGGGGCACCTGTCATGCTTCCCATGGGAAAACATGCTTTTAATACGCTTGAGAAGGGCGTAGAAGGGCTTAATTCACCTTCGATGGTAGATATCATCTGGTGCACCTGGGGGAAGCTGTAGATGCCAAATAACTCTTTTACATGCACGGTTCCCTCATTACAAACCTTACTTAGGTCGTTCCTCACCAGGTCTACAACCATCACATTTTCACTTTTGTCTTTTTCACTTAGTTTCAGTGCTTCTTTTAATTGAAGATCAGCCGCATCGTTGTTTAGGTTTCTGGTAATGGTGCCTTTAATGGGCTGAGAAATTAGTTTGTTGCCTTTTTTCTGTAAAAACCTTTCCGGACTGGCACAGAGTAGATAGCTATGGTCAATTTTATAATAACAGGCAAATGGATTAGGGGAGAGATTTGTCAGTTGCTGGTAAAGGGCTGGTGGATTTATCTCCGCATCTGTTGCATAAAATTCCTGACAATAATTAATCTCGTAACAATCACCTCTCAGGATATGTTGCCTGAGTTGTTGAATAACCTGAATATATGCTGTTTTGTCCAACCTCGGTTGAATCTGCAATGGAGGCAATACAACCGAAGGTTCAGGTAATGTTTGGGTGATTGACTCGAAAATTGTTACCGGATCTTCTTGTCCATAACAGATGATTTCCAGTTGGTCTTGTTTCAGTTGTAATACAACGGATGGAACAAAAAAGTATAGGTCGGGAAATTCAATACCGTCCTGTTTGTGGGAGGGCAACATGGTTTCAACCTGGTTCTTTGTATCATATCCGATATGGCCGAAAATCCAATGCCCGCTGTGTTGCTGCAGAAAGGCATCCAGATCGCTGAGTGTAGCATTGGCGGGTACCATTGCTATTGCTCCACATCCAGCAATACATTCAACGCTTGTATGGGTAGATTGGTATTGGTGATTGTCCAGAAAAGCACAAATGTTGAACCGGTTGGCCCAGTTCAACATTTGCGTTTTACATTCTTTGAAATCTATTATAGGGAAAGAATGAGTGATATGCAGTTGGTTTAGGATGATCTAGAAATCATCGTCATCGTCATCATCGAATCCGCTATTCTTGTCGTTGAACAAGTCGAATTCTTTGAAGTCTTCATCTAGTTTGAAGTCGTCATCATCGTCTTCACCTTTCTTTTTACCACCTCCGGCTTTTTTGCCTTTGCTTTTGGGAATATCAAATTCGTCGAAGTCCGGATCCCAGTCTTCGTCTTCTTCTGCCTTATCCCAATCATCATCTGCTTCTTCGTCTACATCTTCATCGTCGTCATCATCATCTTTCGATTTTTTAGACGCAGATTTAGTAGCTGATTTTTTTGATGATGGTTTTACATCCATTTCATCATCATCATCTAAATCATCATCATCGTCTTCCAATTGTTTTTTACTTTTTGGAGACGGTTTCTCATCAGCCTGTTTTGGTGCTGATTTCTTTGGGGT
>CAZTCS010000153.1:0-7303 GCA_964611995.1 uncultured Sediminibacterium sp. | reverse complement strand
CTATAAAATAATTCCTAAATCAGAGATCAGAGATCAAAGATTTCTCTTTGTGTTGAGTTTTTGCTTAACAACATGGTAGAGTTGCATGGCGTCGGGAGTTAGTTTGAAATAAAATACCCCGCCGATCATTATTCCAGAAAATACTATTCCATTAAGGATGATGGATGTCCAACCTTTTAATGATCCAAAGGCAAAATAACATACGCTATATGCTGCTAGACTTAGCAATATGGCATAAACTGTTTTTGCATTGAATGGTTGCATATTGAATTTACGCCGGAGGAATTCGTATCGAATGAAGTTATAGGTACTGTAGGCAATTAATTCTGCTATGGCTGAACCGATGATGCCATAATGTTTAATAAGATAATATGTTAGAGGTAAACGCAATCCAATAAGAATAACGCCACTTATAAAATCAAACCGCCATAGGGTAGAAGTATTAATAACCATCGCATTTAAGCCGGTACCAGCATCGATAATACGTACCATACTTAAAATAAAAAGAACTGTCATACCATCCAAGTATTCAGTTTGAATATTTAATACATTGATTCCTTCTCTTACATTAAGCCAGATATTGCCAAATAAAAACAAGGCCATCACCAATAAATTGATGCAGGAGCGAGAATAAATGCGGTTTATTTCAGTTAAGTCTTTGTCTTTCCACGCTCTTGCTAAAAAACTAGATGAAACAGCCTGAATACTTCTCTGTGGCACCTGAAGCACATTGGCAACATACTGTGCAAAAACAAAAATACCTACCGCTTTTAGTCCAATAATACTAGCAATAATAAAACTGTCGATAGTTGCTGCTATTGAAGCTATCAGCGTTCCTCCATACAAGAGGGATTGCATTGCAAGTATCTTTTTCCAAAACTTTCTCGTTACCCGACTGATTTTAAAATTAAAATGCAGGTTGTCTGTTTTTACCAGGTATATAAGTAGAAATAGGAAAATGGCAAGGTATTGAAAAGCAAAAATGTAGATAAAAGATTCAAAACTGATCACTTTGAAATAAAACAGAAGAATCAGAATGGTGGTAATAATTCTGAAAACTGTTTCTTTTAAAAAATTGGAAACTACAGATAGTTGTAAAGCCCAACTAAATCCTTCTATGACCGAGAAAAATAGCATTCCCATTGCGAAAGGAAACATCCAATAATAATATTGAACAACCAATGGAGACCGCTCGCTAAATTTTTTTACAAAATATGGTTGAAAGATCAATCCACTAAGTAATACAATGATAAACCCAATAATGGCCGCAACCATAGCCCAACTCATCAGGTCAATTTTTTCCTTCTCGAGATTGTCCTTATAATAGGGGTAAAACTTATAAATGACAGGAATAGCACCTAAAGCACCAAATGCCATCATATTTTGAGCAAAATCAAAGAAAATCCTTGTAAGTCCAAATTGTTCAACCGTAAAAGAACCATTGAGGGTAAATAAATAATGATTTGCAAAACCAACAAGAAAGCCAATATATATCAGCACACTGGAGATAATGGTTTGCTTTCTGATACTTCCCATGCCTTTAGACAGTTATGATTGGCGTTGATGCTTGCTTGGCGCACTTTTAAAATACGCTTTTGTTATCATCGGCTAAAATAGGATATTCGGGGCAGGATGAAAGCAATCAGTAATACAATAACTTTTTTTTATATACTTATCGGTGCCTGCCTGGTAATAGGTACAGGTTGCAACACAAAACTTCAGTCAGACAAGAAAGTCTTTTATTACAATGAAACAACCGGAATTGCTACCCTTGATCCTGCATTTGCCAAGAACCAGTCTATTATGTGGGCCATTCATCAGGTCTACAATACATTGGTTGAAATAGACAGTAACCTAAATATTGTTCCATCTCTTGCTAAAAGCTGGGATATAAGTCAGGACCGCAAAACTTACACTTTTCACCTCCGTACGGATGTTTATTTCCATGATAGCAAGATATTCCCGGGCGGAAAAGGGCGAAAAATGATAGCCGGGGATATTGCATTTAGTCTATCCAGAATTATCGATAAGAATACTGCGAGCAGTGGTGCATGGATTTTTAACAACAGGATCGATAGTGTTCAGCCATTTACAGTAATTGACGATTCAACTTTTCAATTAAGACTGCTACGACCTTTTCATCCCATTATGGGAATTCTAAGTATGCAATATTGCTCCATTGTTCCAAAAGAAGCCGTAGATGCTTATGGCAAAGATTTCAGGAGAAATCCATGTGGTACCGGACCATTTAAATTTGTTTCCTGGGATGAAGGCGAAGCCCTTGTATTTCATAAAAATGAACAATACTGGGAACGCGACGAAGAAGGCAAACCCTTGCCATATCTGGATGCGATACAGGTAAGTTTTTTCGATAATAAAGCAACGGAGTTTCTGCAATTCAGGCAGGGTAGACTTAGTTTTATCAATGATATAGATGCTTCTTTTAAAGATGAATTATTAACTAAAAAAGGATTGTTGCGTAAGGAGTGGGAGGGTAAGTTATTGCTTAATAAAACCGCCTATCTGAACACGGAATATTTTGGCATATTGGTAGATGAGCAAAATCCTTTGGTAAAAAATTCACCGGTTAAATTAAAAATGGTAAGACAGGCCATGAATTATGCAATCAACCGTCAGCAATTGATGATGTATATGCGTAATTCAATCGGTATAGCTGCTGAGTCTGGTTTTGTTCCTGGTGGATTACCTTCAAAAAATATAGACTCGGTAAAAGGATATCATTATAGCCCGGAAACTGCCAGGAAACTGCTTAAGCTGGCAGGTTTTACCGATAACAGGAAGTTGCCAGAGATAAAACTTCTCACCATTCCCATATATGCCGATATCGCCAGTTTTGTGGCCAAACAAATGGAGGAAGTGGGTATACCGGTTCAAGTAGAAGTAATTCAAAAAAGCCTGCTACTTGAACAAACCGCCAAGTCGCAGGCCCTATTTTTCCGTGGCAGTTGGATTGCAGATTATCCTGATGCCGAAAATTATATGGCGATGTTCTACAGTAAGAACCCTGCTCCTCCTAATTATACAAGGTATAAAAACCCGGAATTCGATAAGTTATATGAGCAGGCATTACTTGAAACAAATGATTCGCTTCGCTACACACTTTATCGTAAAATGGATCAGATGGTCATTAATGATGCACCCGTTATCCCAATCTGGTACGATATGGCCATTCATTTTGTACAACCCAATATAGGCGGATTCCACGCCAACGCACTAAACCTCCTCGAACTCAGAAAAGTAATCATCCGTTAAAAATATGAATCAAGGCTAAATGCTTATTGCTTATAGATCATAGCATATAGTTAGAAGGAAGTGAATTGATTTTGAGCCATAACCCAAGATCAATATGCCATATGCCAAATGCATGCTCTTACCCTTCTCACATTACGTCGCATTAAAAGCTAAAAAAGTATAATAATCCTCCAAAAAACTCACTACTCACCACTCACTACTCACTAAAATCAATTGCCCATTCACAATTCACCATTCACCCCTTTTTCTTCAGCTTATCCTTAAACACTTTTTCAAACTTCTCCAGTTTAGGTCTTATTACAAACCTACAGTAACCCTGGTTGGGGTTGTCGTTATAATAATTCTGGTGGTAGTTTTCTGCCGGATAGAAATTTTTGAAGGGTTCAACAGTAGTTACAATCGGTGCATCCCATGCGCCACTTTTATCTAATAATGCCTTGTATTTTTCTGCTTTTTCTTTTTGAGATGCATTGTGGTAATACACTACACTTCGGTATTGCGGGCCTATATCATTTCCCTGTTGGTTGGGAGTAGTAGGATCGTGAGTTTTCCAGAATACTTCCAGTAATTCATCGTAGCTGATTTTTTTAGGATCGAAAACAATCCTTGCCAACTCCACATGTCCGGTATTCTTATCACAAACCTGTTCGTAGGTCGGGTTTTCAACAAATCCGCCGCCGTAACCGCTGATTACTTCCAATACACCGTCAAGACGTTGAAAAAAAGCCTCTGTGCACCAAAAACATCCTTCTCCGAAAGTAGCAGTATCTGTTTCGATGCCTGCATAGTTAATCTTTGTGTTCATCTTATTTGATTTTGTTGCGGGTTGCTGGGCGCAAGATACCAGGCTAAGTCCCAGTACCAGTAAACTCATGACCATTCGCATATTTCCTGTTTTAATAAAATTACGTAATTGGTAGTATAACAGATTAGACTGCACATAAGTTCTATACTTACAAAAATGGTGTTAAAACCTATATTGTTTATTTTTCAGGTATGTGACACAATTCAAAAATCAAAAGTCAAAAGTCAAAAGTCAAAAATCCCCAAGGAGTCCTACTGACAAAATTCAAAAAATCTAAGATCAAAGATCAAAGATTCCCCCCTTACCTTTGCGCCTGAATAATGAATTATGCGTTTATACCCCGAAACAGCTTTGGTACAACTGGAATTCGACAAAGTACGTGCTTTGCTGGAAGGGTATTGCAAAACAGTGTATGCCAAGGAGAAAGCCGCTCAACTGCGCATACATACCCGAAAAGAATACATAGAGCTGGAATTGAAGCAAAGTTTTGAGTTTAAATCTATTCTTCAGCAGGCACAATATTTCCCCAACGATTTTGCACAGCCACTTCAGAAAGAAATTAAGCTTTTAGGTATACAGGGCGCATTAATTACCGGAGAGCAGTGGCTACAAATTCGAAAACTGGCAGAAAATACGGCCAATATTTTTCGTTGGTTCGATCCCGAAAAGCGGTTAGCCTTTCAGGCAATGGCAAAAGTGATTGAAGGGATTTATTATGAAAAAGCAATCATTGCACTGATCGATGAAGTAATAGATGAACAGGGCAATGTTAAGGATAATGCCTCTGAAGACTTACATAAAATCCGTATGAGTCTTTACCGGAAACGGAATGAATTGAGGCGTGTATTTGAGAAGGTGATCAGTAAACTCGCCAAATCGGGTTATACGGCCGATATCGACGAAAGTTTCAGTAATGGAAGAAGGGTAGTGGCAGTGTTTTCAGAACATAAGCGACAGGTAAAAGGTATTCTACATGGAGAGAGTGATAGTCGCAAGACCGCATTTATTGAGCCGGAAGAAACCATAGATCTCAATAACCAGGTATTCTCGCTTGAAAACGAAGAAGCAAAAGAGGTGCAGCGAATACTTCGTCAGCTTACATCACGTATATCTGCTTATGCTGCATTGCTTGCACAATACCTGATGATTGCAGGTGAATATGATTTTATCTGGGCGAAGGCAAAACTGGCCATCGACATGAATGGTCAACTACCAGAGTTATCAGATAAGGCACATATACACTTAATCAATGCATATCATCCATTATTGTATTTGTATAATAAAACAAGTGGTAAAACAACCATTCCGGTAACCCTTACCCTGGATGATAAAAACAGGATATTGGTTATCAGTGGTCCGAATGCAGGGGGTAAAACAGTTACGATGAAGACCATTGGACTAAACCAGCTATTACTCCAAAGCGGTTTACTGGTGCCTGTTAGTCCTGATTCGCAAATGGGTATTTTCAAGCAATTGTTTATTCATATTGGGGATACGCAAAATTTAGAATTTGAACTAAGTACTTATAGCAGCCATTTGCTGCACATGAAATATTTTATAGAGTCTGCGAATGGTAAAACCATGTTTTTTATTGATGAACTGGGAAGTGGAAGTGATCCAAACCTGGGTGGTGCTTTTGCAGAAGTGATTATGGAAGAATTGGCCAGGAGACATTCATTTGGCGTTGTAACCACACACTACCTCAACCTGAAAGTGATGGCCAACAGAACCCAGGGTATCATCAATGGGGCCATGCAGTTTGATGAAGTAAACCTGCAACCCATGTATAAGCTGATTGTAGGGAAACCGGGCAGTTCATACACATTTGCCATTGCTGAGCGAATTGGTTTGCCTCAGCACCTCATCAACAGGGCAAGAAAACTGGTGGATGAGGATCATTTTAAATTGGATCGTTTATTAAACCGTACCGAACAGGATCTGCAGCAATTGGAGCAGGAGAAAAAACAATTACACAAACTCCTTCGTGAAAATGACCGGTTGAAAAAAGAGATGGAGACGGTAATGGATAAAGAAAGGCATCGTCAGCAGGTTGAAATACTTAAAAACCAGAATCGCATAACAGAAGAACGGTTGGTTTACCTGAAAGACATGGAGCGTAAGCTCAAACAGATTGTGCTCGATTGGAAAAAGGCGGAGAATAAGCAGGATGTAATTAAAAACCTTCAAAACCTACTCTTCAAGCAGAAAGAAGCAATAGTTGTAAATAAACTTGCCAAAAAAGTTGATCAAAAATACAAGGAACTAAACCAGCATATTTCTGTTGGCTCACTTGTTAAATTAAGGAAGAATTACCAGGTAGGTGAGGTAAAAGAAATCAGGGGAAAAAGAGCTATTGTTCAAGTAGGCCAGCTCCCCATCAACGTAGACCTAGCTGATCTTGTGGTAGTGGAGAAAGTAGTGAGTAGTGAGTAGTGAATTGTCAATTGTGAAATGTCAGTATGATATTGTAGGTAGTAGGTAAATGCCCACTATTGACAATTCACATTCACAATTCACAATTGACAATTGACCTCCAACTATCCCTTCTTATAAACCGCCTTAGTATCAATATCTCCCTGCGGTGTAGTCAGGTGGTTGCTGAGGGTTAATGTTTTTCCGTCGGTGCTGATTTCCCATTTTTCACTGCCTTTCATTTCAAAGCTGTTTCCCTGAAATTCCATTTTAAGGTCGAAGTCTATTTTAAAACTTTGTTCACCATCCCATGAAAGGGTACCGGTTTTTTTACTGTTCATCATACCTGCATTTTCGGCCTGCTTACCTACAGTATAGTTTTCAGTAACATCAGCTGAAGAGCCATCAAAACCGTTTACAGAACGAACCATTTTAAATGCATCAGTAGATTGTTCAATAACAATTTTTGAAGCAGCAGCTCTTGCACCAAATTGTCCGAGTTCGCTTGCGCTTTCATCGAGGTTCCAGGTGCCAGAGAAATTAGCGGCTTTGTACGAAAAAGAGAATAGTACAGTCAGGCTTAAAAATGTGCCTGCGAGTAGAAATAGTTTACGGGTCATGGTTGTTAGTTTAGGTTTTAAATATAGTTAATTTACCATGTAAAATATGATGACTTGATTTATTTAGGATGAATGGGCGAGTAGGGGATATTGGGTATAACTCATTGCTAATCTGTTTATTTTGAGAATCTTTTGAATATTTTTTGGTAGAAATTTTTCAACCCTTACTTTTGCCGCGGAGAGATGGCAGAGC
>CAZTCS010000152.1:5891-7370 GCA_964611995.1 uncultured Sediminibacterium sp. | reverse complement strand
TAGTCCATAGACCATAGTCCATGGTCCATGGTCCATGGTCTATGGACTATGGTCTATGATCTATGCGCCAGTAGACAATTAATAATACGAATACACACAAGCACCTTCCTGCCAATTTCCGCTGCCATAGTATTCATACTTACGGGTTAAGGGTAAAGTGGAATTATGGTATGTATAAGAGAAGATATAGGTACTTATTTCTCCTGTTCTTTCATTTTTGGCTGTACGTGTTCTTGCATTGTTTTTGAGGAATGTTTTCCCAAAAAAATAAGGCAGTTGTTTCAGTATATCTTCGGGATTATAACTGTTATCGTAATCAGTATAAGTAATCGTCATTTCTTTTACTGGCCACCCTGAAACAGGATGTACTGAATAAGAAGTTTCTGTTTTTAAGTTCCCATCTTGATAATAGGTGTACGTAAACATGTCTAGAAAATCCTGGTCATTAGGATTACTCAATATATCAGCATAGGTATGTGTTGAAGTTAGTTGTCCCTGGTTATAGGTAAACCCTTTATGCCTTGTTTTTATTCCTCCAAAATACATACCCACTTCTGATAGTAATCCATTTTCATAACTATAGCGATATTCTTCTCCCTGATCACTGTATACCCGTGTTGGTTTACCGGAGATGTCATAGTCAAAGAAATAGGTTAAGTTGGTACCAGAACCTGGTGTCCATACCGATTTGTATTTAATCAGTTTGCCGGATGCATCATAGTAAAGTGAATCATAAGCCCCACTATCGTAACTAATTTTAGCCAGTTTCGCTTTTACCGGTTCAGGTAATTGAGGAGTTGGATGTATTTGATCTGACTTCTTTGAACAAGCCGAAAGCAACAAGATTCCTGCAATCAACATACTGCATTTATTCCACCACATAAGATTTCATTTTAACTTTTATGGTGCGAAAATATCAGGCAGTTGTTGCTGGCTGAATAGCATATTGATGTGGTTGGTGATAAACGGAAAATTCAAGCAAAAAAAAGTCCCGCTTGAGGTACAAGCGGGACTCTAATATGTTTGAAGTTGAAATTATTTCTTCTTCTCGTAACGTTTTTTGAATTTGTCGATACGACCTGCAGTATCTACCAGCATGTTTTTACCAGTATAGAAAGGGTGTGAAGTATTTGAAATCTCCAATTTAATAACTGGATATTCTTTACCATCTTCCCAAAGAATGGTTTCTTTTGAAGCTGCAGTTGAACGGCTCAGGAATGAATTACCATTACTCATATCCTTGAACACAACAAAACGATAATTTTCTGGATGGATACCTTGTTTCATAATTATTTGTTTTAGGTGGTACGGATTTGGCCGTACGCTTATTTTTAAGGAATGCAAAGGTAAGCAGGATGCAGGGATTATCCAAAAAAAGTCGAGGAGTCCGGGAGTCGGAAAGTCCGAAAGAAGTTCAACGCTGGGTAAGCCTCTTCCGGACTTTCGGACTTTCGGTCTTTCGGACTTCCGGTCTATCCC
>CAZTCS010000152.1:0-5881 GCA_964611995.1 uncultured Sediminibacterium sp. | reverse complement strand
TTCAACGACTATCTTTCGGACTTTCCGACTTCCGGACTTCCCGTCATCCTGACGAAGGAAGGACAGACTATACTTAACTCTTCATATTAATAAACTGCAAAGGAATACCCAACTCAGCGGTCTTACATTTTGCTATAACTTCCTGTAAATCATCGATTTTCTTGGCGGTAACGCGGATGATATCGTCCATAATGGCCGCCTGAACCTTTAATCCGCTGTCTTTGATCATTTTAACGATTTTCTTGGCATCGTCCTGTTTCAGGCCATTTCTCACCGAAACCTCCTTTTTTACCACTTTACCACTAGGATAGGCATCTTTTGAGAAATCGAAAGCATTGCCGTCTATACCCTGTTTGATGGCCCTACCGATCAAAACATCGATTAACTGCTTCATTTTCATATCACTTTCCACTTCCAGGGATACTATAAAGTCTTTTTTGTTCAGTTCAACTGAAACCGGAGAATCCCGAAAATCGAATCGGCCCGCGATTTCTTTTTTAACGGTATTAATGGCGTTATCTAAAGTCTGGAGGTCTACTTTGCTGGCAATATCGAATGAAGGCATGGTGATTAATTTATGTAAAGATAAGACGGGGAGTCCGAAAGTCCGTCCTTCCTTCGTCCGGATGACTGGAAGAAGATTAGTTTAGAAAACCATACTCCGGACTCCCGGACTTCCTGACGAAGGAAGGACGGACTTCCGGACTACAAATAAATAGGCCCCGATAGAAATCGGGGCCGCCTTCTATATAATGCACATGAGAAAAAAAACAAATTTGATGTTGCTAAATTGACCTTATCCTGCTACACAAAAATGTCAAAATTGGATGAGCGGAATCATTTAGGGTCAAATGGAAAATTAATTATAATCTCCTGCTTAAATCCGCCCATCCACCGATGAATTAATTTCCTCCACCTAAATTCACACGATTCTGTTCTTCATTAGCTCCACCTCTTTTACGTTGTGCAGCAGTTTTTCCTTTGCTGAAACGATAAGTAAAACTAAGGTTAAGAATACGACTATCTCTGTTTTGACGAATACTTACATCAACATTCTGGTACTTACTGTAACCGCGGAAGATTTGTGTATATAATACATCTCTAACCACTAACCTGATCATACCCTTGTTCTTCAATACTTGTTTTGTGATACCAACATTCAAAGCTCCCATTGGTTTTGCAACAAGTACTCCTTCTACACTTCTTGAACGATAGAATGCACTCAGTTCAGCCCCCCATCCTTTTGCAAAAGTGAATTGGTTGGACATATTCGCCATGTAGGAAGTAGCGCCTACAGATATCTCACCATTGTTTACGATACCCTTAAAGTGGTTATAGAAAACGTTTACATAAACATTTGTTCTGAACCATTTTGTAACCGGCATTCCGAGGCTAACTGATGCACCTAAGTTTTGTCTGCGTGCAATGTTACTTTTCTTTACATAAGAAGTATTGGTGCTGTCGATTTGCTCTAATACATCCTGTAAAATATCATTGGTATTGCTATAGTTTAATGAAGTATTCAGGAATCCTTTGTAGGTATGGTTTAGTTCGATATTATGACTAAACTGCGGACGTAAATATGGGTTACCAACCTCATAGGTATATTTATCCAGGAAGTAAAAGAACGGATTCAGATCCTCGTAGTTCGGGCGATCAATACGGCGACCATAACTTAAGGCAAACTGATTCTTTTCATTCGCTGCATAACCAATATACATGGTTGGGAAAACCTGTGTGTAGTTACGTTTGAACACTTCTCCGGTAGTAAGTTGATTACCGGTGATATTGGTATTTTCCGCACGTAAACCTAACTGACCACTCCATTTTTTATTAAACTGCTTGTTGAAATTCACATAAGCTGCATTAATATTTTCTTTGTATAGAAAATGGTTGCTACGGGTGATATCATTGATGAACTGTGACCCGTTCCAGTTGGCATACTGTGCATCATTATCAGTATTTACATAACTTGATTTAAGTCCAGCTTCAAATTTCATTTGCCCTTTCATAGACTGAGAATAATCTGCTTTTATACTGTAGATATTAATGTCTGCAGGAAGAATACCTCTTAATATTTCGTCTGGTGATTTTACGTTACCGTTATGGTCATAAAATTCATTGCTTAACATCTGTCTGTTGTTCTGACTGTAGTTAATATAATCTGCGTCAACAGTTAGTTCCTTTCCGGTGCTATCGAATACATGACGCAGGTTTGCGTTTATACCTACATTTTTAAATTTCAGGTTCACATCATTAATGGCTTGTGTACGGGTTACAAGAGCACCTCCTGGATCATTAATAAAGGTTGTGTTTTTAGTATACTCATCACCCACACTATTGTATCCGTTAACTACCAGTCCCATAGTAGTCTTCTTATTCATAAAATAATCGAACCCTATTTTGTAATTATAACTGTTCGAATTACGGCTGCTGTTCGCAGTCTGGTTAAAGCTGCTTAACAATGCACCCGTAGACTGGTTTCTAAAGTTTCTGTCGATTTTAAGATCACCAAAGTTTTCATTGTAGTTATGACTGGCATTGGCAAAAATGTTGATCTTGTTTTGTCTATAGTTAAGGTTAACGCTATTGTTAGTTTTAGGCAGCACACCCTGAGAATATCCTGTAGTGATACTGACATTGTAACCCATCACCTTAGACTTTTTGGTTTTGATATTGATGACACCTGAATTACCTGATGCATCAAAACGTGCAGGTGGGTTAGTCATCAATTCAATGGTTTCGAGGTTTGAGCTCGACATATTACGCAACATATTGGCAAGATCCTGAGCACCCAGGTAAGTTGGCTTTCCATCAATTAAAACCACCACACCTTGTTTTCCTTTCAAACTAATATTACCATCTTTATCCACAGAAATACCTGGTGATTTCTCCAGCACTTCCAATACGGTTGCTCCGGCATTGGTTGGTGAAGCATCTACATTAATAATGGTGCGATCGAGTTTCTGCTCAATCATTGGTTTTTTAGAAGTAACCACTACCCCTTCCAGTTCTTTTGAAATATTGGTAAGAGTGATGGGTTGAATCGTATAAGATTGACCATTGGTTAGATCAAATAAAGGCGAATAGTATTTATTATAACCAACAGACTGTACCATTACCAGGTACTTACCTGCTGCCAATTTCTCCACTTCAAACTGACCGGCTTTGTCGGTAACAGCCATTTTAACGATGGCAGAATCTTTTGCACGCAAAATACCTACTGAAGCAGCTTCAACAGGTTTTTGTGAACCACTCACAGCGCCATTTACTTTGGCTGTTTGCGCCTGGGCAGCCACTGATACAGTTAACAAACCGATAACTGCCAGTAAATTTTTAAATTTTCTCATAATTATGTCTTGTTATTTTAGTTCTCGTTGTTGCTAATTACAGAACAAAACTATGTACTATGTTTAGCATAGTACATAGTTTTGTAATGAACGGTGCTAAACAAGGATGAGTGGCGAACCAAGAAAAAAATGAGAAATATGGAAGAAGGAATAGGAATAATGAATTACCAATAATGAATAAATAATAATGAAGGAAGATGGTTTGGCGTTGGAGCTGTAACTCAAAAAAGTAAGGGTTAAGATTATAATTAATTGAATATCAAGTAATTATACTCTTAACCCTTAATTCATAATACTATCTACTCACTACTCACTACTCACTATTCACTACTCCCTACTCACCTCATTCACCATTGACAATTGACCATTCACACCTAGTCATTTCTTCTCCCCAAACCAATCTTTCGCCTTGATCATCAGCACGATACCGGTAAGTACCATTACAAATGAGATCAGTTCGGCCTGGGTGGGTTGGAATGGGAGGTCTTCGTATTTGGTATTAACACGTATTTTTTCGATGAAAAATCGCTCAAGACCATTTAATATGAGGTAGAGACCGGATAATTGTCCGGCAACTTTCAGTTTTTTACGGTAAATCCATAAAATGGCAAAAAGAAGCAGACATGCAATTATTTCATAAAGTGGAGTAGGATAAACTGCAGGAACCAGTTCATTACAATAAGGACCGGTGCATCCGGCAATTGGTTTGCCTTCGCCGATCACATTATGTGGGTAATTATAGGCCCATAACCAATCGGGTAACCAACTGAATGGTTTAGGATTTGTATTTACTATACCCCAATCTCCATCGCCACTAACCTGACATCCGATACGACCAAATGCATAGGCAAACATCATGGTTGGAGCCATTGCATCTGCAAGATGGATCACGGAGATTTTTCGCTTGCGTGCATAATATATTATCGCAGCACCTGCGCAAATTAATCCACCATAGAATGTTAGTCCACTGAAAGAAATCAAAGCCCCAATCGGGTCTTTCGAAAACTCGTTCCAGTTTTCAAGGTTGTGAAAAATTTTCGCACCCAAAAATCCAAATAAGGCTGCATAAAGTACAATATCTCCTACCCTGTCGTGTGGCCAGATACGGATTATACGCTCTTCAGGTTTTGCAAGTTTCTGTTTGTTCTTTTCCCACCATTTCAATCCGGCAAACACAATGCCCACCAGTATTCCAAGCGGCAAGCTACCATTAGTAGATAGAATAAAAGATTGCGGATCATTTAGTGCAGAATCAATTACAAAGGCTCCGAGAATTTTAAATCCAAATACAAAGCCCAGTAAAAAATTAATCAGTAATTCAGTAACACTAGCAGGTGCCCCTACCATAATTTTTTCTTCCGTAAAAGAAAACTGTCCAAGGTTTTGTTTCCGTTTTAATTCAAGGGTAAGTATCCAGGCAGAAAGGATAAAGGAAAGTGCTACAAAGAAACCAAAACTGTTCACCAGTTTTAATCCACCCAACTCAATTCCAAACAGATCTTTAAATGCGTAATATAAATTAGGGTACATATTTACCGAGTGTATTGATCAATCAATAAAAGACAGTTGCAATGATAGTCAGAAAATATGAAACTGTTTTATTGAGTCGTCTCCAAAAAAAAGGCTCCACCAAAGTGGAGCCGTACTTACTAACCCATCCTCGAACAAAACTAAGGGAAAATTAATTGCAATGTTCATCAAAAACAGAAATAAGGTGCTGTGCAATCACCTGGGCTGGACGCCCTTCAATTTGATGACGTTCTACCATACTTACCAACTGACCGTCTTTAAACAGTGCAATGGCCGGAGAAGATGGTGGATAAGGCAATAAATGCTGACGAACCTGATTAACCGCTTCCACATCGAAACCGGCAAAACTGGTTGTAAGATGATCCGGACGCTTGGCCGAATTCTGCACTGCCATTAATACACCTGGTCTGCAAGTGCCTGCTGCACAGCCACATACAGAATTAATAACTACTAATGTAGTGCCTTTTTGCTGTAACATATTGTCCACGTCAGAAGCAGATAATAACTCCTCAAATCCACTATCTGTAAGCTCCGCTTTCATGGGTAACACAATCTCTGCTGGATACATATTCGCTTGATTTTAAATTATAGAACACAAAATTAGGATTAAAAGTTGTAACACTAACCATTTAAATAACCGACACAATGACACTGAAAAAGTATAAAATCGGTCATTGTGGCGCTTTCATTATAAAAAATATCGACATTCTGACTACCCAATACCGTGTTTTTGCCTTGGTACACAGTTTGAACAACTTATTTCGAATTCAATTCTTAAAAAATAAAAATCATAGAATATGACACTCGTAAAACACAACACTGCTCCATTTAGCAGCCTTTTTGATGAACTGTTCAACAATTTTCCTTCAACGTGGGGAAAAGATGCTAATCTGGCTTATGCCACCGTTCCTGTAAATATTCATGAAACAACAGAAGGTTACCACCTCGAGTTAAACGCTCCTGGCAGGAACAAAGAAGATTTCAAAGTAAATGTAGAGAAT
>CAZTCS010000151.1:0-7503 GCA_964611995.1 uncultured Sediminibacterium sp. | reverse complement strand
TCATGATTTTCAAGATTTATCATGATAGATCTTGAAAATCATGAAGATCCGTGTTCTATTGATGCTTGTTGAAAATCAGTACAAATTTTCTAGTACTGGCAGATAATTAAAAATAAACACCAACTAAGACTTGCAGCTTGTGGCTTGAAGCCAAGTTTTCCCGGACAACACTGACTCACTATTCACTATTTCATCCACTGAAAATAAAACACACTGCCTTCTCCTTTCGTTGAGTCTACCCAAATTTTACCTCCTTGTTCTTCAACGATAATTTTAAGCAGGTTTAAACCAATACCAGTGCTACTGTCTCTTTGAGATTGGTTATTGGTTATTTCAAACAATTTAAAGATGCGGCTTTTATCTTCGTCTGCTATACCTGGTCCATTGTCTTTTACAAAAAACTCATAAAAGCCCTCTTTATCAGCATAACCAATTTGAATGAGTCCCTGGGGTTTGTCGCTATACTTGATGGCATTACTGATAAGGTTTTGAAAAACCTGTTCTAGTTTTACTTTCCTTGTGTGAATAACTGGCAAGTGATTGAGTATTTGAATTTGTATATTCTTGGGTGGGAACAATAATGAAACAAGTTGTTCTACCATCAAATGCACATCTGTTGATTCAACTGTTTGTTGAGAAAGACTAGTAGTAGAATATTCTAACAATGCCATAATCATTTCAGACAATCGACCTGATGCCTGATAAACCATATCAATATTATCTTTCACTTCCTGATTAGTTAACACGTGCGGATCGTTTTTAATCAATTCCAGCATCATGATTACAGATGAAAGAGGTGATTTAAGATCGTGTGAAACGATGTATACAAATTTTTCGAGTTGTTTATTAATACGATCTAGTTCCGTTAAGGCCGTCTTTAACCGAAACTGGTTAAAATAAAGTTGTTCAAATACATTCACTTTTGCTCTTACAACATTTATATCTAAAGGTTTCTGGAGGTAGTCTACTGCACCTTCAGCAAACCCCTTTAAAACATATTGCTCTTCTCTACTTAGGGCTGTTACAAAAATGATGGATATATCTTTTGTTCTGGGGTTAGATTTAAGTATACGTGCTACTTCAAAACCATCCATTTCAGGCATTTGTACATCAAGCATGATCAGCCCGATATGCTCATGCTTCAAAATATGTTTCAATGCTTCGTTTCCAGAAGCAGCCTTAATAAAGGTTCTACCAGGTTTCAATAGTATTTCTTCTAGCGACAACAGGTTTTCCGGTCTGTCATCAACCAGAAGAATGGTGAAATCATGGTGCTGTATAGGTGGAATATTCATGTCTAGAAAATATAATTATAATTCACTTATGCGTTCCTGCATTTTTTCAACCGGTAAAATGCTGACTCCTTTTGCAGCAGCAATTGCTGCTGCAGGCATTGTTGCAGACTCTGCTGTGGCAGGATCTTGAATCCAGCAATCCGCTCCAATACTTGAAAGAACAGCAATACCTTTTGCTCCATCTGCATTGGCTCCACTCAATAAAATTGCAAGTATTTTCTTTCCGAATACCTGAGCCGCACTTTCAAAACTTACATCAATTGAAGGTCGGCTATAATGCACTGCATCTGAGTAGTCGAGGCTAAATGACCGATCTTCTTCAAACAGGAGGTGATAATTCTGCGGGGCCAGGTAAACTTTTCCTTCACTTAGGGGTTGCTTATCTTCCGGTTCAATAATTTTTTTTAAACCGGATTCTCTTGCAAGTAGCTTTTCAAGTTCACTATCTACATTTCTCATTCTGTGAATAATTACTACAACAGGAATGGCACGTTCTTTCTTTAACGATTTCAACAAAGCAGTACAAAGAGGGATACTACCTGCAGAACCCCCAATTAATATGATATCGTATTTATTTTCTTTCAAATTTATTATCGCTTTTTGCGGTAAATTTTCACAGTGGGTTCCACTGAGGTGAATTTTGTTTTAATCTCTGAAAATAATAAAGTTTCTTTCATGCCCAGGCCCAGAAAACCCAGTGAAGACAAGCTCTCATAAAATAATCGTAAAACCCTGTTTTGTAATTGTTTATTGAAATAAATCATTACGTTCCTGCAAAGTATCAGTTGAAACTCATTAAAAGACCTGTCTGTTACTAAGTTATGCTGTAAGAAAACAACCCTTTCCCTAATTTCTTTATTAATAATTACATGATCATACAATGCCGTATAATAATCAGAAAAATCATTGACCCCACCAGTCTGGCGGTAATTGGCGGTATACTCACGCATATGATGCATAGGTAATACACCTGTTCGGGCTTTCTCTAAATTAGCTGCATTAATATCTGTAGCATAAATTCTGGCTCGTTTAAGAAGTCCTGCCTCCTGTAATAAAATGCATAAAGAAAAAACTTCTTCTCCTGTGGAGCATCCTGCATGCCAAATATTAATCTGGGGGTAAGTAGCGAGCACGGGCAATACTTTTTCCCGGAGACATTTATAAAATGCAGGATCACGAAACATTTCAGTAACATTTACTGTAATTGTTTCCAGAAAGCTATTAAATGCATTTGTGTCGCCTGCCAATAATTGCACCAGATGCTGTCCATCAGACAATGACCTGTCATCCATAAATTTCGACACCCTTCTTAACAAAGAGCTTTTCGAATAGCCAGAAAAATCATACCCATATACCTGATGAAGCATACCGAGTAATAATTCAAATTCTTGTGCAGAGAGTTCAATTCGTCCAGGAATCAACATCCTATATATATTTTTCTAGTGCTTATTTAACCAAACACGCATAAGTGATAATAATTTTTGCATATCAACCGGCTTCGTAATATAATCTGAAGCGCCTGCTGCAATACATTTATCCCTGTCTCCAGCCATTGCTTTCGCAGTTAAAGCAATGATGGGAAGTTCCTGCATCTTTAAGTCTTTTCTTATCCTTTCCATCGCTTCATAACCGTCCATTTCCGGCATCATGATATCCATCAGAACAAGATCCGTATCCGGATGCTTTTTTAATTGTTCTAATGATTCTCGTCCATCGCTGGCTGCAACCACTTGCATTTTATTTGATTCGAGTACGGCACTTAACGCAAATACATTACGCATATCATCATCTACTACCAGTACTTTTTTATTCAACAGAGATTTGTCGTTATCTGGGATCATTAACTGACTTGAACCTGTTTGGTCGTTTCCTGCCATTTTATGTAGAAATAGTTCCAGTTCATCAAGTAATCTGTTATTTGCTGTAATGCCGCTTCGTATGATGATATTGGATATTTTACGGAATTCAATCTCATCAGTAGCTGAAATATCTTCATCCAGGTGTATAATAATCGGCAGTTGCTTTTCAGCAATTTGTTGATGAATCTGTTTTGCATCAGACAATTGAATAGTCGAACCTATATGAACAATCAGACAATCAAACTTTTGTTCTGCAACTAATTTATTGGCTCCTTGAATTGATGTTACCTGTTGAAAATGGATTTTATAATCCTTTTCTGCTGCGAGTTTATGCAGGTCGTTCTCTTCAAAATGTTCAGCCGAAACAATGAGCACCTGTTTTACACCTTGTTGGAAATGTTCTCCCAGCAGCGAAAACGCTTGTTCGAGTGCACCGGTCTCAATGGGTTTTTTGAGGTATGTCATCACATCTGCATCCTTAAACCGATTATCGTCAAATGCAGATATTATATGTACGGGCGTATGTTTTATTTGGTCATCATTCCTGATTTGCTTGAGAATCGTCCAACCGTCCATTACAGGTAGTTGAATGTCGAGGATAATGGCATTGGGTTTGTATTTTTTAGCATAGTACAAACCTTCATCTCCCTGCAATGCGATGATAATCTGGTATCCTTTATGCCTTGCATAGTCTCTGATGATTGTTGCAAAGTTTACATCATCTTCAATGATGAGCATCAGGCGTTCACCTTTCTTCAGTTGAAAGCGATCATCTGCAACTATTGTTTGTTCACGAACTTTATCGATAGAAACAAATTCATCCTGCAACAACAGCTCGTCAACACCCACATTTGAATCTGCATTGGCATTACCGCTGAATGTAAGCGGAAGCAGAAGGGTAAATATGCTTCCTTTATTCACTTCACTCTTTACAGTAATTGAGCCGCCAAGCAACTTCATCAATTCGAGACTAATCGACAATCCTAATCCTGTACCTCCGTATTTTCGACTTGTAGAACCATCTGCCTGTTGAAATGCTTCGAAGATGAGTTGTTGCTTTTCTTCAGGTATTCCTATTCCTGTATCCGACACATTAATTCTTAATTCTCCTGAACCTGTTACTGGTTCAAATGTCAGGTTAATTTTACCTTCTGCCGGTGTGAATTTAAATGCGTTTGACAATAAATTTTTAATCACCTGTAATAGACGTTGTTTGTCTGTTTGAATTGTTGCAGGTACACCGGGCAGTTTTTCAACTATGAGATTAATATTCTTTTCATTGGCTACTACTGAAAAAAGTTGCAACACATCTTCCTTAATATTATCCAAAGAAACATCTTCAATTAATAAATCAACCTTACCCGATTCTATTTTAGAGAGATCAAGTATATCATTAATTAACTGAAGCAGGTCTTTACCCGACTTATAAATAATATTGGCATACTCAATTTGCTTTGCATTCAGGTTATCGGTGTTGTTATCGGCAAGTAATTTGGCTAAGATGAGTACACTGTTCAATGGCGTGCGCAGTTCGTGCGACATATTAGCCAGGAACTCTGATTTATATCGGCTGGGACTTTCCAGTTCTTTTGCTTTTAGTGTCAATGCCTGACGAGCGTTATCGATTGCTTCATTTCTACCTTTTAGCTCAAGGTTAATCTGCTTAAGTTCCTCTTCCTGTGTTTTCAACTCTTCTTCTGAAGCTTGTAATTCTTCTGCCTGTCTGCTCAACTCATCATTGGTTTGACGCAATTCCTCCCGCTGCTCAAGCAGGGCTTCTTTTTGCTCTTGTAATTCGTCGAGCAAATGATTGATACGATCTCTGGATTGATAGGAATTAATGGCCGCAGAGAGAATATCCGCACAATTCTTCAATAATGACACCTGTAAATCAGTGAATGAAGTGAAACAACCTAATTCAATTAACCCTTTCAATTCTTCATTCATCCACAAGGGGATGCAGGCTATTTCACCATTTCCTGTTACCTGACCAAGTGAAGATTCTACCTTCCAGTAATCGGGTGGAATATTTTTTATAATAGTGACTGTTTTTGCATAAGCGGCATTACCAACAATACCTTCTCCTATGGTAAATGATTTTTTGGATGAGCCGCTAACTGCAACTGAAGCTGCTGTAATTAATTTTTTTCTGTCATCATCCACAAAATAAATAACACCGGATGGAACTTCAAGGTATTGAACAAGGGCAGTAATAATTCGATGAGCCAGTTCACTTGAGCTATCCACTACCTGTAAACGGTTATTGATATAACTCATGCCTTCCAATACCCAATTCTTCTCCTGGGCCATTTTATTGATCTTCTCTGTCTCTTCCAGGTTTGCCTGTAATCGAAGGCCTGCTTTATACCTGCTTTTCAAGGTTTGTATCACGGCATTGATCAGCAATAAAACAACAATCATCAATACGCTGATCCCTACATACAGAATAAGTTTGGTTCTTTTAATATATCCAGCAACTACTTTTTCTCTTTGAATAAGCAAGCCCTCTTCTACTGTCTTGATTTTTTCTATCTGAATATATAAGGAGGAAAGCTTTTTCTCCTCTTCGAATACTATTTGCTTGAAGTCTGCAGTTGACAGATTTGGGGTAATCACGCCATCTCTTTTCCAATAACGTAATAAGTCGGTAACCATTGAATCGAGGCGGATAACATTTTGAACCTGAACCGGATTTTCTTTAACCAAATCGCGCAGGTCCACAATTCGAACAGGTATGAAACTGGATCCGCTTTCGTAGGCATCTAAGTCCTTTGAGGCCCCCGTTACCCAATAAGCCCGTCGGCTTCCCCTTATTTGCATCATTGAAAAGCGGATATCCCTTACATAAGAAATAGCCTGATGGGTATATCGAACCGTATCCGATTCTTTTGCCTGTTTGTCTAATGAATCAATGGTAACAAATCCTACAATAAAAACCAGCAACACTGCAATACCTAGACCGGAATATAATCGAAGGGGTAAAGAGCGGATCATGATTGTATATTGAATTTTAATTGATCTTGTAAGATAGGCAATTAAATGATTATCAATGCCTACCGCATATTAAAGAAAAAGCCCCGGCTCAATGAGTCAGGGCTTTTTCTTGCAGTCTATCTTAATTAGAAAGCAGGGTCGGGGGGTGTATTCGGATTACTATCACGCTCACGGAAAGGATAAGGGAAAAGATTCCTTTTTCTTTCGCTGGTGGGTCTGCCGAATCGACGCATATCTTCCAATTTCATACCAGACAAATAAAGTTCGATACAACGATTGCGGTATATCTGGGTTAATAATTCCGCTGCACTTGCCGGAGCTACCGGACCAAGGTCAGCACCGATACCCAATACATCATTGGCCGCTTTTTTGGTAACAACTTTATTCAATTCAAGAATACCATTTACCAGATCAGGTGTTGCCTGACGTGCATAGGCTTCTGCTTTAATCAGGGTCATCTCTCCAGGGTAGTACAGAGGAATAGCTGCAGTAGCGGTATTCCAGAAACCATTTAACCTGAAACGAGGATTGATTGTTGCATTAATAACGGTATAGAATTGGATACGTTTATCTGCCAAATCAGGTGCAATAGCAGTTGGTAATCCAAGTGTGGAATCCAAAGGCTGATACACGTTATTGGTAGATGTTACCGAATTAAAAATCGGATTTGGGTTAGCTGCTTCAAAGTTCATTACAGAACGTTTGGTAAGGTCAACTGCATTAGCTGCAGCCAAGGCAGCAGCATAATTACCTGCGAACAAAGAATAACGTGCTTTCAATGCATAGAGTGTGTTTACAATATCTACACCAACCGGTACATCAGCAGCAAAAGCCGATGAAATAGCATTCGCACTGATAGCAGCTAGCGCTTTATCAATCGCAGCAATTGCTCTGGTAAATCCAACAGTTCTGTCAGAGAAAGTAGTAGTAGCTGTACCTACTGTATCAGGTACTTTTTCCCAGAAGCTGGATATACAACCCATTGACAATGCCTTGTACACAGTCGCATAACCAATTAATCCGCTGGCGTAACCTTTGTCAGAAAGTTTTGCAGCCGCGTTAATTACATTGTTTGCATCAAAAATAATCTTGTTTGCAGTGGTCCAAACATTACCCAGTAATGCATTGGTACCATCTACTGCTGTTCCCCCGGTACTGAATTGAAATTCAGAAGTATTTCCGGGGTTCATTAACAGGGTTTCATTGGTGATTAAACCAGTAGCATCAGACATGCCATAGGCAACATTCGATGCATAGGTTCTTTGCAGGCCCACAACAATACCAGCCAGTCCTTTTGCAGAACTGAATACCTGGTCGGATGTAGCCGCATTCGGATTACTAAAGTCTTTTTTACA
>CAZTCS010000150.1:4140-7536 GCA_964611995.1 uncultured Sediminibacterium sp. | reverse complement strand
CCACATAGCTGGGTTGCTTTTGGCCAGTCGAACGGTGCTTTCAAAACCACCACTGGCCAGTTCGAAAATGGCATCTTCTTCTCTTTCTTTCTCCAATACTGTATTGGCAAGGGCAAAAGAAGTAATATGTGAAATATGGCTAACATAAGCCACATGTACATCATGATCATCGGCCTTCATGTACAGTAAGTGCATGCCCAATGTTTTGTAAACATGCTCAACCAATTCAACCGCATCTGCATCACTTTCTTCTTTTGAGCATATTACCGTGGCTTTTTCGGCAAATGCGGTATTTATAGCGGCATCAGGACCACTGTATTCCGTACCCCACATAGGGTGCGTTGCCACAAATCTTCCTCTCTTTGGATGATTAGCCACCGATTCGCAAATACTTTTTTTGGTTGAGCCCACATCCATTACCACCTGTGATGAAACTAAATCCAATATACCCGGCAAGAGTGCTTCTGCTGCATCGATGGGTGTTGCCAATACAACAAGATCGGCTGCAGCAATTGCTTCAGGCAAACTGGCTATGGCATCTACCAGCCCGAGTTCCAGGGCACGTTTTGCATGTTGTTCATTTTGTTCCACGCCGGTTACAAAAGATGCTACTCCCTTTGCCTTCAAGGTAAGTGAGAGTGAGCCTCCTATTAAACCGGTTCCGATAATTGCAATCCTCATTTTACTAATCTTGTTTTGATGCGTTGAATAGCTTCTTCAAATCTTTCAATACTTCCACAAAGACTCACCCTGATATATCCATTACCGGCATCACCAAATATGCCGCCGGGTGTAATGAATACAGATGCTTCATACAATACTTTATCACTCAAAGCAAAACCATCGGTAAAAGTTGTCGGTATTTTAGCCCAAACAAACATACCAACCTGACCAGTAGCGCAACTACAGTTCAGCAGGTCGAGCATTTCAAAAACTTTGGTTCTGCGTTCTGCATAAATAGCATTGATAGAATCGTACCAGTCTTTCCCCAGTTCCAAAGCCCTGGCTGCTGCCAGTTGTACCGGAAGAAACATACCACTATCCATATTGCTTTTGAAACGAAGAACCTCATCAATCCTTTCTTTGGCTGCTGCCAGCATTCCTACCCTCCATCCTGCCATATTCGAACTTTTACTCAGCGAATTAAGTTCCAGCACTACTTCTTTTGCACCAGGAATGCTGAGTAAGCTCACTGGTTGTTCATTTAAGATGAAGCTGTACGGATTATCGTGACAGATCAGTATATTATGTTTCTGTGCAAACGCAATCAGCTTTTCAAAGAAACTGGCAGAGGGTAATTGTCCAGTAGGCATATGCGGATAATTCACCCACATCAGTTTTACTTTCGAAAGATCTGATTGTGCCAATGCATCCAGGTCTGGTTGCCAGTTATGCGCTTCCAGTAAAGTATAGGGCACAGGTCTTGCACCAGCAAGTTTAACGGCACTGCTATAAGTTGGGTATCCCGGATTAGGAATTAAAGCTTCATCTCCTTCATTGAGGTAAGTCATGCAGATATGCATGATCCCTTCCTTACTACCAATAAGCGGCAATATTTCTGTTTCTGTATCAAGTGAAACGCCATACCATTGCTGATACCAGGCTGCAACTGCTTTGCGTAAAACAGGTGAGCCTTTATAACTCTGGTAAGCATGTACATTTGGTAGTGCCGCAGCATCCTGCAATACCTTTATCACTTCAGGATGTGGAGGAAGGTCTGGGCTACCGATTCCCAAATTGAGTATATCCTTTCCAGCTTTATTCAGCGTATCAATTTCACGCAGTTTTTGCGAGAAATAATACTCTCCTATTCCATCCAGTCTATTCGCGGTCTTGATCTGCATAAATTATCCTTTTACAAGTTTTCCTTTCCGGTAAACCCCAAATATTTTAACGTTATTGGTTAGCGATGTTAGTGATGCCAGCACTTTATCTAACTGGCTTCTTTTTTCAAATTCCATATCTACATAGAATCCGTATTTAAAATGACTACCAGGAATCGGCATGCTTTGCAATTTGCTCAGGTTAATTCCTCCTGATGCAATGGTGGTTAACACTTTCGATAAAGCTCCCCTGGCATGATTGGTTTGAAAATAAAGTGAGGCCTTATTAGCATTGGCATCTTCTTTTGCTTCGTTTGCCCGTTTTAATACCAGAAAACGGGTAACATTGTTTTTCATGGTATGTATATCGGGACCAATTATATCCAGCTTAAAAAGTTCAGCGGCGAGTTTACTTGCGATAGCTGCTGAATGTTTACTTCTGTGTTGTTGCAAGTGTTTTGCACTAAGGGCCGTATCTTCAGTTTCAACCAGTTTCCATGGATGTTGTTCCAGGTAATCAAGGCATTGAAGTATGGCCATCGGATGACTATGAACTTCTTTAATATCTTCCAATTTTACACCTGGGTTAACGAGTAGGTTTTGGCTGATAGAGAGATAAACTTCTCCTACCACTTTGAGTTTGCTTTTTTGAAGAAGGTTATAGTTAGGGAGGATGCTACCTGCAATTGAATTTTCGATGGCCATTATTCCGCCAGCAGATTGTTTGGCATCACCCGCAATATGAATAAGGTCGCGGAAATTTGCGCATGGAATTACTTCCACCTCTTTCCCAAAAAATGACCTGGCTGCCACCTGGTGAAAGCTCCCTTCATATCCCTGTATGGCAATGCCGCCTGTTTTAACCTCAACTGATTTCATAAATGATAAATTTTCTCGCCTATTCCTTCAACATTTTTTATTTCTTATTCTTCATTTCTCATTCCTTATTCCTTATCTTTAGCAAATACAACCCGGCTCCTTTGATTAAAGAAGTAATAAAAGAAAAAATAGAACCAGGTATTGTTTGCTTTTGTGTTCATTGAGTCAAATATAGAACAGTAAATAATACCAACCATCAAGTCATTAAAAAAAATTATACTAACAAACCTTCGTTTCCCTCGTCGTTTGTTTCAACCGGGGGTTGAAACACTCCTCGGGAGGACGATTGGTTATGAAAATAGATACTTCAAAAAAGAATAGGACATTATTTAATAAACGTCCGTCATTTTGAGGAGCTACTCGGCGAGTTCGCGACGAAAAAAAGCCCCTCCGTGGAAACGGAGCGGCCTCTAACGATTGCTTGCCATATGAAAATTCTTATGAAACCAGTACTGCCGGCAAGCAGGCCCTACTTAACTAGAATCACCTGGTTTCGAATTCAATTACTTAGCAACAGCTGTAGTATCAGCTGCAGGAGCAGTTGTGTCAGCAGCAGGAGCAGTTGTAGTATCTGCAGCTACAGGAGCAGCAGTAGTATCTGCAGTTGCTTCTTTGTTTTCACCAGAATTACAAGCGGCGAAAGCGCCCAGTGCCAAAACGAATAATAATTTTTTCATTGTGTGTTTTTTTTGAG
>CAZTCS010000150.1:2195-4130 GCA_964611995.1 uncultured Sediminibacterium sp. | reverse complement strand
AGTGATTTTGATGTTAATACCACCATGTCATAAAAGGTAACCCTGTCTGCCTAGATTTTTTTCAAAAAAAGATTTCGCAGTATTTTGGGTTACTTTTACCCCCCTTAATGTATTAAAAGAACATTTAGTGAAAGCCGACACAAACGAACAAGCATTACTGAAAGGACTGGCAAATAACGATTCCAGGGCTATTGAGACCATCTACAAAGAGAATTTCAATACCATACAGGCTTTTATACTAAATAACAACGGTTCTTATGACGACGCCAGGGATATTTTTCAGGAAGCAATGATTGCACTGTATGAAAAGGCACAAAGCGAATCATTTGTCTTAACCTGTCAAATTAAAACCTATGTATATTCCATTTGCAGGCGTTTATGGCTTAAAAGACTTCAACAACTGGGAAGGTATACTAATCAGGTGGACAGCCTGGAGGAGACTGTACCGGTGGAAGAAGACCTCGACAACCATGAAAAAAGAAACGCCGCTTTCGCCATTATGGACCGGGCGATGAATAGTTTGGGGGAGCCATGCAAAAGTTTACTCGAAGGTTATTACCTCAAGAAACTGGGCATGCAGGAACTGGCATCGGAGTTTGGATATACCAATGCCGATAATGCCAAAAACCAAAAGTATAAATGTTTAATGCGCTTAAAGAAACTCTTCTTTGCGCAATATAATATCGGAGAGTAAGTACCATGGATGACATTTTATTATTAGAAGCCATAGAAAGATACCTCAGCGGCGACATGAGCGCCGAAGAGCGTACTTATTTTGAGAACCTCCGCAAAACCACCCCTGAGATCGACCAGATGGTTGTTGAACACAATATGTTCCTACACCAGATGGATATGTATTCCGCCCACCGTAATCTGCGCCACAGTTTACACGAAACCCACCAGCACCTGCTCGAAAGAGGAGATGTAAATGAAGGTGGTGAGATCAGCACCCGTGGACGCGTAATTCAATTATGGAATAAATACAAGCGGGTAACAGCAATTGCAGCCGGTGTTGGAGGCGTTATCGCACTGTTTATCAGCGGCATCGTAATGTATTTTGCCCCTGCAGTTAACGGCAATCAGTTACAACAACTTAGCAACGATATTGCTGTTATTAAAAGAAACCAACAAGTACAGGGCAACCTTATCAATGAAGTAAAAAGCAAATTACCAGAAGGTGTTCGCTTTGTAAGTGGTGGTTCTGGTTTCCTCATTGACCCCAAAGGTTATATTATTACCAATGCACACGTATTAAAAGGATCTGGTGCCATTGTAGTCAACAGCAAAGGCGAAGAATTCAGCGCCAATATTGTACATATTGACCAGGAAAAAGACCTTGCTATCTTAAGAATTACCGATAAAGAATATACTCCCCGTAAAACCCTGCCATACAGTATCCGTAAAGGCAGTAGCGATCTGGGAGAAGAAATATATACCCTTGGCTACCCACGTAACGAAATTGTGTATGGTATGGGTTACCTGAGTGCCCGCAGTGGATTGGAAGGTGATTCACTCTCCTACCAGTTACAGATGAGTGCCAACCCTGGTAACTCCGGCGCCCCGGTATTCAACAGCAATGGAGAGATCATTGGTGTACTTAGTACCAGACAAACATCAGCCGAAGGCGTAGTTTTCGCTGTAAAATCAAGGAATATCTTCCGCATGGTAGATGCTTTCAGGAAAAGCGATACAGCTGAAAAAATAAAACTCCCGTCTAAATCCAGCCTCAAAGGCACCCAACGCAAACAACAAATTGCAGAGGTAGAAGACTGTGTGTTCTACGTAAAAGCATTCGCAAAATAAATCTTTGATCTCTGATCTCTGATTTGGGTTTGAAGTTCAAGGATTACTTTCAAAATTCAAAATTCAAAAATCAGCGATCCCAGATCCTCAAATAAAAAAAGAGCTCCCGCGCAAGCAGGAGCTCTTTTTATG
>CAZTCS010000150.1:0-2168 GCA_964611995.1 uncultured Sediminibacterium sp. | reverse complement strand
AAAAATCAGAGATCAGCGATCCGACATCCGACATCTGCCATCTGCCATCTGCGATTTACCCCCATAGGCTTCCGGGGTATTCTCCAGCCGCTACCAGTTTATTGATGCTCTCCTGTACTCCCGGTGCATCTTCTTTATAAGTTACACCGAACCACTGCGCTGAAGTGGGAATTACTTTCACCACACCTTTACCTGACTGTACAAAATGTTTGGTTACAGTTGGAATATAAAATTCAGACTTCAATTCCTGTCCATGTTCCTTAAGGAATGCTTCAAATAATGTTTCAGCCAGACCAATAAAACCTGGTGCAAAACAGAGGTAGTTCATACTTACCAGACTTGATTCAGGTAAGCTTGTCAGTTTCTCTTCTTCTTCGTAAACAATACCACCTTCTGGCTGGGCATATATTTTCGTACGTTCATTGATATCGGTAAGATTACCATCTGCACTTACTTCACAAACACCTCTGCTAACTGTGCCATTATCACTCAACGTATTTTTGAGGTGATAACCGATGATACAGTAAGTCTGGTCATTACATTCAGTGGTTAAAAAAGTATAGGCTTTTTCAAAAGCATCTTTGCCATAGAAATCATCTGCATTAATAACCGCAAATGGTTCATTGATTTTTCCTTTACAGCACAACACTGCATGACCGGTGCCCCATGGTTTGGAACGATCTGCGGGAAATGCATATCCATTGGTAAAGGCCGATAAATCCTGGTAAACATAATCGGTAGCAATTTTACCCTGTAATTTGGGTTCAAAAATGGCTTTGAATTGTTCGGCAAATTCTTCACGGATGATGAAAACAACTTTACCAAATCCGGCACGAATTGCATCATAAATTGAATAATCCATGATAGTTTCGCCATCAGGACCAAAAGACTGAATTTGTTTCATACTGCCATAACGGCTCGCCATACCGGCTGCAAGAATCACTAAAGTCGGTTTCATAGTACTGTTTGAATTGACGAAACTATAACTTTAAGCCCTACAAAAAGATAGGATGTTGATAAATATTGAAAATATCTATATTCAGTCACTACCCAGTTTATCAAGAAAAGGTATTCAAACCGATATACTTCGCCTCGATTTGTTGCATCCAGTCATCAGTGGAAATAAATGGTTTAAACTGAAATATTATTTGGCAGAAGCCCTTCAACAAAAAGCTAAAGTACTGGCCAGTTTTGGCGGTGCATATTCCAACCATATTGTTGCACTTGCCTGCGTCGGGTATGAAAATGGTATAGCCACAAAAGGCTTTATCAGGGGCGATGAATCCACCCAACTATCTCCTACCCTGCTTGAAGCCCGGAAATATGGAATGGATTTGGTTTTCGTAGACAGAACCTCGTATAAGGATAAGGATATGATCACCAAAAAATACCATGAGGATGGAATCTACTGGATACCCGAAGGTGGTTATGGACAACTTGGTGCAAAAGGCGCAGGTGATATTTTAGCAACAGCCGATACATCAGGCTATCATCATATTCTGTGTGCTACAGGAACAGGCACCATGTTGGCCGGACTTGCACAAGCTGCTTTAGCCAAACAAAACGTTAATGGCATCAGTGTATTGAAAAATCATTTAAGCCTGCTCGACGAAGTAAAAGCTATAGCAGATCCATCAAAAGCATTGGCCGTTGCTTGTATTCATGGATACGATTTTGGTGGTTATGCTAAACATCCACCTGAATTAATTGCCTATATGAATGCTTTGTGGACATCTGATCAATTGCCTACGGATATTGTTTATACAGGTAAATTATGTTATGCTGTTAATGACTTGATTGATAAAGACAGTTCTTGTGCCGGTGATCGTGTATTACTTATTCATAGCGGTGGATTACAGGGGAATAGGTCGCTGAATCCGGGTACACTTCTTTTTTAGTAGAATTATTTTGCCACTGAGAACACTGAAAGGCACAGAATATTTCAGTGTATTTCTGTGTTCTCTGTGGCAATCCAACCCATATTAATCCCCTCCGATCTTTATATTTGCTGGAATGAAACATTGGAAGCTATCGATACTTTTTCTGTTAGGGACCTCCTTGCATCTCGCAGCACAAAGAGCTTTACCCGGATTTACCCTTCAGGAACTAGGTAAAGGAAAAATAAGCATCAGTTGGATCAACCCCTACCCAACCTGTAACCAAATTTC
>CAZTCS010000149.1:0-7628 GCA_964611995.1 uncultured Sediminibacterium sp. | reverse complement strand
CTATAATGCGCATACGCTTCGCTATGAAAAGCTGGAAACCCCGCTTCGGGTGCGTTTATTGCAGTTATTTGGTTTTATTGCCGCTTCTATAGTTACCGGCCTCATCATTTTTGCCATAGCATTCCGTTATATTGACTCTCCCAAGGAAAAGCTTTTACGTCAGCAGAACGACGATTTGAAGCAGAATTACGATATCATGGCAGAGCGTCTCAAGCAACTTGAGCTGCAAATGGATGAAATTGCCAACCGGGATAATACCGTTTATCGCTCCATTTTTGAAGCCAACCCCATTCCGGATAGTGCCAGGGTAAAAGAAATGGAAAAGCGGAAAGAAGTGCAACTTGTTCAAAGCATGGGTTCTACGGAACTGGTGAAAAACATGACGGCACAATTAAATAATCTGGCACTGAGGATGGCTTATCAGGAGCGCTCTTTTGATGATATAACCAAAATGGTTAAAAACAAAGAACAATTGCTTGCCTCGATTCCTGCAATACAACCTATCAGTAACAAGGATCTTACCCGAATTGCATCAGGTTATGGATATCGGATTGACCCCATTTATAAAGACAGAAGAGCGCATCTTGGAATGGATTTTACCGCACCCAGGGGTACACCCATTTATGCAACTGCTGATGGCGTAGTTTCAGATGCCGGATTTAATACTGGTGGTTTTGGAAACCGGGTAGTCATTAACCATGGAAATAACTATCAAACTTTATATGGTCATATGTACCGGATTAAAGCCAGGGTTGGACAAAGGGTGAAGAGAGGAGAAGTGATTGGTTATGTAGGAAATACTGGCAAAAGTTCTGGCCCCCATTGCCATTATGAAGTTCACCACAGGGGAACACCCGTAAATCCTATCTACTATTTCTATAACGACCTTACACCTGCCCAGTTTGATCGTTTACTCAAGCTAGCCGCGGCTAGCAATCAGAGTATGGATTAAGAACTTTGGCTATTAGCTTTTAGCCCTTGATTGGCGGTAATTTTAGATTTTCTGCTATTGATAGAACACAGATTTTCATGGTTTATCATGACAGATCTTGAAAGTCATGAAGATCCGTGTTCTATCCTACGCTTGATTTGTAGCTAACGGGTGATTGCTTCAATTGATGATTAATACTCTAGGACGGTAATTATTTTGAAAAGAATCATTCATTTACAGAACAATCAGGGTTGCAGTTTGTATTTTGTTTGACAAATCATAAGTATTGGAACCTGGCATCCGCAAATATCTAATTCGAATCATCAACACACTTTCTCTAGGATTGTTATGGCTTGCGCTGAATTCAACTGCTGGCATTATGTATGGGTATGCATTTGTTGAAGGACAAATAAAACTCGGCAATATCTTATTCTATATCTGGTTCCTGCTGAGTTTAACAGCATATCTCTGGTATGTTATCAACCTTTGGCGTAAACCTATTGACTTTGAGGACTAGCATATAATGTGATTCATGAAGGGCTTTGTGTATGGCAAGTGTAGACCATAGTCCATGGACCATGGTCTATAAGCAATAACCTTCCTGTATCATTTGCTATTACCTGTGTAAATCTGTATTTTCAGAGCTGAAACTGAATACATGATGCCCTTAAAGAAAATTTCCAGATGGGTGGTGGTCATTGGAACAATACTTATCTGGTCTGTCAAATTTTTGATCAGACCATTTGTTTTCATTGATCCCTCTTTAAAGCCGCTGGTTGGACTAGCACCCAATCTGATTGGATCTTTTTTATTGCCATTTGGGGCATGCTGTTTTTTTCAGCGCATTTTCAGACTGGAAACTGATGTGGATTTGAATGTGACCTGCTTTTTCGGGCTTTTATTGGTCATTATAAATGAATACCTGCAGTTGATTCCCCTATTCGGAAGAACATTTGATTACCTGGATATTATCTCCTCGGTAATTGGCGTTTTTCTCGGCCATCTCTACTTTAGAAGACTAATGTTTCGTTATATGCCGGCAACTGCAGGTAACACTGCATCTTAATTCTTATTGTCTTTTGTATCTAAAATCACGGGTGTATTTCCCTTACCCATTACAATAACTTTTGAATTTGGTGAAGTAACTAATCCTTTTAATACCTGAATTTGTTCGTATTGTAATTGTTTATCAGTTAGTCCACTACTCATGATTCTTTGGTAGTCTGCAATACCTTGTGCTTCCACTCTTTTACGCTCAGCTTCCTGTTTTTCTTTCTGTAAAACGAATTCCATTTTTTGTGCTTCCTGTTCTGCTTTGATCTTTTCTTCTATAGAAGTTTTTACATTGTTTGGTAAGGTAATATTACGCACCAATAATTGTTCCAGCACAAGACCACGTTTTTTGAAATCGTCTTCAATGCTTTTAAATATGCGGTTCTGAAACTGATCGCGTTTGTTTGAATAAAGTTCTATAGCAGTAAAGTACACAGCATTATCACGTATTTTGGTACGTGTAAGGGGACGCACAATTTTATCTTTATAATCGAGGCCGGTTTCTTTTACAATTCTGGGAGCTTCCTGGCCAATTACACGATACAATACAGTCAGGTCAATAATTACTTCCAATCCATCTGCTGTTAATACCCTGATGGCATCGTCATTTGCTTTGTCGCCCTCATCATGTACCCCGCTCATGGTGTAGTTTTGGGTTTTGATGTCTACTGTTTTAACATCAACCATGGGATTAACCAGACTCAATCCACTGGTTAGCACATCATCTGATACTTTACCAAAAAGGCTTTTAACGCCTATTTGTCCGGCATCTATTTGCTTAATGCAGGAAGTGAGGAAGCCGATAATTATAACCAGCAATCCAAATACCCTTACACCGGTTGCAAGTTTTCTGATTTCTTCTCTTTCCTGGCTTCTAAGTACAAAACCGATGATCAGTACTACGATGCCAATGATAATAAGTGCCATATTGTTGTTTTTATATAAGTCGTTAAATAGTCGGAATATTACAGCATTTAACTACTGTGATCCGAAATGATGTTCCAAACACCTTTTATCCTTCTGAAAATCAAGGTATAATGACCACTCAGGTCTCCGATGCTTCTGGTAAGCATCCACTTACCCAAAACAAAATAATGGTCGGAAGATATTCTCCTGACTTCGAGAATATTAAACCTTAGTTTACCCATGGCCGCTGTATCGGGATAATTTTTCTTGTAGTTGTTTAGGGTTTGTTGGTAACCATACGTAACACCACTTTTACCAACAAACATAAGGCTGTCGCTTTGCCAATAACCCTTCATAAAAGCATCAATATCACCCCGGTTCCAATCGCGGGTTTGTCGCTCTAAAATTTCCCGGATTGTTTTTTCATCTCCCTGCTGGGCATGTGAAAATGTAGTAAACATTAACAGCAGGCATAGTATGGACCATTTCATAAGGATAATTTACAGTAAGCTACTGAAAATTATGCGTCTTTAAATGCCCTTACCATTTCTCTTTTACCATAAGGTCCAACTATTTTAGTAACACGAAAACCGGCAGCCTTCATAGCATGACGTACAACACTTTTGCTGCAATAAGTAACCAATAGTCCTCCCGGAGCAAGAAAAGAGTACAGTTTTTCAAAAATTTGGGTGGTCCATAGTTCTGGTTGTGCAGATGGGGCAAAGGCATCATAATAAATGCAGTCAATGCCAACAGCTAGTTCGAATGTTGCTAAACCATGCTGGTATTTTATCAGTTCAAAACTTGGTTGAATCATTTGAGGTATTTCCCAACTCGCCTTGTGAATGGCTAAAAACAAATGCTCTTCATTGAGTACAGTTCCATGATTCAGTGATGCAATTTCATTTGGCTCAAGCGGGAATGCTTCCAGGGTATGATATTGTATCTGGTATTGTTTATCTCTGGCCTGGATAGCAGTGAGTAAACAATTCAACCCGGTACCGAATCCCATTTCCAGGATATTCAATGAAGTTTTACCAAGTGTTTGGGTACAATATTGTAGCCCAGCATCCAAAAATACATGGGTGCTTTCCTGAATAGCACCGTGTTTGCTATGATACGATACCTTCATTGCTGGAATGGCAATCGTATCTGATCCGTCGGCCGTAGTAAGGATTTTTCTTTCCATGTTACTAACACAAAAATAAGCTATGTATAATGAGTGAACCCGAATCTTTATCTTTCCGATATGGAATATAAAAAGCATTTAAAGAAAGATCCTAAACTGGCTACTATACTCACTGGAACAACGCATGAACTCAGGCTACACAAGAATATCCCCTTACGTTTAATGGCAAGTATCATGAGCCAACAGTTGAGTACCAAAGTTGCAAAAGTAATCTTTCATCGTTTTCTTGAACTATATAAAGGAAAGGAACCCAAGCCGCAGCAAGTGCTGGATACACCCTTTGAAACATTGCGTGGAATTGGACTGAGTAATGCCAAAGTTACCTATGTGCAAAATGTTGCCAGTTTTTGTATAACACATAAAATTACCGATACCCGCTTACAGAAATTAGATAACGAAACAATTATCGAATTACTTACGCAAATAAAAGGTGTAGGCAAGTGGACGGTTGAAATGCTGCTGATGTTTAGCCTGGGGCGTGAAGATGTTTTTGCAGTAGATGATCTGGGTATTCAGCAGGCTATGTGCAAACTTTATAAGATCAGTGCAACGGATAAAAAGAAAATGAAAGCACGCATGCTCAAAATTTCCGCCAATTGGTCGCCTTACAGAACCTATGCATGCCTGCATTTATGGGGATGGAAAGACGAAGCCGGAGGGAATGATGAATGATGAATGATGAATATCGAATATCCAATGTTGAATTAAAAACTTCGATATTGGATATTCGATATTCATCATTCTTCCTCCCTTCAGGCTGAGTTGCGGGCGGCGTTGATGATGCCGAACATGCTTCTTGTTACGAGTTTTTCGTAGATGGGTTTTTTGTTGCTGTCGGAATCGCTTTTTCTTAATTCATGGAGCGCGTATTGTTGTATTGTTAGTAACGGCAATACAATTTTATCCCTCATTTGTATGGAGGCCCTACCGGCTAAATCGTCTTCCATAAGTTTTGGAACACCTGCCAGTTCAAGCACCAACTTTTCTGTAAGATCAAATTCATCTTTTACCAATTGCCATACCGGACCATATTCCGGATCATCTTTTATGTATTGGGTAAGCGGGAAAAACGACTTGAGCATACTCATCATACTATTATCTACAAGGGTATGAAAAAACAAAACATTTCGGAACATAGCTTTCATATCTTCCCAATACCCTTTTTCTTTCATTTCCTGTAAGGCCGTACCTACGCCAAAAAAGCCCGGTACATTTTGTTTCAACTGACTCCAGCTACCTACAAATGGAATGGCCCTTAAATCTTCAAAACGTAATCCACCTGCACTACCTCTTTTAGCTGGTCTGCTCGCAATATTACTTTTGCTGTAATAGTTAAGTGGACTAAACAACTGCATGTAAGAAAGGAACAATGGATGTTGCTTGAATTTTTGATAGGTCGCATGACTGATACGTCCCAGTTCATCTAATAGGAATCGGTCGTGTTGCGACAATTGAATCCTTGTATCAGCAAAAAGTTCATTACTGATACCCGCACTCAATAATTGCTCAAGGTTATACTGCGATGATTGTATGGTTCCAAAGTTGGAGGTAATGGTTTGTCCCTGTATGGTTAATTGAATCTCTTCATTTTCTATATTATTACCCATAGAGGCGTAGAACTTATTGGTTTTTCCACCACCTCTGGATGGTGGCCCGCCGCGACCGTCAAAAAAACGAGCTTTCACACTGTATTTCCTGGAAATAGCGGTAAGATTCTCTTTGGCTGTATATATACTCCAGTTTGCCTGTAAATAACCACCGTCTTTTGTACCGTCGCTAAAACCAAGCATAATGGTCTGATGCATTTTTCTACCAACAAGGTGTTGTGCATAAGCAGGGTGCTGGTATAACTGATCCATGATTCCTTCAGCTTCCTGCAGATCATCAATGGTTTCAAATAAGGGTACTATGTCTATGGGCATCTGCTCCTGGTGCCATCCGCAAAGCCTGAATAAGGCAAATACCTCCATAACATTTAAAGCAGACTGGCAATTGCTGATTACATAGCGGTTACATCCGGCTTCTCCATTTTGGTGTTGAATGGTTCGGATTGCATAAATGCTTTCGATGGTATCTTTTGTAATGCCTGGCTCAAATGAAGCAGGATTAACCGTTTCCTTGACATTGCTCAGGATATTTATTTTCTCTGCATTTGGTAACGATGCATAGTTATCTGGTAATATACTGTTACCTAATGTTTGATTAATCTCTTGTAATACCTGCGTGTGAATGCGGCTATCCTGACGAATATCAATGGTTGCGAAATGTGTTCCGAAAATATTTACTTTATGAATAAGGCTGTTAAGTCTTTGTAAGAAAAGAGAATGATGCTTCTCTACTACCAGATTGCGTATTTGATGCAACCTGTTTTGAAGCTCAGTTACTTGTACCCTGTTCTGTTCCGTAGGTCGGAATACATTTTCGTACAATATTTCTTCCAGTTCACTGATTAATGTATCAACACCGGAGAAACTTAATCTGCGTTTTAGTTTCCTGATATCACGATAATAGCAAACGGTAATGGCACTTCGTAATGCTTCCGCAACTTTTACAGTAGTGGCGGCATTTACAAATGGATTACCGTCTCTGTCGCCTCCTGGCCAAAAGCCTAATTCTATAAAGGGGTTATCGCTTTCGTATTGATAATCGAAAACATCTCTTACAATGGCGTTATAAATATTACCGATAGAATGATACAGGATATTCTCCAGGTACCACATCAGGTTCAAGGCCTCATCGTATGGTGTTGGCTGTTTTTTATTGAAAAAAGGAGTGATTCCAAGTTGTTGGATATATTCATTAATGGTATGGAAGTCGTTTTTTGAGATAGACTCACTCATGTCGTGAATAATCCCTAAAACAGTACCTGGATAAAATTGTGTTGGGTGAGCAGTAAGCACAACTCTTACCCTGAATTTTTTAAGTTTATTTTTCAGTGCCTGGGTTTTGCCGGCAAATACAGCTTCGTTATACAAGGCTTTCATGCTACCAGCTCCCTGTATATTGTTCACAGAATCAAATGCAGCATCTTCTATAGCATCGAACAGTACAACCTGGCGTTCTATGTACTGAACAAATTTAAACAGCCGATCTAGTTTGTCTTCTTCACTACGAACTTCTGTATGTTGTTGAAAGAAGTCGTTGATGATTTGTACCGGGTTCTTTCCTGCCTGGTATTCATCCTGGCATGATTGCGATAAAATGGGTAGTAGTGCACCAACATTGGCAATACCTGAAAAGGGAAGGGCAGCGAACAAACTATTGTAGATTGTATACTTATCTGTTACATTTCGCCTAAACTGCGTGATATAATAATTTGAGGTCATAAGGTTGCTTCCACAATTTACCCATTTTCAGTTGTTTTACTAACGGTTTTTTGAAAAAAGACTAATGAATTAATAGTCCATTCAAAACAAATGTTAGTTATGAAAATTAAACTTTTCTAATCTTCTTTGGTCTAAAAAGGCAATGACATTATATTCGAGTAAAATAGCCCTGCATGCAGTTAGATGATAAGGTCTTATTGGATCAGTTTCGCCAGCCTTCTAC
>CAZTCS010000148.1:0-7639 GCA_964611995.1 uncultured Sediminibacterium sp. | reverse complement strand
ATAAATCTTGAAAATCATGATAATCCGTGTTCTATCAAACGCGACACTTATAGCTTAAAGCCAAACTTCCCAATAGTATTGATTGTTTCTATGCTTTGTGATAATTATTATCGAAGCAGATCACAAGGTTTTAAGCCGGTGTGTTTTTTGAATGCGGCTGAAAAATGTGAGATGGAAGAATACCCCAACAATGCTGAAACATCTGTAACGCTAAGTCCTTTTTCATAAAGGAGGTATTTAGCATGTTCCATTCTTTGTTGCTGGTAGAAATCGAAAATAGTAGTGCCAAAAACCTCTTTGAATCCTTTTTTAAGGTAGCATTCGTTCATGGCAACTTTACGGCTGAGTTCCTTGATGGTAATGGGATCGCCTATATGTTGCAATAATATTTCACGGGCCTGGTAAATACGGTCGCGACCACTTTCATCGGCGAGGAATTTACAGGTAAAGCCTTCTTCTTTTTCATCCACCAGACAATCGAGGCTGTATAAAAGCAGTTCATGCACTTTGGCATTTACAAAAATATTTTCTAATGCGCCGGAATAACTGTGATTCAGTAATGCATCAAGTGCATTTCTTTTTTTGCTGCAAAGTGGAAATACTTTGGTGAAAGCATAAGGATGTTTGAAAGCGAGTACTTCGTCTTTCCGGTTGCTCAGTTTTACATTATGTACAAACTGGTGCAAAAAAGTAGCGGTAAAGTGGAAAGTAAATACATCTACTGTTTGATGCTTTCCGCTGCAATTATTGGTAGGAAGTTCCGTGCATTGTGCGCAACTTTTTTCGGCGCAGTAGCGGTTTCCGGTGGTACAATAACGAAGTTCAAGGTAATTCTCCTCGGGTTTACGGCTATTATAGTGGTAAACCATCATTCCTGTATCGTCTGCTACCCAGGGGTGCTGAGCATAATATCTCCTGATATTGTAATGAATTGAACCAGGTATATGTTGCTGTTTCTGGTATAAAAGATCCATGGTTGGTTCAATTCCACCTTTATGCGCTACCCTCAATATGTCCATTACTTCTACCATAATATACAAAATTAATGTATAAACATCAAATTAACGTAAAATAAGCCCGGGGAGATGTCATAACACTGTAAAAAAGCCTTCTCAAAATGGCCGTTTAAAGGCCTGTAAAATGTGGAAAACCAGCCCGATTTTTAGCATAAAAAGAGGGTTATTTTCGTTAACTTTGTCGACCTGCGAAAATTCACTTAAACACAGGATTCACAAGCATTTATGGATCAAGAACAATTGAACAGTAACGAGGCCCAGAATAAGAATTATGGCGCCGACAGCATACAGGTTTTAGAGGGTTTAGAAGCCGTAAGAAAAAGACCGGCAATGTATATTGGTGATGTAGGTGTAAAAGGTCTTCACCACCTGGTTTATGAAGTAGTCGACAACTCTATTGATGAAGCATTGGCCGGCTATTGTAAAAACATCGGCGTAACCATTCATGAAGACAACTCTATAAGCGTACAGGATGATGGTCGTGGTATCCCCACAGCCATGCACAGTAAAGAAAAAAAGAGTGCCCTTGAAGTTGTAATGACAGTACTCCATGCCGGGGGTAAATTCGATAAAAATACTTATAAAGTATCCGGAGGTCTGCACGGAGTAGGGGTGAGTTGCGTGAATGCACTTAGTACCACTTTACATGTAACCGTTCACCGCGAAGGAAAAATATTCGAACAGGAATATAAAATAGGTGTTCCTCAGTATCCAGTTAGGGAAATTGGTGAAAGTAGTATAACAGGTACCCATGTTCGTTTCTGGCCGGATGCAACTATTTTCCAGGAAACAGTTTATAAGAAAGATATACTGGAAGGTCGTTTACGTGAACTTAGCTACCTGAATAAGCGTATCAGTATCACGCTAACTGATCTGCGTGAAAAAGATGAGGAAGGAAATGTTTACACACGTAATTTTTATAGTGAAGGCGGTATCGTAGAATTTGTTCAGATGCTCGATAAAAACGGGCATCGCTCCCCTATCATTGCTAATCCGCTTTATGTGGAAGGCCATGATGAAACCACCAATGTTGCGGTTGAAGTAGCACTTACTTATAATGATGATTTTAAAGAGCATATTTTCTCTTACGTAAATAATATCAATACCATCGAAGGTGGTACGCACGTAACTGGTTTCCGTCAGGCACTAACAAGGGTTTTTAAAAGTTATGGTGATAAGGAAGGTCTTTTTGAAAGAGCAAAAGTGCAGGTTGAAGGAGATGATTTTCGTGAAGGACTCAGTGCCATCATTTCTGTAAAAGTACCTGAGCCTCAGTTTGAGGGTCAGACTAAAACAAAACTGGGTAACAGTGAAGTAAGTGGTGTGGTGCAAACCACCGTTGCACGGGTGTTGGAAGCTTATCTGGAAGAAAATCCAAAAGAAGCCAAACATGTTATCTCTAAAATCGTATTAGCTGCACAAGCAAGGGTTGCTGCAAAAAAAGCACGTGATATGGTACAGCGCAAAACTGTACTTACTGGCGGTGGTTTACCTGGTAAACTTGCAGATTGCAGTGAACGCGATCCTAAGAAATGCGAGCTTTATCTAGTCGAAGGAGACTCGGCAGGTGGAACTGCAAAGCAGGGGCGCGACAGAAGTTACCAGGCTATCCTTCCGCTCAGGGGTAAAATCCTGAACGTAGAGAAAGCGATGGAACATAAGATTTATGAAAATGAGGAGATCAGGAATATGTACACTGCCCTCGGTGTAACAGTTGGTACTCCAGAAGATCCAAAAGCTTTAAATATTACCAAGCTGCGTTACCACAAACTCATCATCATGACAGATGCCGATGTGGATGGATCGCATATCGCTACACTGATCCTTACCTTTATATTCCGTTACATGAAAGAAATGGTAGAGCAAGGTTATGTATACATAGCACAACCGCCATTATACCTTGTGAAAAAAGGAAAGGAACAACAATACGCTTATAATGAGGAGCAAAGAAAAATGTGGATCGAAAAATTAGGCGGTGGTAAAGACGACAGCGTAACCATTCAGCGATACAAAGGTTTGGGTGAAATGAACGCAGACCAGTTATGGGAAACCACCATGGACCCAGCACGTCGTACACTGAAACAGGTAACCATCGAAAGCGCAGCAGAAGCCGATCGTATCTTCAGCATGCTGATGGGCGACGAAGTTGCCCCACGCCGAGAGTTTATAGAGAGCCATGCGAAGTATGCGAAGATAGACGTGTAGGTTTGTGTGAATTGTCAATTGTGAATGGTCAATAGTTCTAAACTTAAAAAATTGACAATTCACTATTGACAATTGACAGTCCAACGCTGTGGATTACTATTTTCCCCTTTGCTTTTGAATTTCAATAAAAAAGACTAAGTTGTGGGAACATAACCCTTAGTTTATTTACTAACACATTAAATGCTAAAAAATGGACACTTCAAAAATGATTAAGGCATACTGTCTGAAAACCAAAGAAAAAAACGTTCCAATGCAGGATGCAGTTATCACTAAAACTGCTCGCGGTGGTTATATGGCTGCCGGACATGATGGAAAAGGAAATAAAATGGCTGCCATACTTGGAGAAGCCAAAGCCTTACAGGCAATTGCCGATGGCGTTGCTAAAAAAGGATTCTGATATAGCTTGCCTTAAAACTTATTGAAGCCGCTCAATTGGGCGGCTTTTTTTATGGCTAATTAGTAGTACCTGACTTTTGAATAACACCTTTATGCATACCATCCAGGAATCGCAACATAGCATCCATATCTCTGATATCATCTACTACCAGTAAGAAATTTTTACCCGCCTGTTTCAATCTTGCTTTATTAGTTCCTGTTTGTAAATAAGCCAATACATTTTTAAATAATGCCGATTCAAAATAAGGAGAGTCTGGACGGTTGATAAAATAACAACGAAGGGTATCCTGTTTTAGCGTCATTTTCTCAAACCCAATCTCTACAGCCCTCCAGCGACAACGCACCGTGGTAAACAAATCTGTAACAGAAGCTGGCATTGGGCCAAAACGGTCAAGCATTTCATGGTGGAATGACTGTAATTCTTCTTCTTTCTCACAATTATCCAACCTCGAATAAAGCGACAAACGCTCTGCTATACTTTCAACATAACTATCAGGTATCAATATTTCCAGATCGGTATCGATGGTACAATCGCTCACATAATCATCCTGCTTACTGATCTCTTCTTTAAACAAATCTTTGAATGAAGTACGTTTCAGTTCCCTGATCGCTTCTTCCAGGATTTTCTGGTACATCTCAAAACCAATCTCAGCCATAAAGCCACTCTGCTCCCCTCCCAACAGATTTCCCGCACCACGTATATCCAGATCGCGCATAGCTATCTGGAAACCACTTCCCAAATCACTGAACTGCTCCAGGGTTTGTAAACGTTTCCGCGAATCTGAAGGTAAAGTACTCATTGGAGGGGCAAGCAGGTAACAGAAAGCCTTCTTATTACTCCTCCCAACTCGCCCACGCAACTGGTGAAGATCACTTAATCCAAACTGGTGGGCATTATTAACGATGATGGTATTTACATTCGGTATATCAACTCCGCTCTCCACAATATTGGTACAAACAAGTACATCATACTTCTTATCAATAAAGTCCATGATCCTTTCTTCCAATTCATGTCCTTCTAATTGTCCATGGGCAAACCCGATACTTAAATCAGGACACAAACCCTGTAACATGGCACTCATTTCTGATAGTCCTACCACCCTATTGTGTATGAAGAATACCTGACCACCGCGTTCAGTTTCATAATAAATAGCTTCCCGGATAAAATCATCGTTAAACACCTGCACCTCTGTCTGTATAGGCTGTCTGTTAGGTGGAGGTGTATTAATGATGCTGAGGTCACGAGCACCCATCAAACTAAATTGCAGTGTACGTGGAATGGGAGTTGCAGTGAGTGTTAAACAATCAACATTGGTTTTTAATGTTTTCAATTTCTCTTTGTGTGCAACACCAAACTTCTGTTCCTCATCAATGATCATCACACCAAGGTCTTTGAATTTCACTTCTTTCCCCAATAAACCATGTGTTCCCACAATAATATCAACCTTACCTTCTTCTACTTTTTTCAGCGTTTCTTTTTTCTCTTTAGCTGATTTAAACCGGTTGATATAATCAACCGTAACCGGAAAATCTTTCAGTCTTTCTTTGAATGTTTTATAATGCTGGAATGCAAGAATGGTGGTTGGTACAAGTACGGCAGCCTGTTTACCATCTACTACCGATTTAAATGCGGCACGCACCGCGATCTCGGTTTTACCAAATCCTACATCGCCGCAGACAAGTCGGTCCATCGGAGAAGGACTTTCCATATCTTTCTTTACATCTGCAGTAGCCTTACTTTGATCTGGAGTATCTTCATAAATAAAAGATGCTTCCAGTTCAGTTTGAAGGTAAGTATCAGGCGTGTGCGCAAAGCCCTCTTGCGCTTTTCTTTGTGCGTAAAGTTTAATCAGGTCAAAGGCAATTTCTTTGACTTTGGTTTTTGTTTTCTCTTTTAATCTTGCCCAAACATCACTACCCAATTTATTGATCTTAGGAACTGTTCCTTCCTTACCTGTATATTTTGATATTTTATGGAGTGAATTGATGTTTACATAAAGTATATCGCTGTCTTTGTAAATAATCCTTACAGCTTCTTGTAATTTTCCATTCACTTCAAGTTTCTGTAATCCGCTATAGGTACCCACACCATGATCGATATGCGTTACATAGTCTCCAGGCTGCAGATCCCGTAAGGTTTTAAGGGTAAGGGCTTTGTTTTTATTGTAAGCCTGTTTAACCTTGTATTTATGGTAACGCTGAAAAATCTGGTGATCTGTATAACAAAGAATTTTCAGGTCCTCATCTATAAAGCCTTCATGAATACCGGTTGGTACAGGAACAAATTGAATCTCCGTTTTAAGATCGGCAAAAATGGTATTTAGTCTTTCAAGTTGTTTTACCTGCTCAGCAAAAATGTAAATCTGATATTTAGCAGCTTCATGAACAGAGAGGTTTTGTATCAACAAATCAAACTGCCTGTTAAAAGAAGGTTGTGCTTTTGTATTGAATTCAATGATTGAATTGGCCAATTGTGGTTTGTAACCGAATTCAATAATATGTCTTTGTTGAATAGCTTCTTCGATCGAAGATATAGACACGAAATCTTCCGACGATACTTCTTTGAGTACCCTTATCTCTTCATCCTCCTCATTGCCTTTCATCTGGTATCCGTCTTTAAGCAGTTCAACAAATCCGATCATTTCATCGTATTGCTGCTGTACTTTCTCGGATATAACGTCCCAGTCTTTCAGCCAAATGGTTGTATTTGGACTAAGAAACTCAAATAAGGAAACTTTTTCTTCTGTACTGAATTGTGTTTCTACATTTGGAATGATATTTACCTGCAATAATTTTCGCTCACTCAACTGTGTTTCCGGATCGAATATGCGAATGCTGTCGACTTCGTTGCCAAAGAGTTCGACACGGTAAGGTTTTTCATTTCCGAATGAATAGATATCTAGAATACCACCCCTTATGGCGAACTGACCGGGTTCGTAAACAAAGTCTGTACGTTCAAATCCATACATCACGAACAATTCCATTAAACTGTCTGGATTAATGGAATCATTTGTTTTGATGGTAATAATATTACTGCTGAGGGTTTTGGGCAGTACTACTTTTTCAAAAATTGCTTCAGGATAAGTTACCAGTATTTTTTTATTTCCTCCTGCGACCAGTCTGGTAAGAGCTTCGGTACGAAGCATTACATGTGAGCTGTTAAGTATCCGGAAATTTTTGCGATTTTTAAAGGAGGAAGGAAAATAAAAAAGGTCAAGCGCCTGTGTAAGGTTTTCGAGTGTGTTATGAAAATAAGCGGCTTCCTCTGCATCATTCAATACTACTACATGATTAAGCTCCTGACAGGAAGGGTGACTAAACACGCTACTCACAACGAATTCGGAACTACTACCTTGCAAGTTTTTCAGGAAAATTTGCTGAGGTTGGGAAAAAGAGAGCCTGTCCACCAACTGAAATAGCCGGGGGTTATTCTGGTACTGCTCCAACAACACATTCAAGTTCATAGTGCCAATCCTGCTATCGGTTAAAAACCGAAATCAGGGATGCAAAGGTAAACTTTGTTAGGTTAATAAGTTGCGCTAGAATTTATCAGGATATTCATGGGTGTAATTTTCCCTGAATCAACCTGAACCAGTTGAATATTGTTTTGTGTGTCGAACAAATTGGCAAAGAAATGCGCTCCTTGTTTAACAAAAACTGAGTAGGATCCTACTGGTAAAGCAACACTGTAACGACCCAAACTGTCTGATTGAACAGAAGCAACCAGTTTGCTGTTAATTGACGTATATAATGGGGATCCGGGTTCCAATGGTGTTACCTGTGAAATATTGGTGGGAAGGTAGACAAAAAGGGTGGTTGATACAGGTTTAGGAGTAGGTGGCTGAACCCCCACTTTGGGCATCAGATTACCCTTAACTTCCGTAATATTTCCGGAAATACCCTGCTTAATTTCACCATTTTGGGCCTTTTTTGGCGACGAACAGGCTGAAAATGTTAAAATGGCAATAAACAGGCTAAAAAGAATCTTTCTCATGCTTCACTTTGAATGGTGAAAGTATCTA
>CAZTCS010000147.1:0-7658 GCA_964611995.1 uncultured Sediminibacterium sp. | reverse complement strand
AATAATATGCCTTTCAGACAGCAAATAAACAAAGCTGTTTAATTGACAGTGTACCTCTTACAGTATTTAACAAATGTTTTACGGCAATCCTCGTAGATCGAGGGAAAAGCCAAGGTTAAAGTTAACGATTTATCCGCAAACTGGCTAGCCTTAAAAGCCATCTGATAATGCGAGTTTGGGTTTTAGAAGAGTCCATAGACCATAGTCCATAGTCCATGGTCTATGGTCCATGGACTATGGTCTCTTAATCAATAGCGAATTATTGTCATAATTGCTGCAAAAATGCCATAGTATCAACACCATCGGCATAATCTCTTAAGCCTGGACTCTGTGCCTGACCAATTGGAATAAAGCTATGTCCAACCACACATTGAATATCCGGGTTATTGGTGAGCAGATTAGTAAGCGCTGATTTATCTGAATAAAACTGGTAATGTACCTGGCTAACAGGGGAGAAGGGGGAAATGTTTTCCGTTAAAACCAATGAATCATTGTTCATGTAGTATTTATTTCCCATGATCAATAATGCCAGGTGATAATCGTAATTGTGTTTGTATTTGTGGTAATCCATCAGGTATTCGTATCGTTTTAATTCATGTAAAACGGGCACGAAATCATAAGCTTCGGGAACATATAACTGCGTAATATTCCTGCATCCGAGACCGAAATAACACTGTATATCATCTGCTAAAAGACTTAATTCCTCTTTTGTTTCACTACCATCCAAAACGGCTACGGAGGTCCTGTTTTTGCGGATGATATTCGGGTATTTCCCGAAATAGTATTCAAAATACCTGCCCGCATTATTAGAGCCGGTAGCTATATATGCATCACAGCTTTTTAACTGCTCAGCAAACGACACCTGATTCTGAACAGTGATTTCCCATTCGTAGAGTTTTTTAACCAGGTGTTTGATGAGCCATTCATCTTTAGAGGAAGTTTTAATGACCATGGGATGACCAGTGATAAAGACTGCCAGGAAATCATGAAAGCCAACCAATGGAATATTACCAGCCATCACAATACCAACTGTATGAGGGTTGGCTGGGGCATCTTGTACACCATAATCCTCAGCCCAGTTTTGAAGTAGTTCAGGATTCAGGAAATGAGTTGCAATCTGCTGAATAGCCAAATCCTGAAATTCCGGGATAAACCAGGCATTTTCACGATAGGCACGTTCACGTACCGCCATCCAGGCTTCATCCTTTCCCAGCATATATTCTCCCAAACGGGCCATTAATTGAATTCGTTCTTGTAAAATCATTTGTCAACCGTATTTTTGGAAAGCAAATGTAGAATCACTAACCCAACAAACCCATTAATATGGCTATCAAAATAACCGAAGAGTGTATCAATTGCGGTGCCTGTGAGCCCGAATGTCCTAATAACGCCATTTATGAAGGCGGTGTAGAATGGGCAATTGCAGATGGAACTACCATAAAAGGAAGCTTTACCCTGATGGATGGCTCAGTTGTAGATGCTGACCAGCGCTTTGAACCCATTAGTGTTGATACTTATTATATTACACCTAACAAGTGTACCGAATGTCAGGGTTTTCATGAAGAACCACAGTGTGCGGCGGTATGTCCGGTAGACTGTTGCGTACCAGATGAAATGTACCAGGAAACAGTGGATGAGCTGCTCGCAAAAAAGGAGAAAATGCACATTTAATGCACAATACCCTGTGCTAAACTTTTGACCTGAAAGCTTGCAATTACCAGGGATATTTTGTAAATTAGTACTATCAATTATTGTTGTATCTGAACATACGACAACTAGTAACGGCGGGTGATATTTCCCGTCAACGTGAGGTGAAGAGACGGGTAGTTTCTTCACCTTTTTTATGTCAGATGGCAGATTTTTTTATATCTGCAATCTGCCATCTGACATTCTTTTATCTTTGTTGAAAACCTGCAAAATTATCATGAAGAAAAAACTGGCCTTGGTTACGGGCGGATTAAGCGGAGAAGCCCAGATTAGTTATAAAAGTGCAGTTACAGTTGGCAATAACCTCGACAGAGAATTGTTTGATGTATATAAAATCGATATCAATTCATCCGGATGGTGGTATGAAAATGAAGCCGGCGAAAAGTCGAAAGTCAATCGAGATGATTTTTCCATCACAGATAAAGGTTACCAGATTCATTTTGATGTAGTGCTTTTATGTATACACGGAACACCCGGCGAAGATGGTAAACTACAAGGCTATTTCGATATGCTTGGTTTGCCTTATACCAGTTGTGATGCCGCCACTTCAGCATTAACCATGAACAAGCGTTATACAGTTGCAGTAGCTGCTTTTAGTGGTATTCATGTGGCGCAATCAATGCATGTATTCAAGCACACACCAGTTGAACCTGAAGCTATTTTAAGTAAACTTCGATTGCCTGTTTTTGTAAAACCCAACAGCGGTGGTAGTAGTATAGGGATGAGTAAGGTGAATACTGCAGAAGAACTTCCATTGGCACTGGAAAAAGGATTCAAGGAAGATACCCAGCTATTGGTGGAAGAGTTTATCAGCGGGAGAGAGTTTACGATTGGTGTATTTAAATCTGCTGGTAATATTCAGGTATTGCCCATTACCGAAATTGAAACAAAAAATGAGTTCTTCGATTTTGAAGCAAAATACCAGGGTAAGAGTGTAGAAACTACACCGGCACAAATTACCGATACCATGAAATCGCAGCTTGAAGCAGCGGCTAAGAAAGTATACGAAGTGCTTAATTGCAGGGGTGTAGTACGTATTGATTTTATTTATGAACTGGAACAGCAACAGCCTTTTATGCTCGAAGTAAACACCGTTCCTGGACAAAGCGATGCGAGCGTTATACCACAGCAGGTAAGGGCAATGGGAAAATCGCTGAAAGATTTTTATACGGCACTAGTTAATGAAGCACTTAGTTAAAATTATAAAAAACGTGGGCCAGGGGTTTGGTACGCAAGGGGAAACCTTTAACTTGGTTATTATTCGATAGACATTTTAGGTTTATTTCAGCCAATGAAACAATTTATAAAGAAGATCACCGAAAAACCGCTGTGGGTAAATATGCTTGCAGCTTTAGGTATTGTTCTGATACTGATTATACTATTTTTCTCCTTGCTCGGATGGTTTACTGGTTATGGTAACATAACAAAAGTTCCTTCAGTTACCGGACAGGAAGTAACAGCCGCCACGCAATTATTAGAGCAGGCCGGATTTGAAGTAGAAATTCAGGATTCGGTTTATGTGGACAGTATTCCTAAACTGGCGGTGGTTAGACAAACACCCGAAGCTGATGCAACGGTAAAATCGGGTAGAACCATTTATCTTACGGTTAACCGAATGGTTCCACCGCAGGTTGAAATGCCCAGTTTAATTGGTTATTCTGTAAAAAGTGCGGAATTGTACCTGCAAAGTCTGCAACTGAAAATGGGTACCATTACCTATAAACCCGACATCGCAAGAAACTCTGTGCTCGAACAACTTTATAATGGTGTTGCGGTAAAAGAAGGCGATAAAGTTCCACTTGGCGCCACCATCAGTTTTGTGTTGGGTAGTGGATTAGGTGGTAATGAAATGGATGTGCCGAATCTTGTCGGCATGACATTAAGCGAAGCACGTTCCTATCTTTCCAGTTTGAGTATCAATGTTGGGGCAATCGTAGCCATGGGAAATATCCGGGATTCTGCAACTGCTTTTGTTGTTCGCCAATCCCCGGATTACCTCTCAGAATTACTTGATGATGCAGGTAACAGAATGCCAAATAAAATTCGTCAGGGACAAGTGATGGATATGTACATCAGTAGTGTCGGACCTATTCGAGATACAGGAAAAATCATGATTCCTCCCCCTAGTCAATACAAATAACCAAGCTTAATTATCATGCAAACCATTACTGTTGAAGACCTCAAAGCAAAATTGGATGCTGGAGAACAAATTTACCTGGTAGATGTTCGGGAACCTCACGAACACGCTGAATTTAATATTGGTGGAATACTGCTGCCTTTAGGTAAAGTACAAACCATGCAGGTTGATGAAATTGAAGACCTGAAAGATGAAACCATTTATGTCTACTGTCGCAGCGGTAACCGCAGCGGACAGGCATGCCTGATCCTCGGTACCATGGGATTCCAAAACCTGGTTAATGTAACAGGGGGGATGCTTGCGTGGCAAGAAAGAAATATGAAATAATGAATGATGAATGATGAATATCGAATGATGAAGTGGTTTTTGCTATCCCTTCATCATTCGATATTCATCATTCATTATTTTTCATTTTCACAGCTTCAGATTCACCGCAACCACAAAGTTTCTACCTGCCATCGGGTAATAGCCATTGTCGGTATAAAACACACCACCACTTGTATAGCTGTAACTATAGCCATTCGGCTCGTAGCGTTTATTGAACAGGTTATTTATTTGGGCAGTTAACTGTACCTGTTTAAAGGTTTTGTTGTTAAAGCTATAGCTCATACGCAAATCCTGTGTGGCAAATGCTTTCAATTCACTTCTGCTTAACTGGCTGTTGTCCATATACTGCTTACCCACATACTTACCGATCAGTCCAAGTTCAAGTGCTTTAACCGGGTAAAACATTAACTGTGTTCCGGCAATTGTTTCGGGAGAGAAAGAAATGTCTGTATTGTTTCTTACCACGGCATCCTGGTTGCCGGAATCATAATTGTCAGTATACTCAGTAAATGATTTGATTTTATTCCTGCTTAAAGAAAGGTTTGCACCAACCGATAACCATGAAGATGGTTTCCATGAACCCTGTAACTCAATACCCAGTCGATAACTTTTCGGAACATTGAATCGGGTATATGCGCCAACATCATTGATCTGTCCGGTAAGCACCAACTGATTTACATAATGCATGTAGTATAAGTTGGCGGCAAACTGAAAATCACTTTTTTTGTATTCAACCCCCATTTCCAGATCTTGTAATCGCTCGGCTTTTGGTTGGTTAACCGTGCCCGCTTCAAAATCATCGCGGTTAGGTTCTTTTTGTCCGATAGCATAACTGAGGAAAGCCTGCCAGTTATTTTTTCGATAAGTGATACCCAGTTTAGGATTGAAGAAATTGAAATTCCGGTTAACCAATAAGGTTGGATTATTTTGAAAGCCGGTCATATTATGTGATACATGTCTGTACTGCAGATCCACAAACCCAAAAACATGCGAAACAATCAGTTGTTGCCACTTAGCAAATAGGTTGGCATCTTTTTTAATAGCAGGGTGGTTATAATATTTATAGCCTGCAGGTGCAGTTCCTGTTTGCAGCCATGGCAGTGTACCGTAATGATCACCAGTATAGGTATTCCATCCACCGCCAAGGGTAAATTCATTTCCTTTCTTTTGGTATTGTAAGGAAATATTCTGGCCATAAAAATAATTGTTGAGCCAGCGTTGGCGAACAAGATCAGTACTGGTAACAGGAACGCCGCCAACTATCGGATTAGGCAATCCATATTTTGAATATTGTTGCCCAGCTTTGTATTCTTCATAATAACCATATCCACGGGTTAAAAAACTTGCGGATTGAAAAGACCAATGGCTATTAAATGCATGGTTGAAAAATAACTGATAATGAGTTTGGGTATAGTTATCGGTCTGGTTATCATAAGGTGTACCAGGTTTTTCTGTACCGGCCGGGTTATTGGTTCGGTCGGTGTTGAGCAATGATGCCGCTACCCCATACCATGCCTGATAGGTTTTTTCTTTTCCACTGAAAACATTGAAGCGTAGAGAAGAGCGCTGGTTTAACCAGGCTCCACTAACATAAAATGATTTAAGGTCAGATTTGGCGCGATCGATATATCCATCACTTTGAATACTGCTTACCCGTGCATCGAGGGTAAAATGTTTACCCATTAAACCGGTGCCTGCTTTTAAGGTATGTTTCCTGGTATTAAAGGAGCCATAACTATTGTTGAATTCAGTGTAGGCTTTTTCATTGAATTCGTTGGTAGATAGGTTAATGGTAGCACCAAAAGCTGCGGCTCCATTCGATGATGTTCCAACCCCTCTTTGAACCTGAATACTGTTTACAGAGGAGGCGAAGTCGGGCAGGTTTACAAAAAAAGTACCCATGCTTTCAGCATCGTTGTAAGGAATGCCATTCAGTGTAACATTGATGCGTGTAGCATCTGTTCCCCGTATGCGTATTCCTGTGTAACCAACACCGTTTCCGGCATCGGAATTCACCACCACTGAGGGAGTCTGGTTGAGTAGAAAGGGGATATCCTGGGCAAGATTCACCTTGGCAATATCTTCTTTGGAAAGATTGTTTTTGGCAAATGGAGCTTTATCTGCCGCGCGAATAGATTTTACTTCCAATGGCTGAAGAAACAGGCTGGAAGGTTCGAGCTCAATTTCCAGCATTTTGTCGGCAGCGCCTGAGGATAGGGTTAACTGAAAATCGCGGTAACCAAGACTTTTTACCATTAATACCGAATTAGCAGTTCCAGACCAGCTAATAGTAAATACCCCATCTTCGTCTGAGGTTGATTGAAACTGGTTGATACTAACCAAAGCACCGGAAATAGTCTGGTGGGTGGTTTTGTCTTTAATACGGCCTCTGAGGAGGTTTTTTGTTTGCCCGGATGCGAGCAGGATGAGGAATGTCAGCGACATTGTTCCCAAAAACTTTTTCATTTTTAACGTTTAAAAGTTTACAAATGGGAACAGGGAAATAGCTAATAGGAGAGAGGTACGACCAAAAAATGTACGCCTTCCCTTCGCAGGAATTACCCTGTTCAGGTTCAACGGGTATTATCTCAGCCTCTCCGCCATTGGCGGGGAAGCACCCCGAGGAATGATCGTTGCAAAAGTAATCATTGCAGTAATTACCAGCAACTGTAACTTTAGCCAGCAATAGCCGTTACACCCTAAACCCCTCTTATGAAACGGATAATTTTACTTTTTGCCTTTATAGTCACCTCCCTGGTGCCGGTGATGGCACAAATTGAAAAGAACCTGGTACACGATGAAAATGCAGAACCCAGGAGCTTAAAAGGATTTTCAGCCATTGATGTTTCCGGTGCTATTGATCTTTATATTTCACAGGGCTCGGAAGATGCCGTTGCTGTAAGTGCGAGTTCCTCAGAAGTATTAGGAAGAATACGTACGGAAATGCGTGGAAGTACCTTACGGATATATTTTGATGGAAAGGGATTGAACTGGAAAAAATGGGGCAACCATAAAATGAAAGCCTATGTAACTTTCAAGAGCCTTAGCAGTATTGAAGCCAGTGGTGCCTGTAATGTGAAAGTAGCAGGTAAACTAAATCTCGATAAATTAAAGGTAGAAATGTCTGGAGCCAGCGATTTTAAAGGAGATCTTACAGTAACAGATTTAAGTCTGGAAGCTTCAGGTGCGTCAAGAATTACCATAAATGGTACAGTGAAAATGTTGGGCATTAATGCAAATGGGGCAAGTGATATAAGAGGATATGATATTAGTTCTGAGGAATGTAAAGTGGATGCCTCTGGTGCCTCAGTTGTGAGGATTACGGTAAATAAAGAATTGAATGCAACCGCCAGTGGAGCAAGCTCTGTATATTATAAAGGCACAGGTTTAATTCGCGATATCAATACCAGTGGAGGTGCCACAATCAAGCGAAAATCGGATGATTAATTAAATAATATTTGGAAGAGAACCTTCGCAACCTTACCTT
>CAZTCS010000146.1:0-7680 GCA_964611995.1 uncultured Sediminibacterium sp. | reverse complement strand
ATGGTAAACACACCCGTATTTCTATGCATACTCTGGTGAAGGAACAAAGAAGTTGGTCCATTAATGGAAAAACTCTGGTAAATGAATTCCTTGTTTAACTGGTCCTTACGAACATACATCTGAATACTACCTGTTGTAGTATCCTGATAGAGGGTAAATAAACCATCAATCTTTTTCTGACCTTTCGTTTTATCTGCTACGGTAGGTTTTTTTGGTGCTGCCGGAGTCTTGGAAGTATCGCCAGCTGGTTTTGCACCTGGAGGGGTTCCAGGAGGCTGTTGCGCATAAACGCTTGTACCCAATATTCCTGCACATACTAATGTGGCTATCAAAGGTTTTCTCATAGCGAGTGTTTTAGTTTGAATTCAAAATAATCAAAGCTGTTCAATTATTACTATAGGTTTGGATAAGTGGTAAAATTTAACAATAAGTGTTCCAAAAGAGCGACTGCAAAACAGAAAAAGTTAAATATCCCATTCAAGAAAGCTTAACCGACGAAAAAACATATATTAGAGGAACAATATATGAAAATGCTTAAATCCCTCACCTTTTTCTGCCTGCTTATTGCACTTACCGCAAACACTATTCTTGCACAGGAATCTATTCGTTTTGAGCACTTGAAGTATGATGAAATAATCGAAAAATCAAAACGGGAAAAGAAACCTGTGATGATTTATTTCACTGGGACAGGTTGTTATTTATGCGTAAAGATGGAAAAGAATGTATTCCCAAAACCAGAGATCAGTCAATTTTACAACAGCAATTTTATAACAGTTGAATCGTTTGATGACGGCAGAAAACCTGATTCTGCTACCAGGCAATTGAGAAGAAAATTCAATATTATTTCAAACCCCACTTTTATTTTCACTGATAGCACAGGAGAAATTATTCATAAATCTGGTTATAAAGAAACGCAAGAGTTTTTACTTACTGCCCATCAGGCCCTAAGTAAGCAGGATAAATATAAAAGTTGGAAACAACAGTTAAAAACTGGTAAAGCAAATGCAGCGCTGATGCTTAAATACTTATCTGCGGAACAAAAACCCTCACTGTATGCTGAAACAAATTTTGTTTGTGATGCGCAAACTGAACTGGACAGATATTTTGATTACGTCCCTCAAAATGAATATCTCTTACCCGACAACTGGGAAATCATTCGAAAGTATGTGGCCAACCCTTACTCACAAGTATTTACCTATCTGTTACAAAATGAACCTGAGTTTAGCAGGAAATATGGAGAACAACAAGTTAATGAAGTAATATTTACCATTTTGCATGATGCATGGTCGGGAGACAGGGGCAGTGACGCTTATAAAAAAGCAGAAACCTTTATCAGATCATCTTCTCATCCTGTTGCAAAGTTGAGGGTTTTACAATCTGATTATTTGTATAAGAATACTACCGATTTAAAAATCATCTTTTCAAATGCTATTGAAACAGAAAACTATATACAGACATTTAATATAAACCTACTCAAGTATCCCTACCTGTTCAACAGGAATGATGTAAATACAGTGGTAAATGCGATACTTAACAACAGTAATGCAAAAACAGATCATCATTTAAAAGCCAAAAAATGGATGCAACTTATCCTTGCTATTCCAGAAAATGAGGATTATGAACTGTATGCAACCCTTGCACTGGCCTGCTTTCACACAAGGGATTATAAAGCAGCCATAGATGCACAAAACAAAGCTGTTCAGTTAGCCATTAAAGACGAGCTTGAAAAAGAAGAGTTGGATCTGTATCAGAAAAAACTAAACGAATACAAACAAGCTGCCAGTAACAGGTAAAGAAAATTATTTCTCTGTTTGCCCATTCAACCAACCCTTGCGAACTTTTATTGCTTTTTCATTAGCAGAAGGATCAATTGATATTGCATAAGATTTCTCTTCTTTTTCTCCGAGTATATATTTCAGCAGCACACTTTCATTTCCACTGATAACCTGTAAGCTTATTTCGTCTCCTGTTTGTTTTCCATTAAGTGCCTTGTTATAATCCGCTAAACTTTTTACTTGCTGTCCGTTTACGGATAATATTTTCGCCTGTCTCCTTAGCCCCGCATTCCATGCCGGTGATTGCCAGTCTACATTATTCACAACCACTGTATCTCTTCTATCTGCAGCTAATATACCTGAATAGCCAGGTATTTTTTTAGGCGTTTCGTCAACCAGTAACCCAGCATAGGCAAAATAGCGTTTATAATCCAACGGTTTGAGTGTATAGATATAATCAAAGAAATCATCCATGTTCTCTCCAGCAACAGTTGCAATTTCTTTCTTGAGTTCATCCTCCGTAAATCCTCTTCCTTTCTTTTTGTAATATTCATAGTAAAGCATTCGCATTACATCATCAAGCGATCGTTTGTTACCAGTTGCATACCTGATTCTAAAATCAAGCATCACTCCCACTACAGGCCCTTTATCATAATAAGAAATGGTTTTATTCACCTCGTCGCCAGTTCTGCCGAATGGACCATCAGACCATGTTTCATAACTTGACTGTGCCAATGTTTGAAATAGTCTTCCGGGCTTAGCCTCATAAGCCGCTACTTGCTGTTGAACAGTTGCTAAAGCTTCCTCATCCGTTTTCAAACCTGCCCTTCTTAAAATAAGGTTTTCATAATATACATTTAAGCCTTCTGAAACCCATAAAGAATTGGTGCGGCTTCCTTTATTATAATCGAATGGCCCTAATTCAATTGGTCGTATCCTTTTTACATTATAATGATGAAAATATTCATGCGCAAGAAAATGATACATCCTAATGCGTGTCGATTTATTGGTCGACAATCCCTGCCCGCTAAATGCAACAGATGTTGAGTTCAAGTGCTCAATACCTCCACCTCCTGGCCCTATCGCCAAAAAACTATAATGCTGGTAGGGTATATCACCAATGATTCCTGATGCTGTGCTTATTACTTTCTGCAGATCATTCATAAAAGCAGCTTTATCGAATTCCCCTGCTTTATAAGCTATAAAATAGTGAGGTTTATTATTCACCAAAAAGGAAGGAAACTCTTCCAGCTTACTGCCTAATAAAAAAGGACTATCATATAAAATGTCAAAATCAGGCGCATGGTAGGTATAGACCTTATCTTTTACGAGATCTAGTCCAGTTGCCACTTTATTCCATTCTTTATACGGCTGCATTTCAATTGTTGAAGCATATGCAATGCCGCCAGTTGGATATACAAAAATGCCTGCAGGTGACAAATAAGCAAATTCTTCATCAATATAATTTGAAGCTACAAACCGTCTGTTACCAAAAATGCGGTAGCGAACTACAAATGGTTTACCATCACCGGAAACCTTCCAGCCATTTGCTTTTGTTTGCTTCCACTCAATTGTATCCCCTTTTATATTGCGTGCGGTAAAATCTTTCAGGTCCTTTGAGAAATTCATTAACTGATAGTATCCTGTTGTCCAATTAGGCAATTCAAAATCAACTACTTTTTTCCCTTTTGGATCATAGTTCATTTCAACATCCAACAAATGTTCCCTTGCCTGAGGAAATGATACTTTAAAATATATAGATGGAGTTTGTGCTGTTGCAAACAGATAGAAAAAAAGACCCAGGAAAAACATACCTGCTTTTTTTACAGAGAAGCCCGTATCAAGTGATTGCATAGAAGGGGTTTTAAAGCCTAAGTTATCGACTTAGGTTTAAAAGAACCTCTTTCCAATTAACCCATACTTCCTGTATTTTAGCTTTGTGCCTGTTTTGCAATTGTATTTGCAGCCAGAAAACCAGAGGTCCAGGCATTCTGAAAATTAAATCCTCCAGTAATTCCATCAATATCCATTACCTCACCGGCAAAAAATAATCCAGGTAGTTTTTTACTCTGCATGGTACTTGGATCAATATCCGCCAATTCTATTCCGCCACAGGTTACAAACTCTTCCTTAAAAGTAGTTTTCCCTTTTACAGATAATTCCTGACCAGTTAAGTTTTGGATGAGTTTATGCTGCATTTTTGAAGTTAGCTCTGCCCAACGTGTTTCTACTGATATATTAGAGTACTCCAATAAATAGTTCCATAAACGCGATGGCAATTGAAACGGGTTTTTATTGTCAACTTTTTGGGATGAATACTCCTCTCTTATTTGCGACCAACGATCTCTAAGTGCCGTCTCGGTTTCCTCACCAAGCCAGTTAACAAATATGGTGAATGTATATTGCTTTTCGGCAAGCACCCTTGCACCCCAGGCAGAAAGTCGTAGTATAACAGGGCCGCTTAATCCCCAATGTGTAATTAATAAAGGCCCTTTTTCTGCAAGCTTGGTTGAAGCTATTTTAACAGCAGCATTTGGCACACTAACACCCATCAAATTTGTTATTGGATGTCCGGGTATATTAAATGTAAATAAAGACGGAACTGGTTCAGCAATTTTATGTCCTGTAACCCTTAACCATTCGAACATTGCCGACTTAGGATAACCTCCTGTTGCTACGCAAATAAAATCTGCCAGCATTGTTCCTTGCTGAAGTGCAATTTCAAAGCCTGATTCTCTTTTCTCAATCCCTTTTACTTCTTTATGGAGTTGTACCTCCACACGATATGCATCTGCTTCCCGCAATAAGCAATCAATAATTGTTTGTGAATTATCTGTTTCAGGAAACATTCTTCCATCTTCTTCTGTTTTCAAAATAACACCTCGCTCTGCAAACCATGCAATTGTATCATTTGTATTAAACCAATGAAAGGATTTTTTTAGGAAATTTTGTCCGCGTGGATATCGTTTTGCCAATTCCGGAATCTCGAAACAAGCATGAGTTGTGTTACACCTTCCTCCCCCACTTACTTTTACTTTTGAAAGCAGTTTACCTGTTTTCTCTAATAATACAACTTTCAACTGCGGATTCATTCTCGCTGCATTCACTGCACAGAAAAACCCGGCAGCGCCACCCCCTATTACAATAAGTTGTTGTTGCATATCCTGACAAACAAAAGACCTTTTCGCAAAGGTCTCTTTTAAAATTCATGAATCAAATCATGCATAATAACCTGTATTCAAATTTGGATTGGCTTTTTCTGCTGCTTCAATGATACTGTAGTCAGATAAGATTAGTGCTTGCCCTCTTTTCACACAAACATCATGTTCAAAGTGGCAAGCCACTTTCCCGTCCTGGGTTCTTATTGTCCACCCATCATCATCTGTATACACATCTTTGGTGCCCATATTGATCATAGGTTCAATTGCCAGCACCAGGTTTTCTTTCATTTTAGGCCCATTACCTCTTTTACCATAGTTAGGTACCTGTGGATCTTCGTGAAGGCTTTTTCCTAAACCGTGTCCAACAAGTTCGCGGACAACGCCATAGCCATGCTTTCTTTCTGCATGTTCCTGAATGGCATAAGAAATATCTCCAACACGATTGTTTACGATGGCTTGCTCAATACCCTTGTACAATGATTCCTTGGTTACTTTAACCAGTTGCATAATAGAAGCATCAACTTCTCCAAGTATAAAAGTGTAAGCATGATCTCCGTGCCATCCATTTAAAATAACACCCATGTCTATGCTAACCAGATCTCCCTCTTTTAATGGAACTTCATTTGGAAATCCATGTACCACCACATCATTTACAGATGCGCAAACATTATGAGGGTATCCTCTGTAATTATAAAAAGAAGGTATGGCTTTATGATCCTTAACGTAATCATAACAGAGCTTATCAATCTGTAAGGTAGTCATGCCAGGCTTCAACACTTTAGCCACTTCTGTGAGCGTTTTACTAACCAGCATTGCTGCTTCCTTCATCAATACCAGTTCCGCTTCTGTTTTATAAATAATCATATTGTTTCGTCTCGTCATGATAAAAAAAGAAACCTGCCGTTCCGCTTAATGGGAAAGACAGGTTTGCAAATATCGTATTTTCTTGCCATAGTCCATGGACCATGGCTAAGGACTAATTTATACTAGATGGTTGTTGTTGAAACAGTTTGTCTGCCTTGAACACGACCGCTTTTCATCAAGCCATCATATTGGCGCATTAACAGGTATGTTTCAATCTGTTGTAATGTATCGAGAACAACACCAACCATAATCAACAGTGAGGTACCACCGAAGAAAGTACTAAAACCTTGGGTAACACCCAGACGCTGGGCAAAACCTGGCATAATACCAACCAATGCTAGGAAGATAGCACCAGGCAATGTGATTTTATCCATCACAGAACCTATGTAATCCGCTGTTGGTTGACCTGGTTTAACACCGGGAATAAAACCGTTGTTACGTTTAAGGTCTTCTGCTATTTGTTTCGGATTAAAGATCAGTGCGGTATACAGGAAGGTAAAACCAATTACCATTACTGAATAAATCAGCATGTACCATGCATTACTATGGTCGTTGAAGATCTTTACGATACCTTGAGCCGAATCGAGATTAGTAAATGATACCAGTGTAGGCAGGAACATGATAGCCTGCGCAAAAATGATTGGCATTACACCAGCACTGTTCACTTTGATTGGCAGGAACTGACGTGCACCACCGAACTGACGGTTACCAATGATTTGTTTAGCATAGTTTACAGGTATTTTACGAACACCTTGCACCAATACAATCAAACCAAGGATAACAGTAATCAGGATAGCTATTTCAATCAGGAAGATCAATAAACCACCGCCGGCTCTTTCTCCTTTGGCGCTGAATTCCTGAATTAAAGATTGTGGTAAACGTGCAAGGATACCGACCATGATGATAATAGATGTACCATTACCAAGTCCTTTATCCTGAATTTTTTCTCCTAGCCACATTACAAACATGGTACCTGCTGTTAAAGTAATAACAGTAGAGAACCAGAAGTAAGGTGCGTAAGCAGGTATAATAGCTTCTGCATAACCTGGGCTATTTAAATAAGCTACATAAGCCCCAGCCTGGAAAGCAGTAACGATTACGGTGAGGTAACGTGTCCACTGGTTGATTTTCTTACGGCCGCTATCTCCTTCTTTCTGAATTTTCTGCAATTGAGGAACGAGTATCGTCATCAGTTGCATAAAGATGGAAGCAGAGATATAGGGCATAATACCCAGGGCCAGAATAGACGCCTGAGAGAAGGCTCCACCTGCGAACATATCAAAAATACCTAAAAGACCACCACCTTTCTGAGCAGTAGCTTGTGCTGCTTCGATTCTGGCAGGATCCAATCCAGGTAATACAATCTGGGTACCGATACGGTATGTAAGAACAAGCGCAAGTGTTACGATTATTTTATTACGAAGCTCCTCTATCGTCCAAATGTTCCTTAATGTCTGAACTAATTTTTTCACTTGAATGCAATTGTAAGCGTTAATAGTCTTAAACCAAAAAAAGACGCACTTTGTCGATGTGCGTCTGGCAAGTTACGATAAAATTATTTTATAATTTCAACGCTACCACCTGCAGCTTCGATAGCAGTTTTTGCTTTTTCGCTAGCTGCATTTACCTTGAAGCTTACTTTAGCTTTCAGCTCACCGTTTGCCAATACTTTTACTTTATCAGTACGGCTAATCAAACCATTGATATAAAGGTTTTCGAGACTAAATTCTGTGAAGCCATATTTCTCAACCAGTTGATCGATCTGACCAAGATTGAATACTACAAACTCGATGCGGTTATTATTTTTGAAACCACGCTTAGGAACACGACGCTGAATTGGCATCTGACCACCTTCATGGGCCATTTTGCTTTTATAACCA
>CAZTCS010000145.1:0-7820 GCA_964611995.1 uncultured Sediminibacterium sp. | reverse complement strand
GTTCAGGATGTATATGGTCAAACCAACTAAGGTCATCACTAACAACAATGAGGTGAATTTTTTTGGTGTGCTCTACATCCAACGGAACCTGCTCAGTAGGTTTATCTTTTATTTTTGGAGTCATGGATAAAGTAACTGCTTCTCCGGGCTTAGGAGATGTCGGGCTATAGGTGAACTGCATACTAACATTGCTTGGACCACCAGCATTGTCATTATGCTCCAGTTTCATGCCGCATTTTGGGCAGGTATCGCCTTCTTTGCCTGTTACTTCCGGGTGCATAGGGCAGGCATAAATATGGTCACCACCTTCATGCGACATTTCTGTTTTTGTTGAAGCGTTTTTTTTATCGCCACTGTCATTGCATGCTGCAAAGACCACGACAGAGCTAATAGCGAAAATTGCCATCGTAATTTTTAACACTTGTTTCATTTGCTTTATTTTATTGAATAGTTAATTGTGATCATGCCCCTTATGATTATCTGTCGAGTTTTTTGCCTTCACTTTGGTCAGGTTCATATTGCATTTAGGACATTTTCCTGCCTTATTGTAAGTTTTATCACCCTCACATTTCATGGGGCACTGGTAAATGGCATCGACCGGTTTTGGCACAGCCTTCAAATTCATATTGCATTTAGGGCATTTACCTGCTTTATCATAGGTCTTATCGCCTTCGCACTTCATCGGGCATTGATAAATAACTGAATCTGCGACTGCAGTTTTACTTTTTGTTGATTGTGCATTTACAGCAGTAAAACTAAAAACTGCTATTGCCAGTGAAAGGATAACGCTGATTTGTTTCATTTTTTTCTTTTTTATAATTTGAGATTTATTTTGCTTTCCTAAATGAAGAATGTGTTTGCACAATCTTCCAGCCAGCTTTTGTTTTTCTTAAAACTGAAGTAGCTACTCCCTGACTTTTTATTTCCTTAGCATCTTTAGCAAGAACGATGGTATAGATATACGTTTCCGTTGAAAAAGCATATTCACCTGCCATTGTTACATCTACTTTATAATTACTGAAAGTGAAAGATTTGAACGCTTTCAGTTCGGGCCCCAGATGGTGTTCCAGATAATGACCAATTGTGCCTTCATCGCTAGCCTGTTCATACACTTTAGAGTCTTTTACAAAAAGATTCACAACACCGGCGGTGTCTAATTTTTCAATTGCTTTTTTGTAATTGTTCAACACTGCTTTTACAGCTTCATTATCGCCGCTTTGTGCAAAGGTTGCGGTAAAAGTTGCCAGTAGCAGGGACATCATTAATAACTTTTTCATGTTTGTTTGTTTATTTTGGTTATTGATTTAAATACATCATTTTCATTTGATACACATTGGCAGTAACAACTCTTTCGCCGTCTTCAGTACCCTTGGTGACAACGGTAAACTTATCATTGCTTTGCCCTTTCACTATGAAGCTGATACTATACTGTTCAGCTTTATCTTTTATAAAAATGGCCGGCTTACCATTCACATCAGTAATTGCTTCATTAGGTATCACTACCTGCCGGATGACATTATTTCCTGTCATCCGCACATTTATATTCTCACCAATTTTGAACTGCCCTCTTGGATTGATGATTTCAAATACGACTTTCTGAGATTGGTTACCTGTATTTACTGATTGGGCAGTGCTGATCACTTTCAATGTATAAACCAGTGTATCTGTATTTGAAATGGTGGTAAACCCTGTTGCTAGTTTCAATTTTTGAGCGTCACCTGCAAATACCTGGGCTTCCACAAATACCTGATCAAGATTGGTTATTTCAAACAAGGTTTCTCCGCTGTTTACCACAGCACCAATTGCATAATTAAATGTGCCAACAACACCACTAACAGGAGAAGAAAGGCTTATAGTTTTTGTATTACCGGTATTCTTTCCGGTATTGGCATCAAAGAGTGCCTTATTTTTCTGGGCACTTTCTAAACGGGCTTTGGCCTCGGTAATATCTTTCTTTGCGGCAATGTCTGCTATACCCAACAACCTGTCATATTGCGCTTTGGCAGCTTCATATTCTGCATTTACACTGTTACTTTGGGCGTTGATACTAATTTGCGTCCCGGCATCAACTTGTTGCTCTATTACAGCTACCACTTGCCCTTTGCCAACCCGTTGACCGGGAGCTACTCTTAATGAAACGATTTTACCTGATTGCGGCGTTTGTATGACTGCCCGACCCTGCGGAGCTGCAGTTACTGTTCCTAGTAAAACGGATGATTCATTAAAATCACCTGTGCTAATTTTCTGCGTTTGAATATTAAAAAGGAATTGTGTTTCCTTTTCAACTATAAAGGTGGTGGAAGAGCCACCGCCAGTTTTACCTGCCGCGTCACCATGGTCTTCACCACCATGTGCAGATACCGGATTGTAAGTGGCTGTTGGCAAAAGACAAAAAAGAATAATTGCTCCCGTAATTATTTTCCTGCTGCGACCTCTGGTAACAAAGAACATAACAAGTAAGCCGGTCAGCATACCAACCAAACCAAAAAACCAATTGCTGCTATACCAATGAGAATGCGGGGTGCTTTCTGTTGTAACTGCTGCAGTCAATTCTTTCCCTATTTCAATATTGTTTAGTTGAATTAAATCAATGCCTGCATAGCTATTGATATTGAGTACAAGATTGTATGCTTTCTTTGCTGGAAATGTAGTTTTCAATTCAAATACACCCCTATCAATCCTTGTAACAGTAATCTTTATATTGGGATTGTCAGCTACCGTTACTTCCAGTTTAGCACTGTCAATAGGGCTATTGGTATTGTATTCACTTAAATATAAACGAAGTAACGTTTCCTTGCCCGGCACTATCGGGCTGTACTTTAACAATACCTCATAGACTTCAGAAGCAGCCTCAGAGGAGAAATAACTTGCAGGTGATATAGCTGTTTTTTTAGCATCACCATGGTCTTCGCCGCCATGTGCAAATGTAAATACCGGCAATAGCCCCAATAAAAATTGAATGATTATTCGTTTCATAACTGACCCATTAAATATTTGTGATTGATAACGCTGAGATTATAATTTCGTACTGCTTCCAGGTATTTCTGGTAAACAGTGTAAGCATCGTTGCTGTTTCTTAGTAAACTGATATAATCAATTTCACCACTCACAAAAAAGCGTTGTGAAGTAGTAATCACTTCCTGTGCTTTTCTTAACCCTGTTTGTTGATAATACTGAACAGACTGCCAGTTGGTTCGCATTTCGCTGTTTGTATTAATCGTTTGTGCAGATAAGTCTTGCTGCAATCCCTGCTGTTTGCTTTGAATAACCTGTTGCTCCGTTTTGGCTGCATTGATATTACTTTTATATTGTCCGAACCATAACGGAATAGTTACGCCAACCCTGAAACGATTCAACCATTTCGTATCCCTTTCGCCCTGGTTGAAATAACCAAAAGCCAATCCAGGTAGCGCTTTGCTTTTTTGCAATGCAATATTTTGTTTGGCTACATTCTCCTGCTGCTGTAATATTTGTAGGGCAGGATTTGCAAATAACGCTGTGGAATCAGGCGCAAGAGATAACTGTACCTGAGAAAGTGAAATAGCAAGTGGCTCTACTGAAATAGTATCTTTAATGCCTGTGAACCATTGCAACTGCGCCTTTAAAGAGGAGGCTCTTACAAGCGACTGTTGATATTGATTATGAATTTCACCATACTGTGTTTCAGCAAATGTTTGTTGCAGATAATCTATTTGCCCAGCTCTGAACTGGCGGATGGCAGACAGCTTTATTTTTTCGTACAGGGTATCCTGTATGTATAATTGTGAGGCTAGCGAATCAGCGTATTGTATTTCTAAGTATAAGACTTTAACTCGATACTTTAACTCTGCTTCTGTTAGTTGCTTTTCTTTTTGCGCCACACCAATTTGCTGCTTTTGCAAACGGTACTGATTACTGTACACGGTGGGAAATTCAAACGACTGCGTAATGCTACCGGTATAAAAGTTACCTGTAGGGCTTTCCCAAAAGAACTCGGGATTAGGAAGATTGATGGCTGATTTCAGTAACTGCTGCTGTTGTTTTACTTGCAGTGATGCAGCTTGGATATTCTTGTTATTAGCCAATGCCTTAGACACAGCTTCATCTTCTGTGAGCACCTGCTGTGCCGATGCCGAAAAACTGATGAAGCCTGTAAGAAAAACTATGATACGATATCTGAACATAAAAATTGATTACGGTAAAACAAATAGCCTCATATTGCAAAACGCAAATGAAGTTGGATGAAGCAAAAAGCTTCACCTGTTTTACCATAATCAAATCTGGAAACGCTGAATCGCTATGCGTATTTCAGTCGGTGGGGGGTAATAAAAACGAACCTTATAATGGACAGGAAAATCCTTGACAGCCGCTGAGAAATCAATATTAAAATAAGTACTAAGAATTGCCACAAATACCGGCACATTGATACCAGTAGTATTTACGGAAATATTTTTATCCAAATCTTGAAACTCGAGTACTTCATTGGTGCAACATCCGCCATCCTCTTTTGTAAGTAAGTTGTTGCCATCAACGGGAATTAGTGTTGTGGGCTCACTATCATGTTGGTGATTAATGCCATTTTCATGAACATGATTTGTTACTGTTGCTGTTTCCTTTTCATGAACATGGTTTTTCCCATCCTTGTGAATATGCACTTCTGCAGACGCTTCAGTTTGGTTATGATGAGAGGAAGAATTAAAACCCATATCTACACCTATAGCACAGGCAAAACCCACTGCCGTATTTGTCGCAAATACAACCAGCAGGAACAGCGCTTTCAGTTTTATGGATAAACTCCGTTTCATTTATGATGGCTAAAATAAGAGTTTTTAGCGAACCTCTACTCCTTTTAAAGACGAAGATATGGCAGAATGGTTTAGCAAATTTGTAAAATTATAGACAATTTTTATAAAATTTTGCTGCCACTTACAGCTATTCTTGCTTGGCTTTCCCGTTGAAAATGTAGCATTTACGTCAGCTAAACGTGTTTTTACCCCTTTTTTCTTGATAGCCTCACCCCACTCAACTGAAATTACTGAATCACCGAATTACTATCATATGATAACAGCCGCATGATTTTAATAGTATAAGTTAAATGAAAATAGGTTGCCTGTCTGCTATTTATTGACTAAACCTAACTATTTCCGCATTGCATAACTCTATTTCCCTTTTACATAAGTGGTATTATACAAGGCATTAGCACTTTTGCAATTCAAAATCATACTTATGAGTAAAAGAGCGCTTGTTTTGTGTTTAATGATATGGGTATTAAATGTAGCTATCGGGCAAACCAAAAAAGGAAATAGTGATACACTACTGATAAAAAGTCTGCCCGATGTGACTGTAGTGGGTAGAAACAGCAAAAGCGATTATCAGCAAATGCCGGAAATTGTTGGCACAAATATTTATGCAGGCAAAAAGAATACACTGATTGTGCTGGATAATGTGCAGGGTAATGTAGTAACAAATAACATGCGGCAGGTATTGGCAAAAGTACCCGGAATTCATATCTGGGAAAGCGACCCCAGCGGAATTCAGATTGGTATTGCTGCTCGTGGATTAAGTCCCAACCGCAGTTGGGAGTTTAATGTGCGTCAAAACGGATATGATATTGCTGCGGATCCTTTTGGTTATCCCGAAGCATACTATAATCCACAGCTACAGGCTGTACAACGAATAGAAATTGTAAGGGGGCATGGTTCTTTGCAATATGGACCACAATTTGGCGGATTGGTAAATTACATTCTCAGAAATGGCAGCGAAGTGAACAAATCTTTTGAATTTGAGACACAGCAAACAATTGGAAGCAATGGCCTATTCAACAGCTATAATGCAATAGGCGGCAAGAAAGGGAAAGTTCATTATTATACATTTTTCGACCATCGTAATGGAGACGGATGGAGAGAAAACAGCCGCTATTTTACAAATGCTGGTTATGGTACTGTAACCTATAATTTCACAACAAAATTTTCATTAACGGCTGAAGTAATGCGTTCGCATATCCGCAGCCAGCAACCAGGTGGTTTAACAGATGAACAAATAAAGCAGGATGCCCAACAAAGTTTCCGCAGCCGGAATTGGTTTGATATAACCTGGACAACCCCTGCATTAATCGCCAACTTTCAAATAAATGAAAACACCCGCTGGAATACCAAATTATTTGGTACCATCGGAGACCGAAACAGTGTTGGATTTTTACAATCCATCACTACCAAAGACAGTATTAACCCTGCAACACTTAGCTACAACAACAGAGTAGTGAATCTTGACCAATATAGGAATTATGGTCTGGAGAGTCGTATCATTACTGATTATAGACTTGGTAAAATGAAAAATACTTTATCTGCTGGTATCCGTTTATATACCGGCACTACCACCAGGCAAGCCGACGGTAAAGGAACAACAGGTACAGGATATGATGTTACCATAACCGGTAATTATCCCCGTGATATTATTTTTAAGTCCAGAAACACAGCTGCATTTGCAGAAAATATTTTTCGCATAAGCGATAAGTTTTTGATAATACCCGGAATAAGATATGAATGGCTGGAAGGTTCATCTTCCGGGCGAAATGGATATACATCAGGCGGTACAGAAATAATCTTACAGAATATTACAAGAGATAGAAGTTTTATTCTCGCTGGTGTGGGAACGGAGTGCCATGTTACCAGATCTACTGAGGTATATGCAAATTTTTCCCAGGCTTATCGCCCTATTCAGTTTGCAAATTTGCAAGCTCCACCTACAACCGATGTGGTTGACGCAGATTTGAAAGATGCAAAGGGATACAATATTGATTTAGGCTATCGTGGTAAAGTGAAAGATTTTCTTCAGTTTGATATAAGTGGATTTTACTTACAGTATGATAACCGTGTAGGGACAATTACTGTTAGCGGAACACCTTCATACCGGCTTATTACTAATGTTGGCAGCAGTACCAGCAAAGGGTTTGAGGGGTATGTAGAATTTAATCCTTTCAGGGCATTCGGAAAAAACAAGGATGCAGATTTAATTATTTTTGGATCTTATGGATATACAGATGCTAAATACAGTGGCAACCATAAAGATGCCAGTACAAAAGGTAAGAAAGTGGAGAATGCACCCACGAATATTTTCCGTAGCGGAATAACAGGCGGTTACAAAGGCTTTTTATTAACTGTACAGATTAGCAATGTAGGAGAAACCTTTAGCGATGCCAATAATACAGTTACACCTTCGGCAAATGGCAACAATGGTTTAATACCGTCTTATACTGTAACTGATTTAACAGCTACTTATAAATTTTCAAAAGGGCTAAACCTGAAAGCAGGAGCAAATAATTTATTTAACGAAAGATATTTCACCCGCAGAGCAGGTGGTTATCCGGGACCAGGTGCTTTACCGGCTGACGGAAGAACATTCTTTATATCTGTTGGAGCAAAATTTTAAACGAAAAGCGGCAGTTGCATTAACTGCCGCTTTTTATACTGCCTTCGCTATCTTCTCCATAATATGATGACTCTCGCCAAACTTGCACAGTGCATTGCAATGACTACGTAATTCAGAAAAAAGGATGTATTTAATTACTACATTGTTTTGTTTAATTGCAGGACGGGAAAGTTGAAGGCAAACATCTTTTTCTCTCTTATCAGGCACAATCAGATAGAACACTTCATCACCATCTGCAATTGTATAACTCAAATCTGTCAACCTTAAAATGCCTGAATAAATACTGGTGCTTTTTTCCACTTCAAAAGCAGCAATTACATTATTTGTCCCCTTTTGAAACCACAGCACATCTATTAGTTTTACAGTATTCAATGTATCTTTCTCCAATTGGATATCGGGGAATTGTTGTAAGC
>CAZTCS010000144.1:0-7918 GCA_964611995.1 uncultured Sediminibacterium sp. | reverse complement strand
GCCTTGAACCATGTATTTCAATAAAAAGCGGTGCTGGCATAGAATTTTAAGGATTTATTCTTGGCAATATCAAAGAAACAAATTTACTTTGAAAATAGTTGCATAACTAACTATATGTCAAACAACCAATTTAAACGCGGAGAATTATATAGTGTTATCAATGGGATGGCTTCAACGGCTGTTGCCAGAAGATTGCAGAAGAATTTTCGGAATGCAGGATTAGAGATCACCATTGAGCAATGGAGTGTTTTGTATCATTTGTGGAAGGAAGATTGCCTGAGTCAACAAGAACTTTGCAACCGTACTTTCCGCGACAAACCGAGCATTACGCGTTTAATTGATAACCTAGAGAAACAGAAACTGGTTAAAAGAACGGCATCAAAGGAAGACAGGAGGATTAACCTGGTATGTCTAACAGATGCCGCAAAATCATTGCAAGACCTCACCATCGACCTCGCCAATCAAACCATGAATGAGGCCCTGGTAGGCGTTCATAAAGAGGAAATAGAAACAGTGAAGTCTGTGTTTCAGAGGGTATATGATAATTTGACGTAAAGAATGTCAGATGTCAGATGTCAGATGTCGGATGTAGCAGGGTAGGTTAGGTGAATTAAGGTTCAGGGGTTAGGGTTCGGAAATCCTTACTAATTCCTAATACCTAACCCCTAATACCTAACTCCTTATCCGCAAAAAATATAATAAACTTTAATACAAAATTCCATGGAAACAACAAAACAGGCGAAAGCCTTACAGGGTGGTGAATGGCTCATTAAAGAGAGCAATCCCTTCGACACGTTTATACCAGAGGACTTTGATGAAGAGCAGAGAATGGTGATGGATATGTGTACCCAGTTCCTGGACGCTGAAGTACTACCAATTGTTGAACGTATCGACAAACTGGAAACAGGGCTGATGCCTTCACTGCTTGAGAAAGCGGGTGAACAAGGATTATTGTCGACCTCCTTTCCGGAACAATACGGTGGTTTAGGAAAAGATTTTATAACCTCGACCATTGTGAACGAAGGATTAGGTGGCGGACATTCTTTCTCGGTTGCGGTAGCTGCGCATACGGGCATTGGTTCTCTGCCGATCTTATATTTTGGTACCGAGGCGCAAAAAGAAAAATATATACCCAAACTCGCCAGCGGTGAATGGAAAGGTGCTTATGGTTTAACAGAACCAAATAGCGGTAGTGATGCACTAGGCGCAAAAACTACGGCCAAGCTGAGTGATGATGGAAAATATTATATACTGAATGGACAAAAATGCTGGATCACCAATGGTGGTTTCGCAGACGTGTATACCGTGTTTGCAAAAATTGACGGCGATAAATTTACCGGGTTCATTGTAGAGCGTGGTTTTGAAGGATTTACCCAGGGTCCGGAAGAACATAAAATGGGTATCAAGGGTTCTTCCACCGTTCAATTGTATTTCCAGGATTGTAAAGTGCCGGTAGAAAATGTGTTGGGAGAAATTGGTCGTGGTCATGTGATCGCATTTAATATCCTCAACATCGGCCGACTTAAATTATGTGCTGCTGCATTGGGTGGGTCAAAACGTGCAGCTACAACTTCTATACAATACGCAATTACCAGAGAGCAGTTTAAAATCTCTATCTCCAAGTTTGGCGCCATCAAACATAAAATGGCGGAGATGGCCATTCGTATGTGGGTTTGTGAATCGGCTCTTTACCGTGCATCTAAATGGATCGATAACAAAGAACATGAGTTGATGGATAGCGGGAAAAGCTTTGCAGAAGCCTTACTTGGCGCTGCCGAAGAATTTGCGATTGAATGTGCCATGCTGAAAGTGTTTGGTAGCGAAGTGCTTGATTATGTAGTAGACGAAGGTGTACAGATACATGGTGGTAATGGCTTTAGCGATGAATACATGATTTCAAAAGCCTATCGTGATAGTCGCATCAACCGTATCTATGAAGGCACCAATGAAATAAACAGGCTGTTAACTGTTGACATGGTATTAAAACGTGCCATGAAAGGCAAGCTTGACCTGATGGGTCCTGCAATGGCCGTTCAGAAAGAATTGATGAGTATTCCTGATTTTGGTTCAGAAGAAGAAACAGCATTCAGCAAGGAGTTAAAATATATCGCCAATTTCAAGAAAGCCATCCTGATGGTAGCCGGTGCAGCTGTACAGAAATTAATGATGCAACTCGAGAAAGAACAGGAAGTGTTGATGAATATTGCAGATATGGCCATCGAAACCTATAATGCTGAAAGCGCTCTCCTTCGTGTGATGAAACTCACCGAGAAAAATGGTGCTTCTGCTACCCAGTTACAGGCCGATATTATGCGCACTTATATCTATGATGCGGCCGATCGTATCAATAAAGCAGGTAAAGATGCCCTGAATAGTTTTGCCGACGGGGATGAGCTTCGTATGATGCATATTGGACTAAAACGCTTCACCAAAGTGGAGCCCTTTAATTCAAAAGATGCCCGTCGCAGGATCTGTGAAAGACTGGTGGCAGACAACGGCTATCATTTGTAAGAAAAAAAGCAGAAAAAAATTACCAGAATTCACAAAGATTTCACATATTTGGTCTTTGTTTTACGGTTGCTTGCTCAAACAAAGGTCTCACTGTTCAAAGCAGTGAGGCCTTTTTGTTTGTATTTACAGTAAATTGACGATATGAAAACGGTATTGATAGGATTGTTTTTAGCGTTAGCAATTACAACCAGCGCTCAGTCTGGTTTTTACACGCCATGGATCGGCAGGTCAACCGGAAAGCTACCAGCCCTGGCTTATGGGTTAGGAGAAGACAGGCTCGGAGGTGCAAAAATGGGCTATATCGATTCGAATATAGCTTTAAGGGTAATGGATACCATCAAGGGTATGTACCTCGTTCAGTTATCTAAGTTTCACCAGGCATTTATAGAGCAGCAATATGTAAAAACAGATAGTGCCAACTCCCTAAAGCCCTGGTACCTCACCGGATCAATCAGTGCAAAAGGAGATACCACTACCGATACAGATAATATTGCTGTAATCATGGAAGAGAGACTTCCATATAAGAGCTGGATGGAAATCAATCCGTCTAAAATTGTGGTAGACATTTACGGAGTACAAAGCAATACTAACTGGATCACGCAACTGCAAACATTAAAAGAAGTAAAAAACGTATACTACCAGCAGGTAGAAGACGATGTATACAGATTGATTATTGAATTAAAACACCAGCAACACTGGGGTTATAGTATCTCGTATATCGGCAGATCGCTGGTAGTGCAAGTTCGCAGGCAGCCTAAGCTCACAGATCTAAAACACCTGCGTATTGCCATTGATGCTGGTCATGGTGGCACTAATTCCGGAGCAACAGGTATTAAAGCAAGGGCATCTGAGAAACTGTATACGCTTCGATTTGCCAAAGCCTTGCAGAAACAATTGAAGTTAAAAGGGGTAAAAGATATTATCATGACCCGTACCAATGATACCACTTTCGATAACAAAGACCGTATACTCTGGTTACAGGAACAAAAGCCTGATTTGGTCATTAGTTTACACCTGAATTCAAGTGGCAATAGCGCCATCAACGGAACAAGTACTTATTATAAACATATTGGCTTCAGACCACTCACAACTGCTATTTTAAAGCGAATGCTGGAGTTAAAGCTGAATGAATTTGGCAATGTGGGTAGTTTTAATTTTGCACTTAATTCACCAACAGATTTTCCAAATGTATTGGTTGAAATTGCTTTCTTGAGCAATGAAGCAGATGAAAAGAAAATAATCAGCACCAAATTTCATACAGACGTAGCCACCAAAATTCATTTGGGGTTGGTGGATTGGTTGAAGAATTTGAAATGATTTTTAATTAGCGCTATATTAAGCGAAATGATAAGCCACAGATTCACAGATTATAAACGATTAATCTGTGAATCTGTGGCTTAAATTTTATTTAGTAAGGACTAGTGTTTAATAAACCGATCAAAGAATTCCAGTGTCCTTAACATCTGATCAATTCGCTGTCTGTTATTGCCGCTTCTGGTAAGCTCATGCGTTCCGCCCTGGTGTCGCACATATTCAACGGTTCTTCCTAATACTTTCAAACTCTTGTACAGCATTTCACTTTGTATAACCCCTGTACGTAAATCATTCTCCCCATGGAAAATGATAAAGGGCGTTTTGATTTTATCTACATAATTAATGGGTGATTCCCTTTCAAGAACCGGCTTTGCCTTTGCTTCCCACGGGTAACCACCAAAATAGTTTGGTACCAACCTCCACGCATTACCCTCTCCAAAAAATGTTCCCAATTCATACACCCCTCTCTGTGCACAGGCAGCTTTAAAACGTTGATCGTGTGAAATGATCCAGGCTACAAGATAGCCAGCATAAGAACCTCCTGTTACGGCAAGTTTAGCAGTATCAATAAATCCGCCACCTGTAGCTTTGGTGAGATAGGTAAGTACGTCTGAAGTTGGTCCTGCTCCCCAGTCGTTTACATTCGCCCTTAAAAAATCTACCCCATAACCTCCGGATCCCCTCGGATTACCATATACCACGGCATATCCTTTGGACGCATAATATTGAAATTCGTGCCACATAGAATATTCGCCTGGTCCCCACATAGCTGAAGGTCCACCGTGTATATTTAAGATGGTAGGGTATTTTTTTCCTGCTTCATAATTGGTTGGTTTCATTACCCAGTATTCTACTTTCAATCCCTTTTCGTTAACAAAAGAAGCTTTTTCTGGAAGACTCAATTTTTTTCCTTGCAGCCAGTTGTGATTCAATGAAGTGAGTCTTTTTTCCTCTAGCATATCGGTACGGTTGCTATACAACTCTGATGGATTTGTTACCATCGTTTTACTATATATAACAAGATCGTTTACGATATCAAAACTTCCGATGCCAGCATCATAACCAGATAATTGCTTTACCTGTTTGCTGCTTATATCGGCTCTGTAGAGCGGTGCACCACCATTGCTTTGTGCGGTGAAATAAATGGATGATTCATCTTTACTCCAGGTAAGTCCACTTTTATTTCTGTCGAATGGAATGATGAACGCATCTGATGCTTTGCCATTTAATGGCATTACTGAAAGACTGGGAACACTTACGAAAGAAGTGGTGCCAACCTGAAATGCCAGCCATTTGCCACTAGGTGAAATGGTGGGACTATTATAACTCTTTCCTTTTTCACCCAATATTTTTCTCATGTTTGAACCGTCGGTATTTGCCAGATAAATTTCATTTTCCAGTACCCTGTCTGGGTGTATGGTAAGATTGGCATTACCGGTAATGATCAGTTGATTTCCGTCTGGTGTAAAATCGATGCTGCCAAAACGATTGAATCCTGAAGTGATCGCTTTAGGAACGCTAGTGCTATCTGCATCCATAATGAAATAATGGGTAAAGCTCAGTTCACCGGATGTGGTAGATTCCTGTTGAAAGTTAAGTTTATTGATTACTTTGGCTTTCTGTGCAGTGGCATTCAAATTCAGGTATGCCCTTATTTCTTCTGTGCTTCCGTCTGGGTCAGGTTTGGCATTGTTTAACAGGTGTTCATTGGCAGCAAATCCAGGTTTCTCAAGCGACCATCCTGGTACTTTCTTGCCCGGATTTAATGTTTCATCGGTTAATAATTGCTCTAGTCTGAGGCTTACTGAGAAAATGATTCTTTTACCATCGGGGCTCCAGCGTGGGCCACTTACGGAATATTTAAAATTGGTTAGCTGGTTTGTTTCACCATTTTCAACATTCAATAAAAATATCTGCGACTTACCATTAACTGGTCGGGTAAAAGCAAGTTGCTTACCATCTGGCTTCCAGGCAGCTTGTGCTATAGGTGAACCCGGACCTCCAATCTGTTTTGCATTGGAGGGGTCATTATTATTGATGAGGTATAATTTATTCGCATACCTGTATTCCCATTTTGTATCACCATCAGGCTCAATGCTTGTTACGGTATAAATGGTTTTGCTGCCATCTGGACTTATACTCACATTTCCGACCTGACTCATTTTGAGCATATCGGTGACTTTAATCAATTCTGTACCATTTTGGGCCATCAGCAGGCCGGAGAAAAGGAGACAGATCCAAAGGAATAACTGCTTCATGTTATAGGTTTAAGCTTTTAAAATACAAATAAATGACATGCGCAGTCATAGGCTTTTGTACTTTTACAGGCTAAAAAGGCAAATTATGGGCAAACTGGTGGAAGAATTTAATACGTACAGGGAAAAAATGAATGAGGTTATACTGAGTAAGAATAACCTGGTAATGAAACGTCTCTGGAACCTCGATACCAATACCTATGATGAGGGGGCTATCGACAAAAAAACCAAAGAAATGCTCGGATTGGTAGCAAGTATGGTACTCCGTTGCGATGACTGTATAAAATACCACCTGGGTAAATGCCATGAATTAGGCGTAAATACAGACGAAATGTATGAGATATTTGCTGTGGCCAATATCGTAGGTGGAACCATCGTAATACCACATACGCGCAGGGCAGCAGAATATTGGGAGGAATTAACGGCAGCAGGAGAATAGTAAAGCTTTTTTCGGAACTTTGTTACCTGAGAGCCGCTCAGATCATTATTAATTATTGATAAGTATGTCAGCAACAACTACAACAGCGCCGGTATTAACCGCAAAAGATTTCGCCACAGACCAGGAAGTGCGTTGGTGTCCGGGGTGTGGAGATTATTCTATTTTGGCACAGGTGCAAAAGATCATGCCGGGTATTGGTGTGCCGAAAGAAAATATTGTGATCATCAGTGGAATCGGTTGTAGCAGTCGCTTCCCATATTACATGAATACTTTTGGTATGCACTCCATTCATGGAAGGGCCACTGCCATTGCAAGTGGGTTGAAAGCATCGCGCCCTGAGTTAAGCGTGTGGATCGTTACGGGTGATGGGGATAGCTTAAGTATTGGAGGTAACCATACCATTCACTTGTTGAGAAGAAATTTTGATGTAAATATCCTGCTCTTTAATAACCAGATTTATGGCTTAACAAAAGGACAGTATTCACCAACTTCAGAAGAACAAAAAATTACCAAGAGTACCCCTTATGGTAGTATCGACCATCCATTTAATCCCCTTGCTTTAGCGATGGGAGCCGATGCGAGTTTTATTGCACGTAGTATGGATCGTGACCCGAAACATTTACAGGCAATGCTAACAAGATCGCATCAGCACAAAGGTGCGTCTATGCTGGAGATTTACCAGAACTGTAATATTTTCAACGACGGTGCTTTTGAAATATTCACAGAAAAAGGAACCAAGCCAGAGCAGGCATTATTTCTGGAGCATGGCAAACCATTGATCTATGGTACCAGCCAACAGAAAGGTATTAAAATAGATGGCATGAAACCAGTAGTGGTTGACCTTACAGACGGTTCTGTTAGTGCCGACGACTTATGGATTCATGATGAAAAAGATTTTTATAAAGCACAGGCCCTGATCCGCATGTTCGATAACCCCAACCAGCAGGGAACACATTTCCCAAGACCTTTTGGGGTGTTTTATGAAACAGAAAGGGCCTGTTATGAAGATGTAATGGCCCTTCAACTCGAAGAAATCATCGCCACCAAAGGAAAAGGAGACCTGGACAAGTTGCTGCGTGGTAAAGAAGTCTGGGAAATCGGGTAAAACAGAAGAATATCCAACATCCAATATCCAACTTCGAAGTTCGACATTGGATGTTGGACATTCGTCTGTTAAAAAGGTCCCAACTTGCTGGTCGGGACCTTTTTTATAAAACAAATCGATCGAACTGAGACAGTTTAATTACAACCGCGCTATATCATGTTTTATGGCAAAGAGTGCGAGTCCTACGCGTGTTGGGGTTTGTAGTTTCTGAAAAAGGTTATCCCTTGTTTCGTCTACATTACGCAGGCTTGTACCCATGAGTTCTGCTATTTCTCTGTATGATTTATCGGTACA
>CAZTCS010000143.1:0-7998 GCA_964611995.1 uncultured Sediminibacterium sp. | reverse complement strand
GTGCATTAGCGGGAATCAACTATTTCATTAACCAGCTCATTTTAAATTATACCCCGCCTTTTATTCCATTAATAGCAGAAAGCCTAAAACAAGCATTAATCAAGGCTTGAAGCTTGCGGCTTGTAGCTTGAAGCCAAATTTCCCCGAACAGTACTAATTCACAATTCACCATTCACCACTTGCAGTTTGTATCTTGCAGTTATGTCAAAAACAAGTAAAAAGAAAGAACCGGTTATTCTGGTTACAAATGATGATGGCATCAATGCGCCGGGCATTCGTGCTTTAGTAGAAGCTGTAAAGGGGTTGGGTAAAATTGTAGTGGTAGCACCCGATAAACCACAGAGCGGAATGGGACATGCCATTACCATTGGACAATTATTGCGATTGCAGAAGTCGAACACTTTTGATGGAATAGAAGCTTATAGTTGTAGTGGTACTCCGGTTGACTGCGTTAAAATTGCAGTTGACAAAATCCTGCATCGTAAGCCCGATTTATGTGTAAGTGGAATCAATCATGGAGCCAATCATTCCATCAATGTAATTTATTCGGGTACAATGTCTGCCGCCCTGGAAGCTTCAATTGAAAGCATTCCCAGCATTGGCTTCAGCTTATTAGATCTGAGTATCGATGCAGACTTTAGCGCAGCAGGAAAATATGCCAGGATTATTGTTCAGCAATTATTAAAGGGTAAAAGTCTGGACAAACATTTATGCCTGAATGTAAATATTCCTGCAGTGCAGGAAAAATTAATTAAGGGTATCAAAATTTGCAGACAGGCTTATGCCAAATACGAGGAAGAATTTGATGAGCGAAAGGATCCACATGGTAAAAAATACTATTGGCTCACTGGTGAGTTCGTAAATTTCGATAAAGGAAAAGATACCGATGTGTGGGCCTTGAAAAATAATTTTGTAAGCGTGGTTCCTGTTCAGTTTGACCTGACAAATTATAAGCTGAAACAGCAACTAGAAACCAAATGGAAATTCTGATGTTTAAAAAAGACCATCTCCGACTTGGATTGATATTGGGTTTTCTGGCGCCTGTGCTGGGATTCTTTGTGTATTACCTGGTAAAGTTCAGGCTGTTTAGTTTTGAGGAATTTTTACAACTAATACGTAAAAACCCTTCGATGCTCACGGGCATAATCAGTCTGTCGCTGATTGCAAATGCAATTGTTTTTACCCTGTATATTAATCGCCAGAAAGACCAGACAGCCAAAGGGGTATTTATTGCCACTTGTATTTACGCTCTGGTAGCTTTATCGTTTAAGTGGTTTGTGTAGGATTTTTTTAGCCACAGATTCACAGATTAATCGGTTCTAATCTGTGAATCGGTGGCTAAAAAAAATCAGGCATTCACGAATGTGATACTCATTGTGTGTTCAGCCCTAACAGGTTTTCCATCATAGGTTCCAGGTTTCCAATTTGGTCCATTTTTCAACATTCTTTCGGCTTCTTCTTTAGCACCATAACCCGGATCATTAGAAGTTATATTGCTTATTTTACCCTGCTCATCTACCTGAAAGGTTAATCGAACGGTATACTTTCCATTTGGCCCACCCTTACGTTTCACAATATCTCTATCAAGGTTTTTTTCAAGGTATTTTGTCCAAGCAGCTAGTCCACCAGGAAAATAGGGAGGCTCCTTTAGCTTAACATAAACCTTCTCCAGTTGAACTTCTTTCACTTTTGATGTTTCTTCCTCTCCATCACTAACCATAAAAGTTACCGTTTTCTCAAACCTGGATATAACAGGTTTGTCATTTACTTTGGCAGGTACCCAATTCGGCCCTTTAGAAAGTAGGCGAACCACTTCCTGTGCAGTACCGTAACCCGGATCATCTAATACTTTTATTTCACTGAGTTTTCCTTGCTTATCTACAACAAAGGAAACCTTTACAATATACTTCCCATTCCCTGCTCCATTTTCAACTGGAACAGCAACTTTCAGGTTTCGTTCAAGGTATTTTCTCCAGGCTATTTCTCCACCAGGAAATGATACAGGTTCCTGTTTTTGAATGGGCTTGTTAATCGATGTATTGGTATTAGTCGATACATTGACATTGGTGGAAGGTTCACCAGCATTTTTGTTTAACTGACTTTCACTTACTGCTTCAAAATCGGCCCTTTTCTTTGATGTTATTAGTATTACTCCTTTCACATCATCGTCAGTATACATTTTTACTGAAGATGGATCTTTGATGACATCGATTTTTTTAATGCTGTTTGCATTAATTCCATTCAATTGTTGGTAGCTTATTTTATCTCCATCCAACAAATACAATATACTATCTGCTGACTCGCCATTCCCAACAACCCTTACGGATGGGTTACCTTCAAGACCAATGTATTGTAAATTACCTTTCTCATCTTTTTTTATTGTTTGGATATTGCCAGCAAACGTAAATATGGTGGATTTATCCCCTGTTAACATCGCCGTATTCACAGGCGTTCCTATTATACTTTTGGAATTAAGCGGAGCATCCGTAACCGTATATTTTCGATTGGTTTTATTCGTCGCTAAATATTGTTCAATACCCTTCAATAAAGCGAGCGCAATTTTTTCCTGGTATTCGGGTTTTTGTAATAGAGCAGCTTCGTCCTTATTTGACAAATAGCCAGCTTCTACAAGTATCGAAGGACTCTTTACAGCCTGTAATACATAAATCCCTTTTTGTCTGCTTTTGATACCGGAAAATCTAATCTGTGATTGTTTAAACATGTTGCCGATCCAATTGGCCAGTTGGTAGCTCTCTTCGTAATCAAAGGCTTTAGATTTTTCAGCAACAAATATTTCAGCACCATTTAATTTACCATTACCCGTTGTTTTTCCATTACGCTGGGTAATACCTGAGCTATTCATGTGAATAGATACGAACAGATCAGGAGATAATTCATTGGCTGCTGTTGCAGTTTGCTCAACTGTTTGGTATGCATCTGAGCTTCTTGTCAAGACAATATCCAGATTGGGATTTTGGTTTTTCTCCTTCAACATTTTTGCCAATTGCAGATTTAAACCAGCTTCTGTTGTGCCATTGATACCTATTGCACCCTTATCATCACCACCATGACCCGGATGAATTACGACGCGATAGGTGCGTACCAATTTTATGGGTGAATAACCATCTAGTTTATTGCCCGTTACAAATACATCCTTTATTTGTGAAGATTGCACATCTTGTAGTACACTTTCCAGCACATTTTTTACTGAAATCGGATGTAGTGATCTGTACTCTTTGTTTCTGAAAGCAAATAAAACAATAACTACCGCCAGCAATGGTAAAATGAGTAGCCTGCGGATATAACTGAATTTTGGGTTTTTATGATTGGTTAACATTTGCAACCTCCTTTTTATGGGTGAAAAAAAGAACGGATGCGTAAGCTCGAAACGTTGTGTAGGATAAACAGCCGTTAACAACATTTGCGCCAGTGCAGCCGTATCGCCATCCCCTACCGCTTTCTTATCTGCAATGAATTCATGGATCATTTCCATTTCCTTTTTGAGTAGCCAGAAAAATGGATTGAACCACCCGGGAATCAGCATAAGCTGGATGAGCAACTTATCAATTGAATGTTTTTGTTGAACATGTGTCAGTTCATGCTGAAGAATCTGTTTACCCGATGCGCTTCGGATATCGATTGCTTCATTCCAGAAAATATATCGGAAAAAAGAAAAGGGCGTCCCCTTAACCTGGGTAATGATTAGGAATACATCTCCTACCTTTTTGCAGGAATGCGTCTTCAGCAGTTGGTAAATCTGAAATACTGCCTTAACCATCAACGATAACAACAATACAGATATCGTTAAATAAACAACTTCCACAATACCTTCCAAACTCCAGTGATAACCCCGGGTGCCTATTGCTGCTTCTATTTCTGAATTATTATCTGCTACTACAGACAAAAAACGAATTACCTGTTGCTGGCTGGCAGATGATGTTACCCACTGAATTTTTACCAACGGAACCATCCATGAAAAAACAGCGACAGTCAACAGGTAGAACCTGTTATACTGGTGAAACTTTTTATTACGTAATGCAATCCAGTAATACCCCATCATGATGGCACTACAAAGTATTACCTGCAGGAAATAATAGGCAGCACTTAGCATAGGGTTATTTTTTAGCGTTTTTAATTTCCTGTAACAACAATTCTAATTCACGCACGCTGATATCTTTCTGTTTCACCATAAATGAAACCGCTTCACTGAATGAGCCCTCAAAATATCCTTCCACCAGGTTGCGTATACTACTCGAAGAATAGGTTTCCTTAGATACCAATGGATAATAACGGTGCATTCTGCCTACTGGCGTTATGCCCACAAACCCTTTCTCCACCAATATCTTTAATATGGTAGCCACCGTATTTGAATGTGGTTTGGGCTCCGGTTGCTGGTCGAGAATATCTTTTAAAAATGCCTCTTCCAGTTTCCAGATACTATGCATGATCTGTTCTTCTGCTTTTGTTAATGGTTTCATGGGGATTATTTTAAACTCAAAACAAACATAAAACTAATTTTTTAGTTTTACAACTATTTTTTTAGTTAAAGAAAAAATAAATTCCCATTAAGGCAGTTATGCGTAGGTAGGAATGTAATTTGCGGGACGATATGTGAATGGTCAATAGTGAATGGTGAATAAGAAGTTTTAATTAAACTCTTTACAAATTCACAATTGACAATTGACAATTCACGTTTCACATTTGACAATCGACAATGAAATACTACCTCATTTCCGGTGAAGCCAGTGGAGATTTGCATGGCAGTAACCTTATTAAGGCTTTAAAAAAACAAGACCCATCGGCAGAAATTCGCTGCTGGGGTGGCGACCTTATGCAGAAAGCAGGGGGTACTCTTGTTAAACATTACCGGGACCTGGCGTTTATGGGCTTTACAGAGGTAGTTATGAACCTGCCAACTATAATGCGCAATATCAAATTTTGCAAGGCAGATATTAAACAGTGGCAACCTGATGTATTGGTGCTAATTGATTACCCCGGCTTTAACCTTCGCATTGCAACATGGGCCAAACAACAAGGGTTTAAAGTTGCTTACTATATTTCGCCGCAGGTTTGGGCCTGGAAAGAAAACAGGGTTAAACAAATGAAACAATGCATCGATAAAATGCTTTGTATACTTCCATTTGAAAAAACCTACTACAAAAACAAATGGAACTGGGATGTTGAATACGTCGGACATCCACTGGTAGAAGTTATTGAACAGAAAATAAAAGATGCGGAAAAACAAGGTGATTTAAATCAACACAAAAATATTATCGCATTACTTCCGGGAAGTCGCAAACAAGAGATAACCAAAAAGCTTCCCATTATGCTTAGTGTGGCCAGTCATTTTCCTGATTATGAATTTGTAGTGGCAAAGGCACCTGGGTTAGATGATGATTTTTACCAACCCTTCCTTTCAACAGCGCCAAATGTTAGCAGTGTAAGTAACCAAACTTATGACCTGTTATTACAGGCAAAAGCCGCTCTTGTTACCAGCGGAACGGCAACACTTGAAACAGCTTTACTAAGGGTGCCCGAAGTTGTTTGTTATAAAGGAAGTAATATCAGTTACCAGATTGCAAAACGACTGATCAGTATAAAATATATTTCCCTCGTAAACCTCATTATGGATAAACTGGTGGTCAAGGAATTGATTCAACATGAATTAAACACGGACAACCTGATTACAGAATTGTCACTTATCCTTAAAGACGATCAATACCGTCAAAAGATATTATCAGACTATCATGCTTTATGGCAAGTTTTATCTGAAGGTGGAAATGCGTCTCAACTAGCAGCTGGGGAGATTTGGCAGCTAGCTTCTAGCCTCTCTGTCCGGGGAAATTAGGCTGCTAGCTTCTAGCCTCTAGCTGCTAGCCTTGATTGGCGGTCACTTTAGGCTTTCTGCAATTATTGGTAAAAAGATGTGGGCTTGCGAATGAGATAATTTTAAAATAAGCCGGGTAAAGAAATATTAGATTGCTGTTAATGCACTAAGTGTTATTAATAGAACACAGATTTTCATGATTTTCAAGATCTATCATGATAAATCATAACGATCATGATAATCCGTGTACTATCTAACGCTAAAATGAAGTAAAGACTAGTATCCCTGCTTTGATAAGACAATTATTTAAAGGAGATAAATATATTGTTGCGGTCGTATAAGCGAAGCCGGTCCAATGCCTCTCCGATATCTTTCTTCCATTTATTCACCAGAATATTATCATACATATTCGCAACATCTGCATCAAATGCATTATCCATACGATGCCGTAACAAATTAATTGAGTCACCAATACTTTTTATCGTTGCTTCAAATCCATTGTAAGAGAACTTTTCTGTGCTCAATATCTCCATCATCTTTCGCTTGTGTAATTCTGCAATATTGAAATGAATCTGTTCATGTTCAAGCAATACAGCGTCGCGCTTGGTTTTTGTCCAGGAACTTTTCTTCATAAACAAAGTAACAAACTCAAATCTGGCAAGCGTTTTATAAACGGTAACTTTATATTTGATTTCAGCATGTGTGAGCGCAGTAAAATGAGATTCTTTATCAGGCAATCCTTTGTAGTCTGTCCAGGTAAGGGTTTGCTTCGATTGCCAGGGAATTGTATCTGCCACCTGTGCATTTGTTATTATTCCTACTAAACAAGCTGCAGACAGTAGTATTACAGTTACAAATTTCATCCTTTAAATTACCTAAAAACCGGATACATTACCGGAAAAGTGGAAGTATCACCAATTTAAACAGGATGATACATACGGCTGCAATAAACATGAGCAATGAAATACGGTTCATACCATGCATGTATTTCATCCATTGCGTACGCTCCTGGTTCGGATCTTTCTTTTTTATATAGAGGTATTCTGCCAGTTGTCTGAAAATGCCCATAATTACCTGTTTATACAAAATTACTGCTTATTCGGGATTATTCTACTTATGCAACCATGGTCCCAAATGAGCAGTAATTTGCTGTGTTTCAATAATAAATCCATCATGGCCATAAGTTGATCCAATTTCTACAAGTGTAGCATTTGGAAGATGCTGCTTCATAAATCTTTGTTCGTCTACCGGACAAAGTATATCACTATCAATACCAATAATTAACACAGGTTGTTTAATACGATTTAAGGCTTCTATCAAATCGCCTCCACGTTTACGGGCGAGATGGTGGCTGTCCATCGCTTTCGTCAGCAGCCAATAAGAGTATGCATTGAATCGTTTTACCAGTTTTTCACCCTGGTAATTGATATATGATGATGCCCGGAATCCATCGATTTTTTCAGGATCGGGATCGGTTTGTGCTTGCTGGAATATCCCATAATTCCGATAGGTAAGCATGCCAATAGCACGTGCTGCTTTTAACCCGGCAGCTCCTGCTTTTTCATCCGCATTTTTCCAGGTATAATCGGCTTCAATGGCAAGTCGCTGTGCTGTATGCACCGCAACTCCCCAGGCACTCTCAGAGGGAGAAGTAGCAATTAAAAACATTTTTTCAATTACCGTGGGTTCCATCAATGCCCATTCCAATGCCTGGTATCCTCCCATGCTTCCACCAATCAATAAATGGATGGTATCAATTGAAAGGTGCTGCCTTAAGAGAATATGCGCATTCACCATATCACGGATAGTTACCTGCGGAAAACTGGCATAATAAGGAGCCGAAGTTTCCGGGTTAATACTTAGCGGACCAGTTGTTCCATAACAGGAGCCGAGTATATTGGCACAAACAATAAAATATTCATCAGGATTAATCAAATAGCCTTCTCCAATTAAACCCTTCCACCAATCGGCACAGTCGGCACTGGCGGTTAATGCATGACAAACCCATACTACTTTCGATGAATTTCCTTTCCATGTGCCATAGGTATGGTAAGCTATAGTAAGCGCAGGCAATGAAGAGCCTGATTCTAAAATGAACGGCTCTTTACTGTCAAAGTATTTCAATTGATTATTACTCATTCAACAGCAAAATAAGGGCAGGAGTGAATTAC
>CAZTCS010000142.1:3110-8075 GCA_964611995.1 uncultured Sediminibacterium sp. | reverse complement strand
TGCTGATATGAAAGAAGATGTGGAATTCTGGAGACAGAACCTGATTGAAGCAGTAGCTGAATACGATGATACTTTGATGGAGAAATTCTTTGAAGATCCGGCCAGCATATCAGAAGACGAAGTTCATGAAGCAATCCGTAAGGCTTGTATCGATCTGAGCATCGTTCCGATGATGTGTGGTTCATCATTCAAAAACAAAGGTGTACAAACTGCACTCGATGCGGTATGTCGTTACCTGCCATCTCCTGTAGATATTGAAGATACAGTAGGTACTGATCCTGATACAGGTGAAACCATTACCCGTAAACCAAATGCAAAAGAACCATTTGCAGCTCTGGCTTTCAAAATCATGACCGATCCATTCGTAGGTCGTCTGGCATTCTTCCGTTGTTATAGCGGACATCTTGATGCCGGTTCTTATGTATTGAATGTAAGAAGTGGTAAGAAAGAACGTATCAGCCGTATCATGAAAATGTTTGCTAACAAGCAAAACCCAATCGATTTTATCGAAGCAGGTGATATTGCTGCGGCAGTAGGTTTCAAAGAAATCAAAACCGGAGATACACTTTGTGACGAGAACCATCCGATTACCCTTGAGAACATGTTCATTCCTGAACCTGTAATCGCTATCGCTGTTGAGCCTAAAACACAGGCCGACGTTGATAAAATGGGTATGGCAATTGCTAAACTGGTAGAAGAAGATCCTACACTTCGTGTAAATACTGATGAAGATACTGGTCAAACCATCCTTCGTGGAATGGGAGAGTTGCACCTGGAGATCATTGTAGACCGTATGCGTCGTGAATTTAAAGTAGAAGTAAACCAGGGAGCACCACAGGTTGCTTATAAAGAATCTTTCGGAAAAGAGGTTGAACACCGCGAAGTTTTAAAGAAACAGTCAGGTGGTCGTGGTAAATTTGCTGATATTCAATTCTCTATCGGACCTGCTGATGAAGAATGGCTGAAAGAAAATGAAGGCAAACACTTCCAATTTGTGAACGATATCTTTGGTGGATCTATTCCAAAAGAATTTATCCCTGCTATCCAGAAAGGATTTGAAACTTCAATGGCTACAGGTGTATTGGCCGGATATCCTGTAAACAATATGAAAGTACGTGTATTCGATGGTAGCTACCATGATGTGGATTCTGATTCTATGTCGTTCGAACTTTGTGCTAAATCTGGTTTCCGTGAAGCAGGTCGTAAAGCAAAACCAACATTGCTTGAGCCTATCATGAAAGTAGAAGTACTTACTCCAGATCAGTACATGGGTGATGTAACAGGTGACCTTAACCGTCGTCGTGGTATGCTGGAAGGTATGGACAGCCGCGCTAACCTTCAGGTTATCAAAGCAAAAGTTCCATTGAGCGAAATGTTTGGTTATGTAACCCAACTCCGTTCATTGTCTTCCGGACGTGCAACTTCAACCATGGAATTCTCTCATTATTCTCCTGCACCAAACAATATCGCAGAAGAAGTAATGGCAAAGAACAAAGGAAAAGTGAAGATCGAGGAATAATAAGCCTCGTTCAATATAATAAAAGCCCCGGCAATCTTTTGTCGGGGCTTTTTTTGTGAATTGTCAATGGTGAAATGTCAATAGTGAGTGGTGAGTAGTGAGTAGTCAGTAGGTCAATTACATGCTCATTGTCAATTGTGAATTGTCAATAGTGAGGAGCGAGTAGTGAGTAGTGAGTATGGAATCTTCTACTCACTACTCATCACTCACTATTCACCACTCACAACTCATTGACAATTCACCATTCACAATTCACCCCTCACCTATTTGCAAAACTGGGCAAGTATATCTGCGGCTCCAGGGTATTTTTTTGCTACTGCTATTTGCATAGCGCTGCATCCATTGGCTTTGTCGCCGGAATTAATCAGACTTGCACCTTTAAAAAATTCTGATTTGCCATCAGTGGTTACTTTCATGGCAATTACTTTGTCGAAATAGTAAACTGCTTTTTTGTATTCTTTCAGGTTATAGTAACAGATGCCCGCATTTTCAAACATGCTATAGCTGAAAGGACTAATCGTTAGCGCAGCTACAAATTTTTTGGCTGCGTTGGCATAATCACCTTTGCCAAATGCGGCCACCGCTTCATTATACACGGCTGTTGCACGGTTAATGTCTTCCTGCGAAGATGCACTGGCTACCCTCGCATTCATGTTATTCTGAATTTCTTCTTTTCGTTTAACCAGTAACAAATAGTCTGCACTGGGTTGTGTATTAGGAGCAGGCTTGAAATAGTTGAGGGCGCTATCGGCCATTTTTAATAATTCCGGACTGCCTTTTTGCTGGGCATTCAACATGCCAAGTAAATACAATTGCCAGGGGAAAATTTCATTTCTATAATGGGTATAGGTTCTGAAAGCTTTACCGATTGCAGCGGTATCTCTTCTTTTTGCTTCAACTGCGATTAATGTCTGGTAATAGGTATTGGCTCTTGGACGATTATAGTAGGCAGTTTCAGCATAATATTTGGCGCTGTCAAGTTTATTGGTCAGGAAAAATACATTGGCCATTAAAAAGTGACTGTAATAAACATAGGGGTTATAAGGCATGGCTTTTCGCAATAGTTTCAACGCCTCATCATACTGTTTATTTTCAGAGTAATACCTGCCTATGATGGCCTCAATTGGTTGAGACGAAGAAGTAAGGTTTGGAATGGGAGGGAAGAGACTCTTTACTTCAGCCAATGGCAATGTCATTGGCTCATTTTTCAGATCAGGCACTACTTTCAACTGAGCTTTTAAGGAAACATAGGTTAGATAGGTTATGTAGGTTGCGGGTAGAAGAATAAGCATAGCAACCAGACCAAATAACGGATGCGCGAGGGGTTTTGTCGTTTGTGTGGTTTCAGCCTGCAGTTCTTTTCTTCCCATAATAAAAGCACCGAGGTTAAATGCACATACTACCGCGAAGAACACCTGCATAATAGCTCTTTCAATCGGGAAGTTGAAGAAGGCATCAACCGCATAAACCAATAATGCAAAAAAGGAGAAAAGAGATATTAGTTTGATCTCTTCAGAAACAGCAGATCGCCAGGTTTTCAAGGTACAAATGAAGAGACTAAAGTATAGCGATAGGTATAAGAGTCCGCCTAATAAACCAAGTTCTGCAGTATGCTCCAGAAAATCATTATGGGCATGTGCAGGTACATTCAGGTCATTGATGTATTCTTTTTCATAAGGAATAGAAGCGAGTTTCCAGTTACCATAACCTGCGCCCATAATCGGGTTCTTACTGATATAGTCAATAGCATGCTCCCATAATTTAAAACGGTAACTAGATGCGTCATTGGTAAGTGCTATTGAACTAAGGTTACCAACCACATTTCCGTACCTACCTGCATTGTTATCCTGAAAAGTGGTAGCCTGTGTATAAGAAATCTGTGAGATAAAAACAGCCGCTATGATTGGAATAAACAGATAGGCAAGTCGAAATAAAAGTGTTTCGGCTTTTTTTGTTTGGGTATACTGTATAATTAGAAAGATGGTATAGCATGCGCTGACTAATATCAGGCTCACATAGGAAGCACGGGCACTGGCCATGAAAAGGGTAGCAATGCCAATGCTTAATGCAACCAGGTGAAAAATTCTTTCTGCCAATTTCGAATAATACAATGCGTATAAAACAAATGGAATTTTTATGGCGAGACTAGCTGCAAAAATGTTTTTATTACCTGTATTACCATTTAGGCTGAGAATAAGGGTTCCCATGGGGGTTTCGGCTATCCCATTTAAGAATTTGCCAAAATATTGAACAGATTCAACAAAAAGTACGACTGATAATAGTTGGGCAACTAGTTTGAAAAGGTTTTTGTTTCCATAGAAAATCACAGAAATGTTAAAGAAGGCAACGATGGTTACAATGAATCGTACATAACAAACCCATGCTTCAACCTGATTAATAGCAAATAAGATCGAAATGCCAGCCAGTACGAAGAGCGACAGGTATATTTTCGAGAATAATTGCTTTATAATCAGTTGAACAGTGTCATAATAAAGATCTTTTCGCGCCAATATATATCCACTAACGACTATATCGAGGATTGAAAGATAAAGCCACTGCGGCCCCATTACATCAATAGCGTTCATGGTTGGAATGAAATGAACGGCCATATAAAGGGCAAGTATCAGAAATGGTATCCAGACTTTCTTAGTATTATTTTCCAGATATGTAGTTGGCTTTTTTTCAGCTGTTTGCTGGGTATGGGTAGGGGAGACAGGTTTTTTCCGGGCCATAAGTTCAATTGAATGCCGTGAAATTAATGAATTTAGGAAACTGAGAGGGGGAATTGTGAATGGTGAATGGTGAATGGTGAATGAGGGTGAATAGTGAATAGTCAATATTGAGTAGTGAGTAGGGAGTAAGGGGAGTTTTACTCACTACTGACTACTCACTACTCACCATACTTGCAGGGATTTGCCTTATTTTCGGTGAATTAAACGAAAAAAAGGTCTTTTTTATTAAAAATATTTCCAAAATTCTTGACCATTCCAATATAGACCCCTACCTTTGCAACCCCAATACGAAAATTGGGTTTCGACTATGTCTCAACGAATCAGAATCAAATTACAATCTTACGATCATAATCTGGTAGACAAATCTGCTGAGAAAATCGTAAAAACTGTACGCAGTACAGGTGCCGTAGTAACTGGTCCAATTCCCTTGCCTACACACAAGAGAATTTTTACCGTATTACGTTCACCACACGTAAATAAGAAGAGCCGTGAGCAGTTTCAACTGGCTACTCATAAGCGTTTATTGGATATCTATACTTCTTCTTCAAGAACGGTAGATGCGCTGAGTAAGTTAGACCTGCCTTCTGGTGTTGAGGTTGAGATCAAAGCCTGATAAAAGGCTACAAGTTTCAAGCCACAAGCTACAAGCGGGGTTTGAACATAGTTCTCATAAATGAATTACTAGTTTTCCTAGTATTTATATTTTACTAATTT
>CAZTCS010000142.1:0-3100 GCA_964611995.1 uncultured Sediminibacterium sp. | reverse complement strand
GAAGAAAGCAGCTCTGAATAAATAAACGGTCAAAGAAAGCAGATTCTGCCACAAATCAGACATCCGCTATCAGAGATCATACATATAAACAGGCCCTTCGAGGTTTGTTTACTTCCGGTACTTCTTCGATCACCATAGCTTTAGCGAAGGTGATCCAGCTTAGAAAAAGCGTCCACCTTCGCCAAGGCTTCGGTGGATAGAAATAGAAAAGGTCGGCAGCAAACAAGGATTGAATCCCGCTTCATCGGTGGGATGTCCTCTTTAACCTTGCGGGGCATAAACCGCAAAACGATGAAAGGTATTATTGGTAAAAAAATCGGGATGACCAGCATCTTCTCGGCTGATGGAAAGCAAACTGCTTGTACCATCATTGAAGCTGGTCCATGTACCGTAACTCAGGTGAAAACCCAGGATACTGATGGTTACACCGCACTTCAACTGGCATTCGGCGACAAAAAAGAAAAGCACTCCACTAAAGCCGAGCTTAATCACTACGCAAAAGCTCAAACCGCCGCCAAAAAATTCGTAAAAGAATTTCGTAATTATTCCATAGAAAAAGCATTGGGAGAAACTGTTACTGTAGACATTTTCGCTGAAGGCGAGAGCGTTGAAGTAGTTGGTACTACCAAGGGTAAGGGTTTCCAGGGTGTTGTAAAGCGCCATGGCTTCTCTGGTGTGGGTGAACAGTCTCACGGTCAACACGATCGTCAGCGTGCACCTGGTTCTATTGGTGGTTCTTCATACCCTTCACGTGTATTCAAAGGTATGAGAATGGCCGGCCGTATGGGTGGCGACAGGGTTAAAATGAAAGGTCTGAAAGTAGTGAAGATCTTCCCTGAAAAGAATTATATCCTGATCAGCGGATCTGTTCCTGGTCATAATGGTTCTATCGTTTTAATCCAGAAGTAATCACAACTTAATTGAATTGACCATGCAAGTAGATGTATTAAATATAAAAGGACAGAAAACCGGCAGAACGGTAGAATTACCAGCTGAGGTTTTCGGTATCGAGCCAAATGATCATGTGATCTATCTGGCTGTAAAACAGTACCTGGCTGCAGGCCGTCAAGGTACGCACAAAGTTAAAACCCGTGCTGAAGTGCAAGGTGCCAGCCGTAAGCTGCATAAGCAAAAAGGTACTGGTGGCTCACGTAAAGGTAATATCCGTAACCCTTTATATAAGGGTGGTGGTACCATCTTTGGACCAAAACCACACGCTTATGATTTCAAATTGAATCGTAAGGTGAAGGATCTGGCAAAGATTTCTGCACTGAGCTATAAAGCAAAAGAAAGCGCCATTGTGGTTGTTGAAGATATTCAGATGGATGCACCTAAAACCAAGCAATTGGTTGAAGTGATGAAGAGCCTGAATATTGCCGACAAAAAAACACTGGTAGTATTACCGGAGTACAATGATAACCTGTACCTGAGTACTCGTAACGTGCCAAATGTAGCCAGCACTTTACTGGCCGACATCAACACTTATGAAATCATGAATGCAGATGTACTGGTAATCACAGAAAATACCGCCAAGATCTTCGCAGAAGAAGAGGCAGTAGCATAACCAATTAGAAACGTTTCAACCGAAATACAATGAAACTGAGTGAAGTATTAGTAAAGCCTATTTTAACTGAAAAAGCCAATGCCCAGCAGGAAAAGCTGAGAAGATATGCTTTTAAAGTAAACCGTAAGGCGAACAAACTCGAGATCAAAAAAGCAGTAGAGGAATTTTATGGTGTGAATGTAATTAATGTAAATACTGCAGTTGCTCCAGGTAAAAACAAAACCCGCTATACAAAAGCAGGTTTTATCCAAGGTGCGAAACCAGCTTATAAAAAAGCTTTCGTAACTGTAGCCGAAGGAGAAGCAATTGATCTGTACGCAAACATTTAATTTATAGTACGCGGAGCTGAGAATTCCGCAATTAAACAAATAGAAAATGGCACTTAAGAAGTACAAACCGATGACAGCTGGTACACGCTGGAGAATCGAAAACGCTTATGCTGAGATTACCACCAACAAGCCTGAAAAGAGCTTATTGGAGCCTCAGAAAAAGACTGCTGGACGTAACTTCCAGGGTCGCCGCGCAATGCGTTATATGGGTGGTGGTAGCAAGCAACACTACCGTATCATTGATTTCAAAAGAAATAAAAGAGATATTGCTGCTACAGTAGTATCAATCGAATACGATCCGAACCGTACTGCGTTTATTGCATTGTTGCAATATACAGATGGTGAGAAAAGATACATTATTGCTCCTCAAGGTTTACAAGTAGGTGCAACAGTTATCGCTGGTGATGAAGTAGCTCCAGAAATTGGAAATGCGCTCACCATGAAAAACATGCCACTTGGTACCATGATTCACAATATTGAATTACAGCCTGGTCAGGGTGGTAAAATGGTAAGAAGTGCTGGTGCATCTGCACAGTTGGCGAACAAAGAAGAGAAATATGCAGTATTAAAAATGCCTTCTGGCGAATTGCGTAAAGTATTGATCAATTGTTATGCAACAGTTGGTGTGGTTTCAAACAGCGATCATAACCTGGAAACTGCCGGTAAAGCTGGTAAGAACCGTTGGAAAGGTATCCGCCCTCGTGTTCGTGGTGTAGCCATGAACCCTGTAGATCACCCGATGGGTGGTGGTGAAGGTAAAGCTTCAGGTGGTCACCCACGTAGCAGAACTGGTAAGTATGCAAAAGGTGAAAAAACCCGTACCAAAGGGAAATCAAGTGATAAACTGATTATCCAGAGAAGAGACGGAAAAAAATTAGCAAAATAATTTGAAAGTGTGGCAATTTGAAAATTTGAAAATGAAAACCTCAAATTCTCAAAGTGTCAAAATAAACACTCTCAATTTTCAAATTTTCAAATTTTCAAATTAACTCATTACTATGGGTCGTTCGATTAAAAAAGGTCCTTATGTAGATGCCAACCTAGAAGGTAAAGTAGTGGCAATGAACGATGGTAAATCAAAGAAAGGTGTTATTAAAACCTGGAGCCGTCGCAGCACTATTACCCCTGATTTTGTTGGTCACACATTTGCGGTACACAATGGTAACAAGTTTATCCCTGTTTATGTAACCGAGTTCATGGTTGGACA
>CAZTCS010000141.1:0-8177 GCA_964611995.1 uncultured Sediminibacterium sp. | reverse complement strand
CGCCAGCCTTGTGTCATCATTAATAGATCAAGGTGTTCAAGTCTTTCTTTTGATTTGTCTTTAAAATAATATGCCGGTTCATGTATATAACCTTTGATATCCGTGCTTAACAATGTGGAAGAAACTATATTATCAGTAGTACGGATACTTGTATCTGCAGTTACATCTGTAACCGCAATGGCAACATTAGGTATGTTAACATTTTTCAGGTCTATCAGGTATTCATTTTTACTCCTGGGTTTAGCAGAACCTGTAACTGCCTTTACAGTGGGTTGAAAAATGGAATGGTTGGAAATAAAAGCTATTCTTTCGGCCAGTGGCAGTCCATTCTCACCAAACGCTGTTAACTGAATAATACCTGCGGGAAGGTTCTTTTTAGCGATTGGCAAGGCGGTTAACCCTTCTTCAAAATTCAGGTCGGCCATAGCAATCATTTGCCCATTCATTTGGGCAACAAGTTTAATTTTGTTGAAAGCTTCCTTGTTTTTTTCTCCCCTGAAAATAAGGGCAGTTAATCGATTTACATTTCCATTTTCAATTCGAATAGCTATGCCTTCCTGCGATGCAAGTGGCAATTTGAAATCCATACTTGCCCCGTTTGAAAATGGAATAGTCAATTTATAATTTGCACCCGCTTTTACTTCCAATTCAAATGATCCCATTCCGGCATGCACTGTTTTCACCACTGACAGTTCTTTGCCGTCCTGGTCGATCAGTTTACCTGTTACCTGTTGTGGATTACCCTGCTGATCTGTAACAAGGAAAGCAATACGGTTATTAATCCCTTCAATCAGGTTTCCGCCTTCAGGGAAAAACTGACAGATTAATGAGGGTCGTGGCGTTTCTCTTTTTTTCGTCAGGTAATCATTTCCATATACAAAAACTTGTTTCTGGAAGATGAAGCCCGGGAAATTAAGCATCCATAATGTATATGCGTTGATGGTATAGTTACCAGAGAGCAGGTTAGCATCTAGTTCGAAATCTGCAGGTGTACTACTAAGTGAATCTAGTTTGTACATCTTTTTGACTATCACTTTCCCCTGTTCATTAACCAGATCGATATAAAGGATATTACTGAGAAAGCTGGGAACAGCATCCAATGTACACCAGGCTTTCATCCATATCGTTTCTCCTGATAAGTAACTGTCTTTATCAGTTTGAACAAATACCTTTTCCTGGGGGTAATTTGCCCTGAATTTTTGCAAAGCAGAATCTGGACTAAGTTTGGTTAAGTTATTAGCTGTTTGAGCTTGCAGGCCACTAATAAAGGCCAGGAAGAAGAACAGGGATACTAGGGTTTTCATAGTAGTTCAGTAGGTGAAAAAAAAGCCCCGCAAAAAATTAGCGGGGCTTTCTTCTGTAAATATACAAAATTTATCTGTTATAAAGAAGTGAAACTCTCGCGTTTCTTGGGCTGGCTGCTCCACTATATCCAGACGCAAATACGGTCATAGATCTTTGGTTTGGTACAGTCATAGAGTAGGTTGCCAATGCAGTAGTAGTTGATGCTGCACCTGCAGGTCTGATTGCCCATGCAGCCGAAGTACCGGTAACCTGAATGGTAAACTCTGGGCTGGTTCCTTTGTAGGCAATATTAGAAGCAACTTTCACAGTACCGTTATACAGATCAAGTGCAGTTTGATTAGGCAGCAGGTTTACGAATTTAAACCTTGAATAACCTGAATCAGGTAAAGTGATATTGTCTGTTACCACAACACCAGTTGCATTTGCACCTGTATCGGTTAAGTGGATAGTATAGTTGCTACCAAAAAATATTGCATTGCTTGCAAAACTTTTGGAGAACAATACAACTGAATCTTCTGAGCTACCCGCTTTTGGTCTGGAAACCACCAGATCAATTTGTTTAGGATCCAATGCCAGATAATCAGGATTGCTTGATCCGCCTGTATTTAACCCACCACCTGGAAATGGATAAGGGAAAGTGAGTGTGGTACTAACCCTGGCACCATTGATTTTTAACTGCGCATTTGAGTTAACGGTAAAAGCCATCGCATAGTTAATTTTTACAAATGCTTTTCCATCAATGGATACCGTTTCCAATTCCCGTTGGATATTTTTTTCACAGGACATCAACCCTACGGCTGTGATAATCGCTATGATTGGTATGATAATCTTTTTCATGTGTGTATCTTTTATTGATTTGGGTCACATGGAACTCGCCGATAAATTTTACTGATACAATCAATACTTATTATGGCTCATTTCATTATTAACAATTTATAGATTGTCGTTAAGGTTTACTAAACCACATTTCATAAGTATGGTAATCTGTTTTATCACCACCGAATTTACGCAGTTCATCCAGGTTCCAAACGTATTCAGAGTTATACCTTGGTCTTACGCGCTGAACTGGGTTACCCAGGTTAACTGCTGCGTAAGTAGGCATTTGAAATGTTTTGAACACCTGATCATTGGTTGCAGGATCCAGGTCTGTATAGTGGAACCTTCTCAGATCAACCCAGGTTTCAACCCAGTTCCAGCACCATCCCGAAATATATTTCTGTAACATGATGTCTGTCATAGTAAGTAAACCTGAAGTCTGCTTAACATTACGGGAAGCCAGGTAATTATTGCGTTGTGATGCGGTAATCTGGTTACCATTAAACAGGTTAGCCGCACCTCTGAAACTGCTGTAGTTTCTGTTGATGAAATCGAAGTGCGCATTAATACCCGCCAGGTAAGCAGCATGTGCACCAGCAAGGTTATTTTTTCTGAATTCCGCTTCAGCTTTGATAAAGGAGATTTCAGAGAAGGTCATAATCGGCATTACCGCTTTATTCTTGAAGAGGTATTTACCGTTATCAAGGAAAGTAGCTGCTGAAGGGTTACCAATGGTACTATCAGCCCATAAAACTGGTACTCTTTTTCTAAAGTTTGCACCAGAAGTAGACGCACTCAAAGGATCACCAGTACCTGGGTTTACACCGCGGTAACCGCCATTGTTTGTACCTGAAGTATCAGCAGAAGCTGAAATCATGTGAGGCATACGTGGATCCCTGTTTTCAGCCCAGGTATTCCCTGCCAATGCTGTTCCATCTAGCAAACGAACCATAAAGTTACTCTGTCTGAATGAAGTCAGGTTATCACGATAAGGACCAAAGAAATTGGCATCATCGTTTTTACTTGCATCAAATGGAATAACAAAATCATCGTTAATAGAAGTCAAAGCGTTGTTACAGAATTTAATTACAGAATCTGCATTATAGCTCGACTTATTAGACAGGTGATTGTAGTTACGGGCAAGGATACCGTAAACAAATCTTTTCCATTTGGTTACATCTCCACCATAAGAATAATCACTTAGGTTAAGCGTATTGGTAGACTTAACTGCTTCTGCCATTTCAAGGTACTTGATTGCTACACGGCATAATGAATCAACACCTTTGTAAACGATATCCTGAGTGTCGTACTTGAAATAGTAGGTATTCTCTTTAAATGCCTCTCTGAAGATGATCTCCCCATGATAGTCGGTAGCAGTCTGGAACATATACGCTTTCAGCGCCATAGCAGCACCTACATAATCGTATTTTTTGTCTCTGTCTGCAGAGGTAATAATATAGTCCAAGTTTTTACCCAGTCCATAATAAGTCTGACGCCAGATATCACCAGAAGCATCGCTGTTGGCTATATAGCTATGGGTATCCCATACGTCGTTGTTATTATTGTTAAGGGTAAGCCAGTTTTGTATGTACTTACCTACATAGCGGGCATCGTATTGTATACCACGGGGTACCGCAGCCAGCATAGCTGGAAATACAGATGCTACTGAAGGAGCCTGAGTTGTATCAGGATCGGAATTTATGTTCAGGTATTTCTTACAACCTGATGATGCAATCAGCACGGTTAATAAGAAACCAGCGATATATATTCTTTGTTTCATAATTAATTATTTATCAGGTTTAGAATTGAACTTTTAAACCAACATTGATACCACGCGGTGTAGCTACAGAACCGAAGTCGATACCTTGTCCACCAAAGCCACGTGCATTACCAGCATTGATACCATTTACATTCGGATCAACACCAGAATAGTTGGTTATCATGAACAGGTCTGTTCCTGTAATAAACACTGAAGCTTGTTTGAAAACTTTCTGACGCTTCAGGATAGAGGCTGGTAATCTGTAAGCCAGTGTAAGGTCTCTCATCCTGATCCAGTTAACATTCTCGATGAATTCTGCTTCAGGTAGTGTAGAAACTGATGCAGAAGAAGAATAGAAATCGTTTCTCAGGAATGGAGTTACAGCAATTGTGTTATAGGTTGGGTTAGCTGTGTTCTCTAATCCATCAGCCAGCACACCTCTGATCACTCTTGGTGTTTCACGATCAAGTGTATTTACACTTGTTCCCTGTGTACGCATCATCATTTCATTGGCATTGAATACATCGCCTCCCTTACGGATATCGAGGTTGAAGCTTAACTGCCATGATTCACCGAAAGATAACTGGTTGATCAAACCAATTTTGAAATCTGGGTTTCTATCACCAATCGGATCGAAGTTAGCCTGTATTAAAGGCAACCCTGTAGTTGGAGAGATAAGGATATCACCTCTGCTATTTTTACGGTAAGTACTACCAGAAATATTTGCCAGTGAAGTACCTACAGATACCTGGGAACGTGCGTTACCATATAACCATGTATCAGAATCATAGTATGCTGGTAAGTCTGCAGGCATTTTCTCAACAATTACCCTGCTCTTATCAAAGTTCACTGTCACATCCCATGTTAACTTGTTGGTGCGAACCGGTGTTGCTTTCAACTGAACTTCCCAGCCTTTAGCAGATAGTTCACCACCGTTGATATATTTAAGAACGAATCCAGTACCATAACTCAAACGGTTTGATACGATTTGCTTGGTTACTTTATTGTTGAAATATGCAACGTCGACAGTGATTCTCTTATTAAGGAAATTTAATTCAGCACCAACTTCAAAGTTTTTAGACAGCTCAGGCTGCAGATCGAAGTTGTTACCAAATACACCCAATGCATAACCACCGCCGGTAGTTATCTGGCTACCAAAGCTATAGTCAATTACATATGGTACATATGGTGCTTTACCACTCGTTGCATAAGAAGCTCTCAACTTACCATAGTCTAACCATTCCATTTTTTTGAATACTGGGAGATCAGAAAAGATAAAGCTTGAAGAGAGTGAACCATAGCTAAAGAATGGTTGCTTATCATTGAATTTAGAAGTAAGGGTAGAAACACCTTCTCTTGTTGCTGAAGCAGTAACGAAGAAAATGTTTTTATATCCGAATGTATAGTTGCTGAAGAACCTTACTTTACGAACCTGCTCGCGGGTAAGTCTTGCATCCCTTGAAAGCGGGTCGGTGTTGTTGATAGAAACGAAATCAGGCTCATAGAAGCGTTCACCTCTTTGTGCAGTGATAGAGCGTTTAGCATCTTCAACATATGCACCGAATGTTAAGCTATTAGAGAATTTCTTCGCAATAGTTTTGGTGAACGTAGTTCTGAAAGTACCGTTGATGTTTCTGAAGTTCTGCTGATAGGTACTCAGGTAACCTCTGGTGATATAACCCCATCTTGAATAAGGGTGTGTTACAAACATACCATCAGTTGCATATTGATCCAGACCTACGATCCAGTTCATGTTCCACCATTTAGTAGCGGTGTATGCGAGGTTGATATTACCGGTGATACGATCGTTCTTATCGTTTGATTTGTTTTTATTAACATCCCAGAATGGGTTATCAGCTTCGCCAGACAAATTACCATTCAGGTTATTTCTCAAAGGCTTTCTGGTTCCGTCAGCATTGATATAATTTCTGATATCGTCTTCAACAGGCCAGTTTATAATATTAGGATAATAAGAGTTCAGACCTTTTGGTGCTTTATCATTATTAGTAATGGTATACATCCAGCTTGAGCTCATCGTTACTTTTTTACCCAGTTTGGCAGAACCTGTAAGACGGAAGTTCATACGCTCATAACTGGTGTTCGGTACGATACCTTCCTGCTTCAGGTAACCAGCAGAGAAACGGTAAGTTGCATCAGCGGTACCAGCTTCCACACTTACATTATGCTGTTGTGTTTTAGCTGTTCTAAAGAAATTACGGAGGTTATCATAAATTTTAGTCCCGTTGGCGTATTTAGGTCCAAACATGCGGAAGCCATAAGTAGCATAGGCATTCGGATCATACAATCCGGCAAGACCACGGCTATAAGTAGTTTGAATTTGAGGGAAGCGATATACTTTATCCCAACGGAAAGAGTTATCGTAGCTTACCCTTGTACGACCAGCAGTTCCTTTACGTGTAGTAATGATGATTGCACCTGAAGTACCATCAGAACCGTATAGCGCTGTAGCTTCAGGTCCTTTCAGGATAGTGATGTTCTCAATATCCTCAGGGTTTAAGTCAGCAATACGGTTGGTATAGTCACTGTTTCTGTTACCCATGGCAATACCACTTGGGTTTGAAGCAGCAGGTAAAGCTTCCTGGTTAAGAGAGTTATTATCTAAAGGAACACCATCTACCACAAACAATGGTTGGTTATTACCTGCGATTGAGGCACCTCCACGAAGTACAACCTGTGCACTCGCACCAGGCAAACCTGATGTAGAAGTTACCGCTAAACCAGGTACACGACCTGCAAGTGAGTTGAGGAAGTTTTCTCTTCTGGTCTGGGCAACATCATCACCCTTTACAACAGGAGCCTGGTAAGCAAGTTCCCTTTTGTTTCTTTGTTGACCATAAGCGGTTACCACAACATTACCCAGCTCTTTATCGCTGGTTACCATTTTAACACTGATGGTTTTGTCATCAGCAACAGTCATGGTAATAGAGGCATAACCCACATAAGCGAAAGTGATACGTTGACCTTTTTCAGCCGCAATTGAATAATAACCGGCTGTGTTGGTCTGCGTTCTTTTGTTGGTGTTAACGTTGGTTACAGTAACACCTACCAGTGGCGTTCCATCCTCATCTGCCAGTACCGTACCCGATACTGTAGACTGGGCCTGACTAAAGGCTGGCAGCGAGGAGATGAAAAACAGCATTAAAGCCATTCTCATAACAGTTAGACATTTTCTCATTTTGGTATGTTTTCGATTTAAGGTGTAAGGAGTTCTTCCTTAATCCATGACAGACAATCAAATCCCGCAAAACAATGCACCGAATTGGATTTTTAATGCTGCAAAAAGCTGCAAAAATCAAGTCGATTTATCGAAAAGCGGAATAATAAAGCAATGTTAAAGTTTACGGTGCATATTAACGAATATATTTAAGGATAATTTTTTACACATTATGCGGGAAATACGTGGATTTCCGCAAAAACCTGCATTTTTACCTATAAATAGCAGGTTTTCGTCGGTTTTCGTTTAAAATCCGTAAATCGTCGTAATTTTATAGAACGGTAATACCCTTCTGAATATAGGGCACAAGCTTAGGGTCGGATGGTTCAAGCTCCGTTATAAGGATATCAATTTCCTCTGGTTTACATACCTGTAAACGCTGTGTAGTATTCAATTTTTCAGAAATAGCCAAAGACACGGTTTTCTGTGCGCAATGCATCATGGCACGTTTTACCTCAATGATCTCCCATTCAAGATCCGTTATGCCATAATTCACATCCATACTGTTTGTACCCAGGAAGCAATAATCTGCCCGAATACCCGACAAACGCTGTATTACTTCTGCGCCCACAGATATTTGGGCCGTTTTGGAAAGTTTATTACCCAGAAATATCACTTCACTATTGGGATGCTCCAGTAATTCCAATGCTATAGGTACACTAACGGTAATAAAAGTAGCATTCAAATCAGGAGGTAACGCTTTCACCAGTTCGCGAATGGTTGTACCACCTGATAAAACCACAAACATCCCATCTTTAATCAGTTCTATTGCCTTATAGGCAATCCTTTTCTTTTCTGTTAAAGAATAGATACTGCTTGTTTCCAGTGTAAAATGAAAAGACTTGGAAAGGGCGCCACCATGCACTTTAATGAGCTTGCCCTCTTCTGCCAATTCCTGAAGATCACGACGTACCGTATCCTCCGAAACATCCAGTTGTACACTAAGGTCTGAAGACAATACCTTATTGTGAATATTGATCTGCTGGATAATATAAGCCTGACGTTCTTTCTTTAGCATGGTTAAAAATAAGGAAATGATACAATTGCCCAATTTCCTAAGGG
>CAZTCS010000140.1:0-8674 GCA_964611995.1 uncultured Sediminibacterium sp. | reverse complement strand
GCAATGTTAGTTCTGAAATTTCACGTTGCAGTTGCTTTTCTTTTGGAGAATCTATATAACGGAATGCGATGGCAAAAATGATGATTCCGGTTACGATTGAGGCAGCTATAAAACCAAACAATTGCAATAAACGCACCCCAAGGGGAGTTTCCAGCTTTTCATAGCGAAGCGTATGCGTATTATAGTAATATTTGATCTTTTTCATATTCAGGGGGCAAATCACAAGGCGGCCAATTGAAAAGAACAGGCCATTTCCTTACCTTTGATGCCTTTCTAAAGCGCTCAAAGATAGCTTCTGAGCAACTAAAATACAGTTTTTAAAATTTTATGACCAGCGCAGAGATCAGAAAGCAGTTTTTGGATTTTTTTGCATCAAAAAATCACCAGATTGTACCATCAGCCCCTATCGTTGTAAAAAACGACCCTACACTCCTGTTTACCAATGCAGGAATGAACCAGTTCAAAGACTATTTTCTTGGAAATAAAAAACCAGCCTATCCCCGAATTGCAGATACCCAAAAATGTTTACGCGTAAGCGGAAAACACAATGACCTGGAAGAAGTTGGTGTTGACACCTACCATCATACCATGTTTGAAATGCTTGGCAACTGGAGTTTTGGCGATTATTTTAAAGCCGAAGCAATTGCCTGGAGTTGGGAATTGTTGACTGAGATATATAAACTAGATAAAGATCGCCTCTATGTAACCGTATTCGAAGGCGACCCTTCCGAAGGTTTACCTCCTTCTTCCATTGCCTTGGAAGAATGGAAAAAATTAGTTCCGGAAGAACACATCGTTTACGGAAATAAAAAAGATAATTTCTGGGAAATGGGTGAAACAGGTCCTTGCGGGCCCTGTTCAGAAATTCATGTAGACTGCAGACCAGATAGTGAAAGGGCAAAAATTCCTGGAAGGGATTTGGTTAATAAAGATCATCCACAGGTAATTGAAATTTGGAACAATGTATTCATTCAATATAACCGTCTTAAAGATGGTAGTCTTGAGCCACTTCCTTCAAAACACGTAGACACAGGCATGGGTTTTGAAAGACTGGTACGCGTTATCCAGGGCAAACAAAGCAATTACGATACTGATGTTTTCACTGGCACTATTGCAGCAGTAGAAAAAATAACGGGTAAAAAATACGATTATAGTGATAGCAAAGAAGCCATCGCATTCAGGGTACTATCAGATCATATCAGGGCTATTGCTTTTACCATTGCAGATGGTCAGCTTCCTTCTAATACCGGAGCAGGTTATGTGATCAGACGAATTCTTAGAAGAGCAGTGCGTTATTATTATTCCTATCTCGACTATAAACAACCTTTATTGTTTCAATTGATTCCAGTTATCGCAGCACAATTCGCTGATGTATTTCCGGAGTTAAAACAACAAATTGATTTTGTAAGTAAGGTAGTAAAGGAAGAAGAAGATGCATTTTTAAGAACCCTCGATAAGGGATTAAAAAGAATTGATGATATCATCGCTGCTTCAAAAGAAACAATACAAGGTAAAGCCGCATTTGAATTATTCGACACGTACGGTTTCCCTATTGACCTTACAAGACTGATTGCCAGCGAGAACAATTTACAGGTTGATGAGGCTGGTTTCGAAACAGAAATGCAGCAGCAAAAAAGCAGAAGTCGCGCAGCAACAGCCGTAGATACCGAAGACTGGGTTCTTGTTCATGAAACGAATGAAAATAATTTTGCAGGATACAGCAGTAATGAAACCACTACCAGGGTTAACAAGTATAGAAAAGTAAAAGCAAAGGGAAAAGAAGCTTATCAACTGGTATTGGAAAACACCCCTTTTTATGCAGAAAGTGGTGGACAAGTTGGTGATGCTGGAACTTTAAACTTTGATGGTGAAGTAATTGAAGTATACGATACCAAAAAAGAAAACAACCTGATCATTCATTTCTGCGATGCTATTCCTTCCAAAATCGATGCAGCCGTTGTAGCCAAGATAGATACAAAGAAAAGACAATCAACAGCCATACACCATAGTGCTACGCATTTATTACATGCTGCACTAAGACAAATACTTGGTACGCATGTTGCGCAAAAAGGAAGTTTGGTAAATGAATCACAACTAAGGTTCGATTTTTCTCATTTTGCAAAACTTAGCACGGAAGAAATTACTGCTATTGAACAAATCGTAAACCAGAAAATTCGCGAAAACATCCCGGTTGTTATCAAGGAAATGAGTAAGGATGAAGCCGTTTCAATGGGCGCCATGGCTTTGTTTGGAGAGAAATACGGTGATACCGTTCGGGTAGTAATCATAGACCCAAATTATTCAATAGAACTTTGCGGCGGTACACATGTGGGTGCTACGGGTGAATTAGGACTTTTTAAAATAAAAGCAGAATCTGCTGTTGCTGCCGGCGTAAGAAGAATTGAAGCCATTAGTGGTTTAGCGGCTGAGGAATTTGTACAAGATCAATTATCGCAATTATCCGCAATAAAGGAGGCTTTAAAGAATCCGAAAGAATTATTAAAAGCTGTCGAAAACCTCAATGCAGACAATAATGAATTAAAAAAGAAAATCGAGGGTCTCGAAACCAAACAGCTTGCCGTTATTAAACAGGAACTTTTACAACAGGTGGAGACCATCAATGGTATCCAGTTCATAGGTGCCATAGTTGAATTAAGCAGTGCGGATGGTTTGAAAAAACTTTGTTTCGAATTAAAAGATACACTTTCAAACTATGTAATAACACTGGCTGCTAATATTGAAGGCAAAGCAAGTGTAGCGATAGCTGTAGCGGACGAGTTGGTAAACAATAAAGGATTGGAAGCACCTAAACTTATCAATGATCATGTGAAAAGCCTGATCAAAGGTGGAGGTGGCGGACAAAAAACATTGGCTACTGCTGGCGGACAAGATGCAAGTAATCTTCCGCAGGTAATTGAGAAAATAAAATCGATTCTTTAATTTATTAAACACTTTATGCCGTCTCGTGTAAAGCGGGATGGCATTTTTATTATGATGAGTCAGTATATTTTTAGCAGCGATCGTTTATTGTTTCGTCAATTTACCATTGATGATGCCTTACTGATTCATGAGCTGAACAGCAATGAACTTGTGTTGAAATATGTACATGAATTACCTAGTACACCAGAAAGAGCAATCCTCAGGTTAACGGATAGCATTATACCACATTACCAACAATTTGGATATGGTCGTTGGGCTGTACACCTCAAAGAGAACAATGATTTTATCGGTTGGTGTGGTTTAAAATTCAGACCTGAACGGGAGGAAACTGATCTGGGATATCGTTACTCCCCATCATCCTGGGGTAAAGGCTATGGCACAGAAGCCGCTAATGCTTGTTTGGAATTCGGTTTTAAAACACTCCAACTAAATCGTATCACCGCTGCCGCACATATAGAAAACATCCCCTCCCTCCGCATCCTCGAAAAAGTAGGTATGCAGTACCTAAGAGAGGATATAATTGATCATTGTCCGGTGAGATGTTTTGAGAGGACCTTAGACCATGACCATAGACCATAGTCCATGGACCATAGTGAATACGGTTTAAACTATGGTCCATAGACCATAGACCATGGACCATGCCCCCTCTTTTTAACATTTCCGAAACCTTTCGTAATTGAATTTTTCCTGACATTTGACTACTAAAGATTTCGTACTCTAAAATTATTTCCTATGTATAGAAAATGGATGGCAGCATTGGTACTGTTCACAGGCATGACAGCAGCTGCACAAACAACTGAAAAAGAAAAAACAGAAAAGGAGCCCAAAGAAAAGATCAGTAAGAAATTATCCATTGTTGTAGATGGCGAAAAAGTAACCATTAATGGAAAGGATATAAAGGAGATGAGTCCTGAAGAAATGGAAAAACTGGGCGATATGGATATGCTGAAGTTGAGTCCGGGTTTACGCATGATGATCCCAGGTCGTGGTGGTGCTAATTTCTTTAAGCTTGATGATCTACGTAAAGGTGGTAAAGAAAGGGCCCTATTGGGTGTAATGAGTGAGAAACATGAAAAAGGTGCTAAAATAACTTCGGTAACAAGTGAAAGCGGAGCAGCTAAAGCAGGTCTTCAAAAAGATGACATCATAACCAAGGTAAACGATGTAACCATTACCGGAAGTGAAGACTTATATGAAACCATAGGTAAATACAAACCGGAAGATAAAGTTACCATCCATTACCTGCGCGATGGCAAGGAAAATACAACCACTGCCACACTAGGTAAAACCATGGAAATGGGTTTTGATTTTGATTTCGGTGATAGTTTCAATCGAAATTTCAATTTCGATAACATGCCTAAACTAAGAAACGGAAGTCCGTTCAGTTTCAATTATTCGAGTAAGCCTAAATTAGGCATATCAATAGAAGATACAGAAAACAGTAAAGGTGTAAAAGTTACCGATGTTGATGATGATGCCCCTGCAGAAAAAGCCGGTATAAAAACAGACGATATTATCACTTCCATCAATGGCAAAGCAGTAAACGCAGTAGATGAAATTAAGGAAGCGCTCAAGGACCTTAAAGAAGGTGATATTGTAAAAGCTGGTATTACCAGAGCCGGTAAATCGCAGGTAATTGAAATTAAATTACCTAAAAAACTAAAAACTGCCGACCTGTAATCAGGTCCAACCAATTCTCTCATCCTCATGTGTATATAGGCCGCGTCACCCTGATAAAGTAAGGGCTGGCGCGGTTTTTTATTTGTATTTTAGTATTCAAAAGGTTGAAAGGTCCCCCTATGGTCTATGGTCCATGGACCATAGACCATAGGGTTGTAAGTACTAGCATCAAAATTCTTATTATGCGATATCTATTGTTTTTCCTTTTATCAGCAACCATTGTAACAAAATCAACAGCACAGGTTTATCAATCAAAACAACCGCTGGTTCACACTTTTTCCATTGTGGCAAGAGATGCCGCTACTGGGGAAATGGCGGTGGGCGTGCAGAGTCATTGGTTTAGTGTAGGCACATCCGTACCATGGGCAGAAGCTGGTGTAGGAGCAGTTGCAACGCAATCATTTGTAGATAAATCCTATGGCCCAAAAGCACTTGCATTGTTAAAACAGGGTCTCTCATCACAGGAAGTACTCGATCAGTTAACCAATGCAGATCCTGGTAAGGATGTACGTCAGGTAGCCATAATTGATACCAAAGGAAATGTAGCAACGCATACAGGTAAAAACTGTATACAGGTAGCCAGTCATATTAAGGGCATCAATTATAGTGTACAAAGCAATATGATGTTGGGCGATAAAGTAGATGAATACATGTCGGAAGCTTTTGAAAAAAGCATTGGCAAACCACTGGCAGAAAGGGTATTGCTAGCATTGGAAGCAGCTCAAAAAGCTGGTGGAGACATAAGGGGTATGCAGGCTGCAGCAATCATTGTAGTGCCTGGTAAGCCAACAGAAAGCTGGAATAATAAAACGGTTGACCTTCGTGTAGATGATGCCAAGGAACCATTAAAGGAACTACGCAGGTTATACCTGGTGCATCTCGCCTACCAACACATGAACGAAGGAGATTTGGCAGTAGAAAAAAACGATATGACAAAAGCCATGGCCGAATACAATGCCGCTATGCAATTATTCCCTGAAAACCTGGAAATGCAATTCTGGACTGCCATCACCCTGGCAAATAATAATGAAGTAACCAAGGCCCTGCCGATGCTAAAAAAGATTTATGGGAAGGATAAGAATTGGAAAGAACTAACCCGCAGATTGCCTGCAGTTAAGCTTCTTACTGTATCTGAAACCGATCTAAAACGCATACTTTCCTTATAATTCTCTCATAAAATCACCTAATTCACCCAAAAGGGTAAAGAAGGTATTGTACTTTTGTTGCCCATGTTATTAGAAGAAAAATATGAAGCTGTTATTGGTTTAGAAGTACATGCCCAGTTGGCAACCGAAAGCAAATTATTTTGTGGCGACAGCATAGCATTTGGCGCGGCCCCTAATACACATGTTAGTCCAATTACCCTGGGCCACCCGGGAACACTTCCAAAAACAAACAAAAAAGCAGTTGAGTTTGCCATTAAGATGGGATTGGCTTGCGGATGCGAAATTGAGAAAGACAATTACTTCGCTCGTAAGAATTATTTCTACCCAGATCTTCCAAAAGGTTACCAGATATCACAACATACAACTCCTATTTGTAAAGGAGGTTTTGTTGGCATTACTACCACCACTGGTAAGAAAGAAGTAAAACTAAATCGTATCCACCTGGAAGAAGATGCCGGTAAAAGCATACATGATCTGGAAGAAGATTACACCTGTATCGACCTGAACCGCGCGGGAACTCCCCTAATAGAAATTGTTACTGAGCCTGATATGCACAGTGCGGAAGAAGCATGGCATTATGTTACAGAAATAAGAAAGCTTGTACAATGGCTGGGCATTTGCGATGGTAATATGGAGGAAGGTAGCTTGCGCTGTGATGCCAATATTTCAGTGAGGTTAAGAGGTGAAGAAAAATTAGGCACCAAAGTAGAAGTAAAGAACCTGAACTCAATTCGAAATGTAAAAAAAGCCATTGAATTCGAGATTGATAGAATCATAAAATTATTAGAAGAAGGCAAACCAATTCAGCAGCAAACCAGGAGCTTTGATGCATCCAATGACACCACTTTTGCGATTCGTGATAAAGAAGAGGCCAATGATTACCGGTACTTTCCCGATCCGGATCTTGCACCATTCCGCCTAACAGAAAATTATATCCAGGGTATCGAAGCATCATTACCGGCTTTACCTGCAGTATTGATTAAAACATATACTGACAACTTTGGTCTTAGTGAATACGATGCAACACAATTATGTGATACAAAAGCTACCGCTGCTTATTTTGCATCTGTTATAGCATTCACGAAAAATTACAAAGCAATTGCCAACTGGATGACAGGCCCTATTCGCCAGTACCTGAATGAACAGCAAACCGGATTCGATCAATTACCTTTATCTGCTAAAACGCTTGCATCTTTAATAGATTTGGTACAAAATGGTAAGGTTAGCTTTTCTGTTGCGTCTTCTAAGCTGTTACCATTATTAATGCAAGAGGAAACCGATCCGGAAACACTGGCCGCGTCATTGAATTTAATTCAGGTAAGTGATACAGTTGCGTTGGAAACATGGGTGAATGAAGCCATCGCAGCAATGCCGGATAAAGTGTTGGAATATAAAAAAGGGAAAAAAGGATTAATCGGGTTATTTGTAGGAGAAGTAAAAAAGCGCAGTCAGGGCAAAGCCGATCCCAAACAGGTAACTACTTTATTAGAACAAAAACTCAATCAATAAATCAGCAATCAGGTATGAAGAAAATGCTATACATCGCGGCGATTGTCGCACTGGTAAGCAGTTGCCAGGAAAAAAAATATGGCGCATTCACCGTTAGTGGTAAGATAAGTAATGCTCCATCGAAAAGAATATTTCTACAGGAACTTCCATTTGGTGGCGATCAACCAGTGGTACTCGATTCGGGTACTTTGAAAGACAATGGAAATTTTGAACTGAGGGCAGTAGGAAAAGAAGAAGCTCTTTATCGCCTGGTAATAGAAAATGGTCCTGATGTATTATTGGTGAACGATGGCAAGAGTATCAGGGTAAACATGGATGTAAACAATTACCGTGCTTATAAAGTAGAAGGGTCCGATGCAAGCGAAAGCCTTCATACCCTCTTTGAAAAATTCAGTGTAAAAGATTCTATTCTGTATGGTACACTTGGCATGTTAGACAGTCTTCAGAGAATTGGCAACGATAGCCTACTTACTTTAGAAAAAGCCAAACGTGATGTTCAGATTCAGGACATGAATAAACTCATTACTGATTACATCAATGCTTCTGAAAGTCCTGCCGCAAGATATTATGCACTTGGAATGGGTTCACGTACCATGACTCCGGAAGCATTAAAGGCACTTGCTGATGCTTCGGCTGAAAAATTTAAGGACCATACTGGTTTGGCTAAAATAAAAGCCTTACTAAGCGCTTATGGTAAAAATCAGCAACCAGCTACCGATCCATTTATTAATCAGCCAGCTCCTGAAATCACCTTACCTGATACTGATGGAAAATCATTCAGCCTAAGCAGTTTAAAAGGTAAATATGTATTGGTTGATTTTTGGGCAAGCTGGTGCATGCCCTGCAGAAAAGAGAATCCGAATGTTGTTGCAGCATATAATAAGTTTAAAGACAAAAATTTCACTGTTTTGGGTGTATCGCTTGACCAGGAAAAACAATCATGGTTAGATGCGATTGCAAAAGATAAACTTACCTGGAAACATATAAGTGACCTTAAATATTGGGAAAGCAGTGTTGTTCCTTTATATAAAATTGAAGGAATACCTTTTAATGTGCTGGTTGATCCTGAAGGAAAAATTATTGCTACTGACCTGAGGGGCGAGGATCTGCATAAAAAACTAATGGAAGTATTACCACAATAAAATAAGTAACCTTATTAAATACAAATGACCGGAAACTAACCGGTCATTTGTATTTAATACAGCATCAGGCTTAAACATATTTAACTGGTTAAACAGAACAATCAATAATGAATCTTGTCTCTCTGAACTGACAGATTCCGACCATTCCTGTCCGGGAAAATTTGTGACTCCGAGCTAAAGGTGTGCGTATGATGGAACACAGATTATCATGATTTTCAAGATCTATCATGATAAATC
>CAZTCS010000139.1:7382-8769 GCA_964611995.1 uncultured Sediminibacterium sp. | reverse complement strand
CACTTATAAAAATCCGCGAACTCTTGTTTCCAGTAGGTTTCGTTGTGTTGTCCTAAAGGGTTTATTACGGTGCGGATGATGAAGCGCTTTTTCTTTTGGAGGATATCACTTATCAGAAACACAACTTGCGATTGAAGGAACCACTTGCTTAATTTGAAAATTAGACAATTTGAAAATTTGAAAATGGGTTTCTTTGAATTTCAAAAACGAACTACAAGTTCTTGCGACCTCATTTTCAAATTTTCAAATTTTCAAATTATTTAATTAAATTCATCCACTTATAAAAATCCGCGAACTCTTGTTTCCAGTAGGTTTCGTTGTGTTGTCCTAGAGGGTTTATTACGGTGCGGATGATGAAGCGTTTTTTCTTTTGGAGGATATCGCTCATCTTTTGCAGGTTGGGTACGGCGTTGGGCGCTTCTTTACTGCCGGAATAGAGGTAAAATGCAGGCATTGAACTAGTGTTGAAATTTTCAGCCATCTGATAAATTTCATTGCCCAATTGCAGTGAGGGAGAAAATACACCCACACCTCCGAATACATCAGGGTATTGCAATAGTGTATAAAGACTAATTAAACCTCCCATACTACTGCCCAGGAGAAAATTATTCTCAGGTGATTTATAGGTTTTGTATTTGCTGTCGATATAAGGCTTCAATGTTTTAGCAAGAAACTCGGCATAAGCTTTTCCCTCTCCTTTGCCATACTGGGCATGATCCCAGGGATTGTATTCATTGATTCGTTTATCACCCCCATTATCAATGCCTACGATGATGCATTCCTTTTTTAGTTGTTGTTGAAGTGTATCCAAACATTCATCTACACCCCATTCACCCGCAAATGCCGTTTGATCGTTGAACAGGTTTTGTCCATCCTGCATATACAATACCGGATAAGATTTTGAAGCAGTTGTATATCCTTTAGGCAGGTACACCCATATCCTTCTTTTTCGTCCAAGTTGTGGAATGCTGAAGGCGGTATCAATTATGCGCACTTGCGGACTTGCACTATAACGTTTAGGTTTATCAGGGTATTCATCTTTCCATCCGGGAATATCGAATTCAAGACTGAGATCATTGTTTACCTCCAATACACGGTCTGAAATATCGCGACCGTCTGAAAGGGTTTCCACTTTATCAAATCCACCCCGTGTAAACTTGAAGGCATAAGTACCAGGTGCCATGTTTTTCAACACAATACTCCTTCTTGATCCCCCGAAAGGTTTGAGTTTGTATTGCTCATCTTTAGGATTCCAGTTATTGAAATTACCTGCTACATATATATCATCACCAGCTTTGGTAGCAACAGTGTTAACAATAAGTCGAACGGAGAATTGTGCATTGGCTTGGATGGCAAGCAAAAAAGCACATGCAGTGATAAATTGTTT
>CAZTCS010000139.1:0-7344 GCA_964611995.1 uncultured Sediminibacterium sp. | reverse complement strand
ATACGAAACTGTGTGGGCTTTGTTGCTTCTGAATGGTTAAAATCTTTTTCTCTCCGGACTGAAGTCCGGAGCAGAGATTGAAGTCCGGAACAGAGACTGAAGTCCGGAGCAGGGATTGATGTTTGGAACAGGAATCGATGGCCGGAGTTGGGTTTTAAGTAATAAGAAAATGGTTCTTTCCGAATTTGAGATGGCAGCATATTATTATAAAGTAATACACTATTCTCTGCTCCGGACTTCAGTCCGGAGAGAATAAAAAAAAGCCACAGATGCACGGATTAATCGTCTGCGCACTGCGGCTTATAAAAAATGTCAACTACTTAATCCAATATCTCTACATCTTTCGGATACTTTGCTGCATTGAAAGCAAATAAATTATCGGCCAGGTTTTTATTCGGTACAATATTGGTAAAACTTACCTGAACCGTGTTATTCCCTTTATCCAGGATAATGGCACGTACAATCATGTTCTTATTCTTATCAACAAAGATGTTCACTTTAGAAAAGTTTTTTCTGTTGTCGATTGGTTTCAACTCTATTTCATGCATATTACCTTTAGTACCTACCAAACGAAATGTAAAATCTTTATCGTAAGCACCAGATAATATTTTTTGCGGAGTCAGCGTCTGAACACTTTCTTCAACTGCAGAAACGGTGATGGTTTTGCTACCATCATAATTGTAAGTCTTTACACCGTCGCAAAGAATTTCAGTCTTCCCTTCTTTTAACACGTATTTCTGTCCTTTAGTGATAATGGTTCCTGTTTTTGTTCCATTATTCACCCCTCTGCTCGTTACAGATTTGATAGAAAATCCGGCAGAAATGGTTTTATATCCTTTAACCGTATTACTAACGGCATCGAGTATCTTTTTGGCATTTGGGTCATTTTGTGCATTAACCTGCAAAAACATCGCTACCATGACCAAAACAATCGAGTACAATTTCTTCATGCTTTTTATTTAAGGGCGCAAATATAAGTTTTACTGTTTTGTAAGACAGTTCTCATGCACAATAGTTTACCCTGAAGGACTGGAAAAATGTTATAAATCGGTGAAAATGAAGGATTAACCCATGGAATCGAGGAATTCCTGGAGCTCCATATCGGTTTTAAACAGTACTTCCCTGGCTTTACTTCCCTGGTTTGGTCCCACCACCCCAGCTGCTTCAAGTTGGTCCATTAGTCTTCCTGCACGGTTATAGCCCAATTTCATCCTTCTTTGTATCAGCGAAGTAGATCCCATCTGGCTTTGAACGATAAGTCGGGCCGCATCTTCAAAAAGCGGGTCACGGTCGCTCGCATCAAAGTCTTTTCCTTCCATCTCTTTCTCGTCTACATATTCAGGTAATAGGAATGCCTGCGGATATCCGCGTTGATCGCCTATGAATTCACAAACATTTTCAACTTCAGGTGTATCAACAAAAGCACACTGCAAACGGGTTATTTCTCCATTATAACTTACCAACATGTCGCCTTTTCCAATCAATTGTTCTGCGCCACCTGCATCCAGAATGGTACGGCTATCAATTTTACTGGATACTTTAAAGGCGATACGTGCGGGGAAGTTGGCTTTAATTGTACCAGTAATAATATTCACTGATGGACGCTGTGTGGCGATAATCAGGTGTATACCAATTGCCCTTGCCAACTGTGCTAACCTGGCTATAGGCATTTCAACTTCTTTACCTGCGGTCATAATCAGGTCAGCAAATTCATCCACAACTAATACAATAAATGGCAAGTATTGGTGGCCTTTTTCAGGATTTAGTTTTCTGGCGGTGAATTTATCGTTGTACTCCCTAATATTACGGCAGCCTGCTTCTTTCAGGAGATCGTAACGGTTATCCATTTCAATACAAAGCGCATTGAGTGTATGTACTACTTTTTTGGTATCCGTAATGATAGACTCTTCTTCACCTGGCAACTTTGCAAGAAAGTGTTTTTCAATAACCCGATAAAGACTTAACTCCACTTTTTTCGGGTCAACCAGCACAAACTTCAATTGCGATGGATGCTTTTTATATAATAGGGAAACAAGAATTGCATTCAATCCAACAGACTTACCTTGTCCGGTAGCACCCGCCATTAAAAGGTGTGGCATACTTGCTAAGTCTACAATAAAGTTTTCGTTGTCAATTTTCTTACCGATGGCAATTGGTAAGGAGAATGCATTAGACTGAAACTTCTCACTAGCGAGTAGGGTTTTCATACTCACCACGGTTTTACGCACATTAGGCACTTCAATACCGATGGTACCTTTTCCCGGTATGGGGGCAATGATACGAATACCCAATGCAGCCAGACTAAGCGCTATATCATCTTCCAGGTTTTTAATTCTGCTGATACGTACGCCGGGTGCTGGCACAATTTCATAAAGCGTAACAGTTGGCCCGACAGTAGCTGCTATGCGTTGGATAGCGATATCATAGTTTTTAAGGGTGGCGATGATCTGGTTTTTATTGGTCTCCAATTCTGTAGGATCATGCACTATTTTTTCGCTACCATGGGTTTCTAAAAGATCAAGTCCCGGGTATTTATAATCCTTAAGATCAAGTGTTACATCATATTTTGTATTGAGTTTACCGGGCTGTGGAGTTGGGGCAACTTCTTCTTCCTCCTCTGGTGTTTCTTTGATTTCTAATTCTAATCCATTAGAATCGGTAGCCATCTTCTTCGGTGCAGGTGGAATTACATTAATCAGCGGCTCGGGTTTGGCGATGATTTCTTCTTCAAATTCAGGTAGCTCTTCCTCCTCTTCAATTTCTTCTTCCTCCTCCTCTTTTTCTACCATATCAAACTCATTCATTGGATCGGCTTCTTCCTCTTCTTGCTGAGGCATAATAACTACTACGCCAGATCCTTCGGATTTAAGTTTATTGGGACTTACCGCTTTTTCTTCTGTTTCAACTTCGTCTTCAAGGTCCGCATTTTCGTCCCATTCCTGTCTAACCGCCACTTCATCATCAATGCTCAGCTTAAAATCATCCTCGTGTGCTTTTGTAGATGGCTTACTGAATTGCCAGTCTGGCACTTTAAAAGTCGGGTTGAATCGCCATATTACATAACTGAATACCGACAATAACAATAATGCACCAGTGCCAATATTTCCAATCCACTTAACAAACCATGCACTCAACAATTCTCCCACACCACCACCCCAAGAGAAAGCACTGGCTCTTGAAACGAAGGCAAATGCCATACTCAGCACAACCAATCCAACAATCATATAGCGCAGGTTGCGAACCAGGCTGAATATTTTTTTGCCAAATAAAAGGTTGGCCCCTAATACAAAAAAGAAACTACAAAAAAGATAAGATGCAAGACCAAACCCTTTGTTTATAAGCATGTGCGCCACATATGCACCCAATACACCAAGCAGGTTATTTACCTTAACATCATCGGTAGCAAATATGCGGATACCAAATTGATGAACCTTATCCTGATCTTCCTGCCAGGTAAATAAGTAAGAGGTAAATGCGACAAATAAGAAGATGGTCAGCAATAAGCTGGATGCCCCAAGTATTTTGGTGGTGCGTTCGTCCTTCACTACTTCCGTAACAGTAACTTCAGGTTCCTTATCAGGATTGAGTTCTTCCGGACTGGGTGCTGGAGGCGTTTTCTTCTTCAAGCGATTTGCCATGAAAACAAATATAAGCTATGCAAATGCCTGCATAACAGAACTACCCACTGATGTGCAAAACTGGTACAAGAACACTAAGTTTTCCACCAATATCCATTGTTGTCCCGGGAAATTTGACAGCGAGCTATAGTTGTGCGTATGATGGAACACTGATTATCATGATTTTCAGGATCTATCATGATAAATCTTGAAAATCATGATAATCTGCGTTCTATTATTAGCGGTTAGTGCATTAGCAGGATTCAACTATTTCATTAACCAGCTCATTTTCTTCCATTAATAGCAGAAAGCCTAAAACAAGCATCAATCAAGACCTGCAGCTTGCAGCCAAATTTCCCCGAAAAATTCTACCCAACATCAGGCTCCTTTACTCAGTCCAATTGCCAGACATATCCATCCTGCCACCAGCAAAGTACCCCCAATAGGCGTTATCGGGCCAACCCAACCTAGTCCAGACACCTGGGCTGCGGATTTATAGGTTAACAGGTAAAGAGAACCGCTAAATCCGATCATACCAGCAATAAACAATACACCGGCAGCTTTCATCATTGATGGACTACCAGATGAGTATACGAGTCCGGTTAATGCAAGCGCAAAAACATGGTAAAACTGGTAACGTACTGCTGTTTCAAAACTGTTCAAGGATTCAGGTGCCACAATTTTCTTCAGTCCGTGAGCACCAAATGCTCCCAACACTACCGATAATGCGCCTATGAATGATGCTGTTGTAAGAAATCCTTTATGCATATTGCTGAATAATTTTTTTAAAAGTAGACTCACTGATTTCTTTTCCCCTTAGAATATGATTTGCTTTCTCATATACGGGTGTTCGCTCATTAAGTTTGTTTTGCAGAAAATCAGCCAATGCTTCATCTGATAAGGATCGGATCAAGGGGCGGTGTTCTTTCTCTGGTTTTAATCTTTCCACCAATGTTGCAATGGGTTCATCAAGCCAGATAGTGATGCCATTTTTATTCATCCAGTCCATATTGTCGTGAAAGCATGGAGCCCCGCCTCCGGTAGCCAGTACAAATGCTTTTTTCTCCCCGAACCAGCGCAATATTTTGGCTTCTGATTTTCTGAAATATTCTTCCCCGTCTTCCTCAAAAATCTCACTAATACTTTTCTCTTCGTGTGACTCAATAAGGAAATCAAGGTCATACCCCCCAGTCTTTAACTTTTTGGCTAAATGCCTACACCAGTAAGATTTTCCGGCACCCATCATGCCGATGAGAAATAGTTTCATTGATTAAAATTTGGGGTCAGCAGTGAATTGTGAATGGTGAATGGTGAATATTTGGAACACTCCCATTGACAATTGACCATTGACAATTCACACCGCCTACTTAAAGGCATTCAATCCCGTAACATCCATGCCTGTTATCAATAAGTGTACATCATGTGTTCCTTCATAGGTAATAACACTTTCCAGGTTCATCATGTGTCGCATGATGCTGTATTCTCCTGTAATGCCCATACCACCCAGCATTTGTCTTGCATCTCTGGCTATTTGTGTGGCTATTTCACAACTATTGCGTTTGGCCATACTAACCTGTTGCGGTGTGGCTTTTCCTTCGCTCATCAAAACACCTAATCGCCATACCATTAATTGGGCCTTGGTAATTTCGGTAATCATTTCTGCCAGCTTTTTCTGCTGCAATTGAAATCCACCAATAGGTCTGTCGAACTGAACCCTTTCTTTACTATAACGCAATGCGGTATCGTAGCAATCCATCGCAGCGCCCAGTGCTCCCCATGCTATGCCATACCTAGCCTTGGTTAAGCAACCCAATGGACCTTTTAATCCTGTAACATTCGGGAGTATATTTTCTTTTGGTACGCGTACATTATCAAATACCAATTCTCCTGTTGCTGATGCTCGTAAGCTCCATTTTCCGTGTGTTGTGGGCGTGCTAAAACCTTCCATCCCACGTTCAACAATTACCCCCTGGATAATGCCTTCTTCATTTCTGGCCCAAACAACCGCTACCTGTGCAAAAGGAGCATTACTGATCCACATTTTGGCTCCGTTGAGTATTACATGATCGCCAGCATCTTTGATATTGGTAATCATGCCAGCAGGGTTACTGCCATGGTCAGGTTCAGTTAAACCAAAACATCCCAGCCACTCGCCACTTGCAAGCTTTGGCAGGTATTTATTGCGTTGTGCTTCATTACCATAGGCATAAATTGGGTACATAACCAAACTACCCTGTACACTCGCGGTACTGCGTACGCCACTATCTCCCCTTTCGAGTTCCTGCATCATCAAACCATAACTGATATAGTCTAATCCACCTCCACCATATTCTACAGGAATGGTTGGTCCGAAACATCCTAGTTCACCCATTTGTCGAACAATTTGTTCGGGGAAGGTTGCGCGCTGGGCATAGTCTTCGATAATGGGTGAAATTTCCTTTTTCACATAACTTCTTACCGTTTCACGGATCAGCTTATGTTCTTCAGATAATAATTCATCCAATTGATAATAATCTGGCGATTGAAACAAATCGGTTCTGGAAGCCATGAGTTTGAAATTTTAGTGATTTAGGTCGGTCGCCTGTTTGCCAGGCAAAAATAAGGTTTGCAAGCTGTATGACAGGTTTTGCAATTTTTATTCTTGTATGTATCTTTTCAGTTTATTTGGCTCTAATAGGCTCCTCCTATCTTTTCCCCCCTTTTATTATTGTTTTCACACAGGATTAAAAGGAAAAATGATCGTTATTTCCAACCTTTTGCCTTCGCTGGTCTCTTATTACCAAAAACCTGTATCAGCATGAAAAAGACCACCATACTTTATAGTTTATTACTGGCTTTTTGTCTTTCATCAACCGCTCAGGAATCTTATAAATGGGCAGTAACAAAGCAAAAGGATTTCACCAAAACCCTTCCCATTGGCAATTCGGTTGTTTCCTTAAAGAACCAGTTTGGCAAAATGGATATTAAACACTGGGACAAGAATGAAGTTAAAGTAGATGTCCGTATTGTTGTTTCTACACAGGAAGAAGATTATGCGAATACTTTGCTAGATATGATTCAGGTTATTGAAAAAGTTGGTACAGACACCCTCAGCTTCAAAACCCAGATTGGTGATGAAAAAAAAGGCTGGAGCACCAATCAAAGCAACAAAATGTCAATCGACTATACCGTTTACCTTCCCAATACCGCCAAATTGGTTGCTTATAATAGTTTTGGTCCACTTGAAATCGGCGACCATGTTGGAGAACTTAATATACAGAGTAGTCATGGCAGCTTAATTGCTGGCAAGCTTTCAAATATTAAATCAATCAAAGTAAACTTTGGCAAAGCGAGAATTAGTAAGCTAGGTAAAGTAGAAGCAAGCTTTTCTCATTCTTCCATTGACATTGAAGAACTCACAGGAGATATAATTGCCAATGTAAATTTCTGTAACAGCATTGACCTGCCAGTAGGTACTGCTGTAAAAAATATTGACATAAAAACCAGTCATACCAGCATTTATCTTTTATTACCGAAAACCATTAGCGGCGACTACGATATAGAAACCACCCATGCCACTGCATCAGGTAAAGGTAGTTTTGAACTGAAGGAAGACAAACCCGAAAACATCCGTGGAAGGGTAACTTTCAACCACAAATACACTGGTAAGCTCGGAACTGGTGGTGATGCCAAGATTAATATTAAGAGCAATTTTGGGAGTGTGAGGTTGTTGTAAACAGTCCGAGAG
>CAZTCS010000138.1:0-9121 GCA_964611995.1 uncultured Sediminibacterium sp. | reverse complement strand
TTTAGTCCCCACAGCATTGTTGGGATATTCTATTCATTGAAGCGGGTATTGTAGTTGGAAATAAAAAAGCCCGCCTTCGCTGAAGCTTCGGCGGGCGAGTAGTCCCGGCATGAATCGAACCTGCATGTAAAGTTTAGTCCCCAGAGCATTGTTGGGATATTCTATTCATTGAAGCGGATATAGTAGTGGGAAATAAAAAAGCCCGCCTTCGCTGAAGCTTCGGCGGGCGAGTAGTCCCGACAGGAATCGAACCTGTATGTAAAGTTTAGTCCCCACAGCATTGTTGGGATATTCTATTCATTGAAGCGGGTATTGTAGTGGGAAATAAAAAAGCCCGCCTTCGCTGAAGCTTCGGTGGGCGAGTAGTCCCGACAGGAATCGAACCTGTATCTAAAGTTTAGGAAACTTCTATTCTATCCATTGAACTACGGGACCGGGAATAATGTTGAACAGAGGAACAGATGAATGTTCAATGTACAAGTATTCCGGGGGGCAAAAATAGGGGTTTCGGCATTTTTTGAGGCAGGAAAAGGAGTATTTTAGTAAATCAAGAAAAACACATGCGAAAAACCCTTTTTACACTGATCCTTCTTTGCGTAAGCTTTTTTACCATGGCACAAGACAATAAACCCCGTATTCAACTCAACCATATCGCGATTTATGTAACCAACCTGCAGCAATCAGCTAGTTTTTACCGCGACATTATTGGACTTGATTCCATCCCAGAACCCTTTAAAATAGGCAAACATGCCTGGTTTAAGGTTGGTCCTACAATGGCACTTCACGTAATTGCAGGGGCACCGGAGAAAAAGGAGTACTATAAAAACAACCATATTTGCTTTAGTATATCGGATATGGATGCTTTTCTGGCCAAACTAAAGTCGGCCGGTATTATTTATGAAGACGTTAGCGGCAAAACAGGCGCCGTTACCACTCGCGTAGACGGCGTACACCAAATCTGGTTCCGCGACCCGGATGGGTATTGGATTGAAGTCAATAACGCAAAGGAGTGATGTGCGATCTCTGATCTCTGATTTAACAAATCCCACATCCCACATCAGAGATCAGAGATCAGAGATCAGAGATCAGAGATCAGAGATCAACCATTTCTCTCTATCTTTGCACCCTCTTAAAATAGTCTATGAAGTTTTATAATATAATCATCAAATACCGTTTCTGGCTCAGCCTGGTGCTTATTGCGGGTGGGGTGGCATTGAATATGACGGGTACAGGTTTTTGGCCTACATTTCCTATTTACTTTGTTGCTTTGATTGGTTTACTCAGCCATTTCTTTATTGGTCCACTGCGACTGATACAAGAGCCGATGGAGTCGGGTAATGTGGAAGAAGTAGAAAGAATACTTAATGGTATCTGGTTTCCGGGACTATTATATAAACCTGTACGCTCAACCTACTATACGATCAAGGGTAACCTGGCCATGATGAAACAGGATTTCGACTCAGCCGAAAAACACCTGAAGAAAAGTACCGATCTGGGCTCTCCCATGCCAGAAGCAGAAGGTGCCAATAAATTACAGTTGGGTATGATGGCTATGCAAAAGGGCGATCTTAAACAAGGTGAAAGCTATATCCGTGCCGCCATCCGTGCAGGTATTCCCGATAAAGAAAGCGAAGCGGTGGCCTACCTTACCATGTGCCAGATTTTCATGAACAAAAGAGAATTCCGCGCCGCAAAAGACTTCTTCCGTAAAGCAAAAGCCTGCAAACCAACCACCAAGCAGGTTGTGGATCAGATTAAGGAAGTGGAGAAATATATTTCGCGTGTACCAGGGTAGAACAGATGTATGATGTCTGATCGCTGATGTCGGATTTGAATTTTTGATCTTTGATTTTTTGATTTGTTTATAAGAATAATTCAAAAGTCAAACACCAAAGTTCAAAAATCAAAGATCAAAAATTCAAAGATTAAATGCTTCGTATCATAAAAATACTACCAGGAGCTGCTGCATTGGAAACCGTGCGGCAGCTTTTTTTGGAGTATGCTGCTGAGTTGCAGGAGGATCTTTGCTTTCAGAGCTTTGAGGCAGAAGTGAAGGATCCGCTGAAGAAATATGGCCCGCCTTCGGGGACACTTTTTCTGGCTTATTGGAACGATGAACCCGCAGGCTGTATTGCTTTACAGCCCTTATCTGCCGAGGGTGTTTGTGAGATGAAAAGACTTTACGTAAAACCAGCATTCAGAAAATTTGGTATCGGCCGATCACTGGTTGAAGAATTACTAAAAGCAGCAAAAGAAATCGGTTACACCAAAATGCGTCTCGATACCCTCGACCGCCTTCAACCCGCCATAAATCTCTACGAACAATATGGCTTTAAAGTAATCAATGCCTATTATGAAAACCCGCTGCCTGGGGTGGTGTATATGGAGTGTGAATTGTGAATTGTCAATTGTGAATAGGGTCTTGGTCATTGGCAAATAATGAGTAATCAGTAGTGGGCTTAAAAAATTAAAAATTTTAATTCTCACTACTGACTACTCACAAAAACAAATCCGACATCAGCGATCGCACATCATAAATCAAATGTGCCATCTGCGATCTGCCATCAAAAAATCCTGCTAGTACTTAGCTGGTGTGCCAGGTTTAGCGATGCTGTTCTTGATAAACTTTCTGAGATTTTCATTGCTGCTGGCAAGGTCTTCTTTGCGCAGGTACATCATATGTCCACTTCGGTAACCTTCCCAACTCATGCGGTCTTTTAAGCGGCCGCTGGGGTCCATCTGCCATAGATTGTATTGTGCATTGAAATAATCACAGGCGCCATCATAATAACCAGACTGCACCAATACATGTAAGAATGGATTTTCTGCCATTGCTGTGCGGAGATTGTCACCGGTACGATCGTTGGTGCGATCCCATGGGTTAACAGGGCCGAATACATAATAGCGTAAGTCTGTTTTGTATTTTAATTCTTCACGTAAATACATATTGATTGCAGGGGCAAAAGAATGTTCCCATGACAGGAGTTCAGAATTATAATCAGGCGATTCACCTGCATTCTTTTTATCGATTCCTTTATAACGTGAGTCGAGTCTTCCAACGGTAAAACCTTCTTCGCGTAATAGTTCTTTCCAGAATAAATTGGTAGAGACGTCGAGGTTGTTTTGCAAGATTACTTTTTCATCTATGCCAGAAAAGCGCGACATTTTTGCTGCGATGGCTTTGCGTTCCTGATCGCCCAAAAGAAACCCTTTGTTGATGGCAGGCACAAGTTCATTCATCGTGAACTGTTCTACTTCTGGCAACATGGCCGTCAGGTCTTTTTTCTGTAAGTCGGCAGGAAGTTTTTTATGGTACCAGGCCGTGGCTGCATAATATGGTAGTCTTAATGCAGCTGCTTCTCTTGGACTTCTCTCAATTCCCAAAGTAGTAGGAGATACAAGTATTACACCATTGAGGAACATCCAGTGTGCATTTTGGAGTTCCAGTGCGAGTCCGGATACACGAGTGGTACCATAGCTTTCACCAATCAGGAATTTAGGTGAGGCCCAACGGTTCATACGTGTAACAAAAGTATTGATCCACTCAGCCAGGTATTGTACATCGGCACGAACACCGAAGAAACGGGTTGTGGGTATGTCTTTGCTGATGGGTCGGGAGAAACCTGTATTCACTGGGTCTACATAAACGATATCGGCCACATCTAAAATAGAATGCGGGTTATCTTTCATGCCATAAGGTTGAATTGGATAACCTTCATCATCCACATTTAAAATGCGAGGGCCGGTATAACCAATTTGCATCCATAAAGCTGCAGTTCCGGGTCCACCGTTAAAAGATATAACTAGAGGGCGGGTTGCTTTATCTTTTACATCGGTGCGTTCGTAATAAGTAAAGAACACACCAGCTTCAATTTTGCCGTCTTTATCCCATACAGGCATAGTACCAACCGTTGTTTTATAGGGTACACGTGCACCTTTAATGGTGGCCTCGTGTTCTGATGTTACCGTGGCGTCGGGATTAAATGGGATATTGAATTGCGCCATTTTCGGATCATTCGATCCTGTAGAAGTTGCTGCACTTACATTCCCAGCAGCGCCACCCTGGTTACCACCAGTTGGTCTTTGTGCAGTTAATCCTGTTACCATGCAAATGGTAGCAAGTCCAAGCATAAATTTTTTCATAAAGCAAAATATTGGGTAATGAATAAAACCGAATATAGTTTTAACTACTAAAACAGCCATGCAAAATCGGCTGGCTGGATAAATAAAGGGATGAAGCCGGCTAGCTTCATCCCTTTCAGTATTGAATGTGTAAGTTTTACATTGCGTACGGTATACAGTAATTTTATCTTTTCTGTGTTCTTCTGTGTATTCAGTGGCAATCATTCTTTTTAGATATTATATTGCCACTGAGTGCACAGAAGGGCACTGAAGTTTTTTATCCGTTGGTCATTTACACAAATAGGAAAATTGTGTTTTTCCATAAAAAATAGCCATACCCTGTTGTAAATCTCCATTCGCAGTAACACTTTGTATGTAACCATCAGTATTAAAACTGTATCCACTGAAATTGGTAGTCCAGGTATCTAGTACATTATTATTGATAGGGTTAAAAATTTTCGTAATAACCTGGGTCATAGGTCGTGCTGGTTTATTGCCAAAACTCAATGAAGAGGCATAAAGAAAGCTTTCAAAAGCATCTGGGAAAGCGTATACCCAGTTTTTAGCTGTTGCTGTAGCATCATAAGTAATATCTGATTCCAATATTTTCTGATTGCTATTACCTGTAACTGTTACAAGACATTTTGTAAGCAGGTTATCTGTATAAGTATAGTTGGTAGTGTAAAATGATGTAGTTGAATTGTTGATGTATTGATGCTTGGTAGCCAGGTAACCATTACTATTGTAAATATATTCGTAACGATATATATCCGACTGGGATGGGTTACTGATATCTGAAAGTGTAACCAGGGTTTTTACCCGTTTATTGGCATCAAGTTTTATGTATTGGTATTGATCAATTCTAATTGAATCTGAACTTGCGTACACAAAATTTGCTTCAAATAATTTTTTATTTCCCAGGCTATCATAAAGAACAAAAGCAGTTGCTTCGTTACTAGCATTCAGCGTTAGTGATAATGCAAAATCTGGTTTACTACCAGTATTCGATTGCGTAATACCAGACAAATAACAGGTCTTCTGCACTGGTGGGGTTGGGGGTGGATTTGGTGTAGGCGGCGTAGGAGCCGGGGTATCTCCTTTTTTACAAGTTGCAAATAATAAAGAAGATGCGATGATTGCTATATAGAGGTTTGATATTTTCATGTCTTATTTTTTCTTTAGCAGTTACTGTAATACAATGGCCTGGGTTTTCACTTCTCCATTAATTTCTACCCGCACAAATGCAGATCCTTTGTAAGTAGAAATGGTAACTGGTATTTTAATTTCTCTTCCGAAGAAGATGAATTTATTTGTTTGTGTTAATACCACCCCTCCAGCATCTGTAACGGTTACACGTGCAATTACATTGGTGGTTCTTGGCAGGCTTACCACCACGTTAAAGAAACCGCCGGTAACAGGGTTGGGGAATATGCGAACCGTAGAAGTATCCGATGTGGCTATTCTTGGTAATAACACAATCGGGAAATCAACAGAAGCATCCCAGCACAATTTGTCGTTGCTGGTTTCTACACGGTAAAAACCAATTTTACGCGCGATTAATGAGCTTGTTGTGTCGCCATTATTTGTGCGCAGGTTATTATAATACCACCTGTAATGTGGTGCCGTAGTACTAACTAAAATAGAGTCGCTGGTGAGTCCGAGTGAAGGAGTGCTATTCGTGTTTTTTACAAAATTGGTTGTATTAGAAACAATCGATAAACAATTCGCAATATTACCCACACGCAAATTGATTTTTTGTGTGCTGCCAATTCGGATGGTTTTGCTGGTATCTCCATTGCTCCACCTGAATAAAGCGAAATTATTTCCATTCGTGGTTGCAAGTGTCAAAGAATCTTTATAACAGAATACACTGCTATCGATTGTGATTGTATTGATTACAGGTTTGAAATAAATAGCCGAATCGCAAACACTAGCGGTTAGGAACAGGTTTGCAGTATTCCCATTTAGGGTGGTATGTTTCAGTGTATCGTTAAATACGCCTAGTGTTGAATCGTTTTTATAACGCACATAAATTGTTGTACTGTCGATTTTATTTTTAGTTGGACTCAACGCTACTTGTTGCGCATAACCTGATGCTGCACTTAATGATACCTGGTATTTAGACGGAGCCGTAACCAGTATATCACCCTGTAAATACCTGCCACTTAGTTTATAGCTTTGTGGGCTGGTAGTAACTGTTTTAATGGCATTGAAACTAAGTGACTGGTTGTTGCTATTGTTGAAACTGATTACTGGAGGGTTGAAGGTGAAACCAGCAATAGAATCATTTCCGTTTGCATGACGTACAGTAACAAAACCAGATTTTCCTTTACCTACAACTGCTCTGATAACTGAATCGGTAATAACCTGAAAGCTGAGCGCTGCAGAATCGCCAAAGTTTACCGCTGTTGCATTGTTAAAATGATAGCCATTTATGGTGATGGTATCGCCATAACCACCATTGTTAGGTGTAAATGAGAGGATTTTCGGAACAGGTAAGTAAGTGAATCCGCCCAAAGTGTCAGTGCCATAAGGATTACTTACGCTGATAACGCCCGATGGTACTGCTTTTTGAACAACAAAGCGGATCAATGTATCTGATACTTCTGTAAAATTCATATCAACCCCACCAGTCTTCACCGAATTGGCCCTGGTGAAATTCGCTCCTTTTACCATAACGGTATCGAGCCTTTTAGCGGTAGTAGGCGTGAATGAAATGATTTTCGGCAACCTTATCTTATTCCTTAGTATGGCGATATTGCCAGACTGATTATTTGCGGTAATAATCTCCGGCATACCATCGCCGTTGATATCTGACCCGTAAACGGATGCGGGGTCGGTAGAAACGCTATAATTTATTTTATTCCCAAATAAAAATCCATTGGCAGTGCTTCTGTTGGGGTAAACTGCCACAGAATTTGAATCTCTGTTGGGAACAAGTAACTCAGGTTTTCCATCTCCGTCCAAATCAGCAAAACTGAAACTACCAGGGTTTGCTGTTGTAGGAAGCATTAATAAACTATCGAGTTTAATAGAATCTGTAGTACTACTGTTTTTGTACAAATAAATATTTGGTGTTCCTGCAAATCCAAATGCTAAATCTGGTTTTCCATCTACATCAATATCTGCAGTAATTGTTTTAAGTGGCAGCGCTGAACTAATTTGGTAGTTTTTTGAAATACCAAATGATACATTGATGCTGTCTGAAGTGTTTTGTAATATGCGTATACCGGAATTGCCACCATTTGAAAAAGTAGTAACAATGTCAACCTTCCCATCACCATTTATATCAGTCATGTTGATATAATCAGCACGAAACGGAATCAGGTTAATAGTTTTGGCAGCCGCGAATCCGAAGTTGCCATTTGAGCCGGTATTTAAGAAATAATGAATCAATGCACTGTTGCCGGATATGGCAAGTATATCAGCTTTCCCATCATTGTTTATATCCCTGATTGCCACACTCACTACTCCATCGCCAACAGTTGAGTCGAATTTGGCAGCAAATGTTATGGTACTATCAGTGCTGGTATTAGGGAACACAGAAATAGAACTACTGCTACCGCCATTCATATTAGAGATAACGATTTCTTTTTTGCCATCACCATTCAGATCTCCAGTCGCAAGTCCAAAAGTACCGGTACCGCCAGCAAATAAAGATGGGATAGGGAATGAATCGTAGGCGCTTGTAGATTTATTGCGGAAAATAGAAACTTGATTGCTCGCTTGGTTGGTTACGATTATTTCTGGCTTTCCATCATTATCGAGGTCTTCGGTGATTAATGATCTCGGACCACCTCCGTTTGTAGAAAAATATTTGGCTGCAGCAAAAGATCCTGCGGTAATATTTTTAGTGTCAGCATTTATTGCGATAACAATAAAAGGGATACTCGTGCTTGCGGTTAAGCCTCCTGTTATAACTGTAATTGGTTCATAACTTGCCGAAGCTGGTACTGTTACTACTAGTTGTGTTTTGCTTGCGCTTACAATGGATGCTCTTACTGCTCCAAAGTAGACGATGTTTTTTGAAACTGTATCATTGAAGTTTTTACCAGTTATAGTTAACGTAGATCCTGCAACTCCTGTTTGCGGAGAGAATGAACTAATACTTGGTTGTGCAGAGGCATACATAGTTGTTGCCAATAAAAGCAGCAATAGGGTAAAGTGTTTGTGCATATATAGCTTTATTCAAAAATTTTCAATCACGGTACTAGTACTATTTAGGATAGCGTACCAAATTCAATTAAACATCACAAATCGGCGAATATGTGTTCAGCCGAACAGTAAATGATTAATGCTAAAACAACAATATTTTCTTAGGGGGTAGGTATAAACCGTTGTATTAGGTTGTAAGCGAAAATAAGGGATAAATGAAATTAAAATTCCATGTAACAAAAAAAAATATGAAACCTGCAATTTGCCTGACAATTTTCTTGAAAATCAACCCTGGGATCAATACCATGTAGCATCAAAACACACTGTAGAAGATTTGAATTACCATAAGCCAGACGAGTAAAACTTATAAAGCTTCGAGTAAATGGGCCATGAAAGCTAATCTTTTCATTGCCCTTCAGCGCCTTCAGTGGCAATCTCCTCCGGACTTATTTGCCACTGAAGGCACTGAAGGGCACAGAAATTTTTCATTTTTCAGGGGTCATTCGTGATAAATGTCATGAAATACATGCACAAAGCTCTTTACCTTGTACTACTCAATAAATACACTGTTTATGAAAACAAACATGGGAAACACCGACAGAATGATCCGCGTGCTGCTAGCTATAGTAGCAGCCGTACTGTATTTCACCGGCACCGTAACTGGTACCTGGGGAATGGTATTACTTGTATTAGGTGGCGTATTTCTGGCAGTTTCAGCTATAGGCTTTTGTCCGCTGTATGCAATATTTGGCATAAACTCGTGCGGAAATAAGAAATAATGAATAAGAAATCAGTACTGTCCGGGGAAACTTGGCTTCAAGCTTCAAGCCGCAAGCTGCAGGCC
>CAZTCS010000137.1:0-9361 GCA_964611995.1 uncultured Sediminibacterium sp. | reverse complement strand
AAGATTTATCATGATAGATCTTGAAAATCATGATAATCCGTGTTCCATCATACGCGCAATTATAGCTCGCGGCCAAATTTCTCCGGTCAGCAATAATCAGAAACTGGAAACCGGAAACAAGCAAAGGGAAGATCCGGGAGATGGGTTAATTTAGGCCTGCCATAAAAAAGGCAATTTCCTTCCGTTTATGCCTAAATCCTTACAAATGAACAAACTCATCCTCTTTACCCTGTTTATTGCTGCGATGTTTATTTTGTCGTCTTACCGCTCTGATAAAAAGAAAAAAGTCATATTCTTTGGGGATTCCATCACCGAACTAGGCGTTAAACCCAACGGTTATATCAGGGTAATTGAAGATATGATCCGAAATGAGGACAAAACCACCCAGTACGAACTAATAGGCAAAGGTATCGGCGGGAACAAAGTCTATGATCTATACCTCAGGATGGAGGAAGATGTCCTGAAATTACAACCCGATATCGTAGTTGTATACATCGGCGTAAATGATATCTGGCACAAAAGCATGATGGGCACCGGAACCGATTTTGATAAATTCGGGAAATTCTATACCGCCTTAATCAAAAAACTACAGCTTAGTGGAGCCAAGGTAATTGTATGCACTCCTGCTGTTATTGGGGAAAGATATGATAATAGCAACCCTCAGGATGGAGAACTCAATCATTACAGTAACTGGATCCGCAAATTTGCCGGAGAGAATAATATTCCACTGGTTGATCTTCGTTCAATCTTTCTGAATTATAGTAAAGCCAATAACCCCAATAACCTCGATGCTAAAATTCTCACTTATGATCGCGTTCACCTGAACGATGAAGGAAATAAAGTTGTGGCAACAGCTATGTGGAACGAGATTAAGAAATTGGGGGACGCTAAATAATATTTATACAAGATTGTTTACAGGTGGTTTTTTGCCACTGAATGGACTGAAGACACTGAAAATAACAGGGAATGAAAACAAGTCGCATATTGATGCTGGTAGCAGTTTGTTTTATCGGGTATTTTGGCTGTAAAACCACCGAAAAAGAAACACTGGCTTCGCAGGAGGGCTTTTTGGAAGTTAATGGGGGTAAAATTTGGTATAAGGTGAGAGGAGGGAATGGTATTCCTTTACTCATGTTACACGGTGGACCAGGCTTTACAAGCTATTATTTAACACCATTGGCAGATTCACTGGCTAAAGACAGGCCGGTTATCGTGTTCGATCAACTGGGATGCGGAAGGTCTGATAAGATTTCGGATACCACGCTTATGGATATGCAACACCATATTGATCAGGTATCGGCACTTTTAAAACACCTGAATATTTCCAAATTCGACCTCTATGGTCATTCTTTTGGAACCATGCTGGCCATGGATTTTTACCTGCAACATCCCGAAAATATCAGGTCAATTGTTTTGGCTAGTCCATGTATGCGCACCAAAACATGGGAAGAAGACGCTGATATTTTGATGCAGGTAATTCCTGACTCAACCCGTAAAACCCTTCAGGCATTGGCAAAAGGCATTAAGCCCGACTCTTTACAATTGGCCAATGCCCTCGATTTATATTATAGCCGGTTTTATAACCGCAAAAAACCATTGTCGCCTTTTGTAGACAGCTCACTTCGACTTCAGGCCTTGAATGTTTACCAGTTTATGTGGGGACCAGAAGAATTCGTTGCCACAGGTAACCTCAAAAACTATGACCGAACCGGCGCCCTTTCTTCTATAAAAATTCCTGTCCTTTTTACCGCAGGAGAATACGATGCTGCACGTCCAGCAACTGTCATGCATTACCAAAGTCTGGTACCCGTATCTTCCTTTGTAGAAATAATGGAAGCGGGCCACTCAACCATGACCGATAACATCGAAGAAGAAATCAGGGCAAACAGGAATTTCTGGAGAAGCGTAAGAGAAAGAAATAATGAATGATGAATATCGAATATTGAATTTCCAATATGTCAATTGTGAATGGTGAATTGTGAAAACAGATTACTCCCTATTCACCATTCACCATTGACAATTCACATCTCACGACTTCACCACCACTAAATAGTAATTCTTCTTTCCCTTCTGTACCAATAGGTATTTATCCTGAAGGAGATCAGCAGGGGTGAGGGTGGTTTTATCGGTGGGGATCTTTTCTTTGTTTAGTCCAACTCCACCTGATTGCCACATTTTGCGGGCTTCGCCTTTGCTGGGGAAAATCTGGGTTTCTGCGAGAAAGCTGACAAGATCATAACCGGCTTCTAGTTGCGCCTTATCAATTTCCACCGTGGGTACACCTTCCATCACCTGTAAAAGTTGTGCCTCACTTAAACTTTGAAGTGTTTCAGTGGTAGCGTTGCCAAACAGAATTTCAGATGCTTTTACGGCAAAATCGTAGTCGGCCCTGCTGTGTACAAAGCAGGTAAGTTCTTCTGCAAGTTTTTTCTGTAATGCACGTTGGTGAGGTGCTTCATCATGCGATTGTATCAGGGCATCAATTTCAGTTACCGGTAAAAGGGTAAAAATCTTGATCCATGTTTTAGCATCATCATCGCTTGCATTAAGCCAGAACTGGTAAAACTGGTATGGAGATGTTTTTTTAGGATCAAGCCACACATTTCCTTTTTCTGTTTTTCCGAATTTGCCACCATCAGATTTGCGAATGAGGGGACAGGTAAATGCAAATGCCTCACCACCCGCTTTCCTGCGAATCAGTTCAGTACCCGTGGTGATATTTCCCCACTGGTCGCTACCACCCATTTGAAGCTTACAGTGCTTATTTTGATAGAGCCAGTAAAAATCATAACCCTGTATAAGCTGGTAGGTGAATTCAGTAAAACTCATTCCTGTATCACCTTCCAGTCTTTTCTTCACACTGTCTTTTGCCATCATATAATTAACCGTGATATGCTTACCTGCATCACGGATAAAATTCAAAAAGCTGATGCCTTTGAACCAGTCGTAGTTATTCAGCATTTCGGCAGCATTAGGCTTTGCCGAATCGAAATCGAGGAATTTCTCCAATTGCTTTCTCACCCCTTCCTGGTTAAATGCCAGTATTTCTTCGCTCAGCAGGTTTCTCTCTTCGCTTTTTCCAGTCGGGTCACCGATCATACCCGTTGCGCCGCCTACCAGTGCCATAGGTTTATGTCCGGCTCTCTGCAGATGAACCAATAATAAAATAGGTACAAGGCTTCCTATATGCAGGCTGTCGGAAGTAGGGTCAAATCCAATATATCCAGACACCATTTCTTTATTCAATAATTCTTCTGTTCCGGGCATGATATCCTGAATCATCCCTCTCCAACGCAGTTCCTCGATTAAGGTCATTGATGCTTATTTGCGGCAAATATAGTCAATGGTCAATGGTGAATTGTGAATAGGAATCTTTTTTTGAATTCCCATAAACAATTGACCATTCACCATTGACCATTCACTAATTTTGCTCCATGCGAAAAGTTGGCGAAGGCACACGGATATTAAATTTCCTGATCGACACATTGGTCGTTTTTATACTGGCATTTGCCTTCAATAAATTCTGGACATTTCAGGTCAGATTCTGGGGATATCCCTACCTCAATTTCGGCTGGATATTTTTCGGGATGCTATTTGTTTATTACAGCATCTTCGAAATACTTTTTCAGCGTTCACTGGCCAAATGGTTCAGCTATACCAAAGTAGTCAATAAACAAGGCGGAAGAGCCGCCATCTGGCGTATCCTGATCAGAAGCCTTGCACGTATAACGATCATCGACCTGTTTTTCATCCCCTTCCTCGGCAAACCCCTGCACGACTGGCTCAGTGGAACAGAAGTCGTAGAAAGCTGAAAAAACAGAAGAATATCCAATATCCAACTTCGAAGTTGGATATTGGATATTCCTCTGTTCTTCTGTTTCTTCCCTTCTTTCCCAAAAACGCAAGGCCTGCCCTCTGTAATATTGTATTTTTGCCATTCAATTCAAGGAATTATGGCAAAGATTGGCATCAATATAGCAACCGGTAGTTTACAGCAGGCTGAAATGATTGTGGGGATTGATTTGGGTACCACGAATAGTCTGGTGGCCATCATACACCCTGAAAGCAAGGTTCCTGTGGCTTTGAAGGAGTTTAATACCAGCAGCCTGGTACCCAGTGTGGTGCATTTTGATGAGTTTGGGAACGTTGAAGTGGGGGAGCAGGCCAGACAATACCTCGAAACAGACCCTACTAATACCATTTTTAGTGCAAAAAGATTAATGGGCAAAAGCTACCGCGATGTGAAAGCCCATGCAGATTTCTTTTCCTATAAAGTAATAGACGACGATACCGATAGCCTGGTAAAAGTACAGGTGGGGGATCGTTTTTATTCTCCTATAGAACTATCCTCGTTAATACTAAAGGAGCTAAAGCAAAGAGCAGAACATATACTCAAGACACCAGTTACCAAAGCGGTTATTACCGTCCCGGCCTATTTTAACGATGCCCAAAGACAGGCAACCCGTGATGCAGGTAAACTGGCGGGCTTAGATGTATTGCGTATTATAAATGAACCAACCGCTGCAAGTCTGGCTTACGGACTAGGAATGAACAAAGAAGAAGAAAAAACAATCGCTGTTTATGACCTGGGCGGAGGCACATTCGATATTTCAATCCTTCGGATAACCAATGGTATTTTTGAAGTACTTAGTACGAATGGAGATACCTACTTAGGAGGAGATGATTTTGATAATGCGATTGTAAACTATTGGATTGAAAAATCAGGTATATCTCATAATGAGCTGATAACCAATAAACAACTTGCTCAATCATTACGCCTAAGGGCAGAGGAAGCCAAGAAGCATTTGAGTGATCATTCAACCTATCGCACCAACCTAAATGGTGATGACCTGGAGTTGACCAAAGCTGACTTTAATGGGTTGATTAGTGGGTTGATTGCTAAAACCATGGATTGCTGTAAGCAGGCTTTGAATGATGCTGGACTGAAAGTTTCAGATATAGAAACGGTGGTAATGGTAGGGGGCAGTACCCGGGTGCCGGCAGTAAAAGAAGCGGTAAGTCAGTTTTTTGGTACAACATTGAACGACGAAGTAAATCCGGATGAAGTAGTTGCGCTTGGGGCCGCCGTTCAGGCTGATATTTTGGCAGGTAACAATACCGATTTCCTTTTACTCGATATAACGCCACTTAGCCTGGGAATAGAAACCATGGGTGGTTTAATGGATGTACTCATACCCCGTAACTCTAAAATACCCACCAGGGTAGGTAGGCAATATACCACCCAGAAAGATGGTCAATCGGGAATGCGGATCTCGGTATTCCAGGGAGAGCGAGATTTAGTGAAGGATAATCGCAAACTTGCTGAGTTTAGTTTAAGTGGAATACCCGGAATGCCGGCTGGATTACCTAAGGTAGACATTCAATTTTTAATTGATGCAGATGGTATATTAGTAGTGAAAGCCAAAGAGTTGCGTAGTGGAGTAGAGCAAAGTATCGAAGTTAAACCGCAATATGGTTTAACCGACCAGGAAGTGGAGCAAATGTTGCTGGATAGTATTACACATGCTAAAGATGATATGGTAACCAGGGCTTTGGTGGAAGCAAGAACCGAAGGCGAGCAGATTTTAGACGTAACCGAGAAGTTTTTAACGAAGAATCCGAACTTGCTGTTAAAAGAGGAGGTTTTAGCTACGGCAAATGCTATGCAAGCTTTACAATTAGCTTTAACTATGGACGATAAAAACTTGATAAGCAGTAAGATAGAAGAATTGAACGAAATAACCCGACCATTTGCAGAGCGCGCCATGGATCAGGCTGTGGGGCAGGCGTTGAAAGGGAAAACGGTTTAGATATGGGAGGAAAGTCCGGGAGTCCGGGAGTCTGGGGGTCCGAAAGAAAAGAGGGGTGGTGTAAGTTTTCGGAGAGAGTGATTTACTTTTTGAGTTAAGGTGAGTGATTGTTTATTTTGGTTAAAAATAAAAATCACTTAATTTGTACAAGTGTATGATTTTCATATATTTAGTAAAAATAGATAGTAGAGTGGAAAGACATTAGATTCATTCCGTAAATTACACTTAGCGTTACCCTAGCACACAATACATTAATCTCCAATAAAAGCCTTTTCTCTCTTCCGGACTCCCGGACTTACGGTCTTCCGGTCTTCTGACTTCCCGACTCTCATTTCCCTCCCAACATTCTCGCCACATATTTACCCAGGATATCGTACTCAATATTCACTTTTGAACCTTCATCAACCAGGGAGATGCTGGTATGGTTATAGGTGTAAGGAATGATGGCTACCCTGAAACTATCCTTACCCACATCGAAGCATGTGAGGCTGGTGCCATTGATCGCAATTGAGCCTTTTTCAATTACGAGTTGTGCCAATTCGGCAGGAATCTGAAACTTGTACTCCCAGCTTCCATCCAGTACTTTTTTCTCGATACAGGTAGCAGTGCCGTCTACATGGCCCTGAACAATATGTCCATCAAGCCGTCCATTCATGATCATACAGCGCTCCAGGTTAACCAGGCTTCCGGGTTTCCAACTGCTAAGGTTTGTTTTCTGGATGGTTTCTGCAATAGCGGTTACCCGGTGTTTGCCGGGGGCGAGTTCATCTACGGTGAGGCAAACGCCTTCATGACTAACACTTTGGTCAATCTTTAATTCCTCGGAAATGGGGGATTCGACCCAGAAACTGATATTTGAGCCATTTGTTTCGAGTGAAGAGACGATTCCGGTTGTTTCAATAATACCTGTAAACATAACTGCAAGGTAAACTTTGATTTTTTGATCTTTGATCTTTGGTTTCAATAATTCTAGCAGAAGACCTAAAATCAAAGATCAAAGATTTCCTCTCTTCTTTGGAAATTTGTAAGGAATCCCTATCTTTGCAATCCTAAAAAAAAACACCCGAGGAGGTATAATCGTTATGCTTATTATTGATTCAAAAGATTGCGAAAACATCGACAAGGCGCTCAAGAAGTACAAAAAGAAGTTCGAAAAGAGCAAAGTTCTGTTACAACTGAGAGAGCGTCAGGCATTTACTAAGCCGTCTGTAAGACGTCGTGGTGAAGTGTTGAAAGCTATCTATAAGCAGCAAATCGCTAGCGGAAAGATCGAAGGATAATCCCCTTTTATCGAATCAACTATATTCAGTAGCCTGAGTTTTGTAACTTTAGGCTACTTTTTTATGCCCCAATCTACCTACACGGTCATACAGCCCTTTCTCGACCACCTTCGTTTTGAAAAGCGATACTCGCAGCATACACTTATTTCATACCAAACGGACCTGGAGCAGTTTTTTGCTTACCTGGCCAGTCAATTCGATTCGCCCGACCTGCCCGCTATTTCAGCCATGTTTATCCGTAGCTGGTTGGCAGAAATGAAAGAGGAGGGAATGGAGAGCCGTAGTTTAAACAGGAAGATATCGGCCCTTAAATCATTCTTCAAGTATCAATTAAAAATGGGGGTTATTCAGCAGTCGCCCATGACAACCATAGTTTCTCCGAAAGTGAGTAAACGATTGCCTGTTTTTGTAGAAGAGAAAGACATGCATACCCTGTTTGATTATGTGGAATTTTCAGATGACTGGAAGGGTAGAACCGAGAAGCTGGTGCTTCAATTATTTTATAGCACCGGAATGCGTTTGAGTGAATTGATAGGGTTGAAAGAAAATCAACTGGATGGATCTTTAAGGCAATTAAAAGTATTGGGAAAGGGGAATAAGGAACGAATCCTTCCACTTTCTCCTGAACTGGTACAATTACTCAAAGCGTATATACAGGATAAGCCAGATAAGCAGGAGGAAAAGCATCAGCGTTTATTTGTGAATGAAAAGGGTAAGCCCTTGCAACCAAGACAGGTTTATAGCTTCGTAAAACAGCACCTGGCAACGGTAACTACTGTAACGAAGAAAAGTCCACATATACTCCGACATAGTTTTGCTACACATTTAATGAATAACGGGGCAGATTTGAATGCAGTGAAAGAGCTGTTAGGACATAGTAGTCTGGCGGCAACCCAGGTCTACACACATAATACCATTGAAAAGTTGAAAGAAGTGTTTAAGAAGGCGCATCCGAAGGCGTAGTTAGATAGTCTGAAAGACCGAAAGACGAGGAGTCCGGGATAGATAGGGGGTGGATAGATTTGATTGATTTGTATATGTTTTTTATTGATTGACCGATGGTTTTTTGGTGGTCATATTTGGCATGTTTTATTTCTTGTAAATCTTTCTAAAAATTTGGTTTTTTATTTCTTTTTATCGGTGGAATGGTTTAACTTGTTAATTAAGAGAAAAGGGGGTAAAGCCCCAAGGTTAAACCCTTAGCAAATAAAGTTCTTTCACATAATTTTTTCACCGATTAAACGTGAGTTGCTATGAACGTTAACATTCAAACTGTGCACTTCGATGCAGATGACAAATTGGTAGACTATGTATCACGTAAGCTGAACAAGCTAAACACTTTTCACGACCGCATTGTGAAAGTGGATGTGTTTCTGAAATTAGACAATGTGGTACATACGATCAAAGACAAGATTGCGGAGATCCGGGTGCATGTACCGAGGCATGATTTTTTTGTAAAAGCCTCATCAAAGTCATTCGAGGAATCATTCGATTCAGCTATGGAATCAATTGTTTCACAGATTAAACGAAAAAAAGAAAAATTAGCAGCCTAAAAAATTACCAAGCCCTGGCCCAAAAGCCGGGGCTTTTTTTTGCCTTTGAGCGATTGCTGTCCGGAGAAATCTGACCATATCTGAAAATGTGCGTATGATGGAACACAGATTTTCATGATTTTCATGATCTATCATGATAAATCCTGAAAATCATGAAGATTAATAGAGATTGTACATTTACGGCGATCAAATATTTATTTAATCAGCTCATTTTAAATTATCTTATACGCAGTCCCGCTCATTTATTCCATTAAATGCAGAATGCTTAAAACAAGCACCAATCAAGGCTCGCAGCTAGAGGCTAGAAGCTCGTAGCCCAATTTCCCTGACATCATCAGCATGCGGCTTTCCCCCCTTGTGAATAACTACCTGAAAATTTTCGATACAAAATTTTGCTGAATTAAGTTTTCCATTACCTTTGCCATCCCAAAAACGGGTAGTTCTTTGTGTTTTGAAAGATGATTATCAGGTGAAAATGTGGATAAAACCGGTTTGAACTGATGCCATCCTACAAAAAATAAGCCGAAGTAGCTCAGCTGGTAGAGCATCCCGATGGAAATCGGGAAGGTCGCGGACCTTTAAAAGTGAAGCCAGGATGAATATGAGGTAAACCAGAAACAAGCCGAAGTAGCTCAGCTGGTAGAGCAGCTGATTTGTAATCAGCAGGTCGCGGGTTCGAGTCCCATCTTCGGCTCTTGAAAAGTTAGGAGTCCGGAGT
>CAZTCS010000136.1:0-9557 GCA_964611995.1 uncultured Sediminibacterium sp. | reverse complement strand
ATATTTGTTATACCTGTACAATCATGGAAACAATACTTATTACTGGTGGAACGGGTATGATAGGCCGTTACCTCACCAATTTACTGGTGAAGAAGGGATATCGTGTAACATGGCTAAGCAGAAAAGCAGGCGAGACATACGTTGAAGGAAACCTGATCAGTATCTATTCATGGAATATTCAGGAGCAATCCATTGATGAAGCCGCAATCAGTGGCGCTGATCATATCATCCATTTAGCTGGGGCAGGGGTAGCAGATAAAAGGTGGACAGAAGCCCGTAAAAAAGAAATACAGGATAGCAGAACCCAGAGTAGTAAGTTATTGGTGCAGGCGCTTCAACAATTCCCTAATAAGGTTAAAACAGTTGTAAGTGCCTCTGCTATTGGCTGGTACGGTCCTGACCGAGAAGATGTTCGATTACCATTCACCGAGGATATGCCTGCGTATCCTGGTTTCCTGGGCGATACCTGTAAGGCTTGGGAGGAGAGCATAGCTCCAGTTGCAGATAATAATAAGCGATTGGTTCGTTTACGTGTTGGAATAGTATTGAGTGAAACCGGCGGTGCTATTGCTGAATTTAGAAAACCAATTGCTGCAGGTGTACTACCAATATTTGGTACAGGAAAGCAAGTGGTCAGTTGGATACATATAGAAGACCTGTGTAAGCTCTTTATCTATGCCATAGAAAATCCGGAGATAGCAGGTATATACAATGCAGTGGCTCCGAATCCGGTATCAAGTAGAAACCTGATGAAAGCCCTGGCTAAAAATAGACACAGGTCATGGGCCATCCCAATACCAATTCCTGCATTCTTTCTAAAACTATTATTGGGAGAAATGAGTATCGAAATCCTCAAAAGCACAACCGTAAGCAGCCGCAAAATACAGGCAACAGGATTCACCTTCCAATTCCCCGAAATTTCAGAAGCCACCAAACTCTAGCCTCATCGCACCACCTCTTTAGTTCGTGTGAATTGTCAATGGTGAATGGTCAGATGAAGGCAGGACATGGGCCATGGTCCATAGTCCATAGACCATAGACCATGGATTACTCAGGATAAGCATACTTCGCAAATCAAAATTCAAAATTCAAAATTCAAAATTCAAAATTCAAAAATCAGAGATCAAAGATCTGCGATCCCTAAAGGTCTCTCTTCTTGTGAACCTTATAACAAATCAACCAGATAATTGCCGTGATGGCAATGGTTAGACCGATATGTAATGGAATTGCATCTATGGCTTTTTGGTATTGGGCTTTAAGGTCCTGGCCGAAATTGCCAATAAATGCGGGTACGGGAATCAGGCGATCGGAGGCTTCGAAAGGAAAGAATTTACCTATATCCGTTTTAACCTGGTATTTAAACCATGACACGGCAATATTTTCCAGAATAAGGTAATGGAACAGGAAAATGCCGAGTGCGATAAAAGCTTTTTTAATCAGGTAACCTAGCAAAAAGGCAATAGATAACTGGGCAAATGTTTGTAGGAAGAACAATGGGATATATTGAAGTTGTTCGGACCAGCGATACAAATTTTTGCTATCCGTATAGGAACCATATCCTACCGCTACAATTATATAGGTTAATGTGATGATAGAAGTAATGATAAGTACATCACAAAGCTTACTGGTGATGAAATCATTTCTATCCCATCCATCTATAATATTTTGGCGATGTGTTCTGAACGTATATTCATTGGTAACCATCATAATCACCAGAATAGCAGGTAGTATGATGAAAAAGGAAGAGAAGAATGCTACTGTATGCCATGTTTCAGGGAAAGAATAAGGGTTGCCCAAGAACATACGTGCTATCTGACCCATTTCTTTTCCTTTGGTGATATCTTCATAAACCTCCATGAACATCAGGTTAATGCTAGGATAGGTTAAGGCAACGATACCGAGCATCCACCAGAATGCGGGGTATTTTTTAATTTTTAGCCATTCTATTTTTATAAGGGAAAGCATAGTTTCTTTTTTAGGATGAATTAGTCGTTGGTTAATTCGAAGAACTTGGTTTCAAGACTCTTTTTCTTTAACAATAATTGATTGAGTATAACGCCATGTTCAAAACAGTGACGGTTCAGGTCTTCCATACGGGCAGTGCCGAGTGGAAAATACAATTCAAACAATTTACCGTCTTGTTTAAGGTGCGAATGACCGTTATAGCTATCTAATACAGCTTTTAGTTTATCTGTATCTGTGGCTGAAATTTCAACGATATCTTCATTAGCCAACACTTCATCAACTTTTCCCGCAGTGAGTAATGTACCTTTTTTGAGGATGGCTACATGGGTACAAACTTTTTCAACTTCATCGAGCAGGTGACTGGCCATGATAATTGTTTTTCCTTCTCTTGCCAGTTGCTTAATTAATTCCCTGATCTCTGCAATACCAACCGGATCAAGTCCATTGGTTGGTTCATCAAACACCAGCACTTCAGGATTACCCAATAATGCGGCTCCTATTGCAAGTCTTTGTTTCATACCTAAGCTATAGGTTTTGAACTTGCTGTTTTTGCGTGCAGACAGTTTAACAATTTCCAAAACCCTGTCTATATCTGCAGCATCACCACGACCACTGATGGCCTTGGTAATATTGAGGTTGTCTACAGCAGAGAGATAATGGTAAAAATTGGGGGTCTCAAGCAATGATCCAATCTGTTTCCTTGTTTCCGGTGAACCCGGTTTTCCAAACCAGGCATAAGTACCTGAATTCGATTGTAAAATATCCAGGATGATACTCAACATGGTTGTTTTACCACTACCATTTGGACCCAGGATGCCGAAAACACAGCCTTGAGGAACATCAAAAGAAACATTGTTTAATGCCTGGATAGATCCATATCTTTTTGATATTCCCTGTATAGAGAGGACAGGTTGCATAAGCAGTTGTTAACGATGAATAATAATCAAGGTATATTAATACCTCGATTCCGAAGATACTTAGAATATCTCCAGATTCCCAGAAATGGGATGATCAGTTTTTTACATGTACCAGCGGTAGAAGGGAAGGGCAAACATATCACCAGTCCTCTGCGAAACCTCAATTTTCCCTTTGCCTATGCGGTGAGTAAAAGGTCAATTTACCGCAGAGACACCAGGTGAGCAGAGACTTCGCAGCGTGGTGTGATTAATTTCTGAGAGGGCGCCCACTTTTTAGCACACTTTGAATACGTTCCAGTGTTTTTCTTTCTCCGCAAAGACTTAAGAAAGCTTCTCTTTCCAGATCAAGTAAATATTGTTCGCTAACCAACGTAGGTTCACTTAAATCGCCCCCACACATTACATAAGCCAGTTTGCGGGCAACAAGCGCATCATGGTCGGTGGCATAATTACCCCTCCACATACCATTAATGCCGGCATACAAGGCACCTAGCGCTGAACGGCCCAGTACCTTGATATCGCTGCGTTGTATTGGAGTAGTATATCCGCGGTCGTATAATTCTATCACCGATTTTTTTGCTTCGGTAAGTCTTCTTCCCAAATTCATCACTATTTCATCAGCGCCTTTTCTTATGATACCCATTTCAACCGCTTCCTGTGCCGAAGTAGCAACTTTTGCTGTGGCAATGGATAGGAAACGGTTCTTTAGTGTGATGGTTTCTGGTTCATCTTCATGCATTTCATCAGAAGCTCGCAATACAAATTCTTTGGTGCCGCCACCACCTGGTATCAATCCAACCCCTAATTCAACCAGTCCGATATAAGTCTCGGCAGCAGCACAAATTTTATCTGCATGGAGGTTCATTTCACAACCACCGCCCAGTGTAAGTCCATGAGGTGCCGTTACCACAGGCACCGAAGAATAGCGAACACGCATCATCGTTTGCTGGAACATGCGGATAGCCATATCTAATTCATCATATTCCTGTTCAATGGCAAGCATAAAGATCATACCCACATTTGCACCTGCACTGAAATTAGCACCTTCATTTCCGATGATCAGTCCTTTGAACTTTTCTTCTGCAATACCAATCGATTTATTGATGCCTTCCAAAACTTCTCCGCCAATGCTATTCATTTTTGTGCTCCACTCTAAACCGGCAACACCATCTCCAATATCATATAACCTGCAGGCACTGTTTTTCCATACTAGTTTGTCTTTGTGATTATTGAGTACCAAGAATGATTCAGCTCCTGGTATAGTCTTGTACGATTTTGAGTTCTGGTCATAATACATTTTCTTACCCTGCTCTACTTTATAGAAACTGGTAGCACCAGATGCAAGCATTGCATCGATCCACGCTGCAACACTATAACCAGCGGCTTTCATGGCTTTTACGGTAGCTTCTACACCAACCGTATCCCAACTTTCAAATGCGCCAATTTCCCATCCAAAACCAGCCATCATAGCATCATCTACGCGATAAATATCATCACTGATTTCAGGGATGCGGTGAGAGATATAAGAGAATAGAGAGAAATGAAATGCACGGTAAAATTCACCTGCTTTATCTGTTGCGGCAGCAAGCATTTTAATACGCTGCTTCAGATCATCAACTGGCTTAGCGGCTTCTATGCTCGCAAATTTTGGTTTGCTTCTTGCACCATATTCCATGGTCGCCAGGTTAAGCGTTTGAATTTCTTTACCCTCGGCAGATTTTATTTTTTTAAAAAATCCCTGACCTGTTTTATCACCCAACCAGTTATTGGCAACAATGGTATCGAGCCATGCTGGAATGGTGAAAATATCTTTTGCTTCATCTGCCGGACAGTTATCCGCAACTCCTTTGGCTACTTTTACAAGTGTGTCGATACCCACTACATCTGCAGTACGGAAAGTAGCTGATTTTGGTCTGCCGATAATAGGGCCAGTAAGCGCATCAATATCATCAATACTTAATCCAAGCTTATCCATGATATGAAAGATGCTCATGATGCTGAACACACCAATTCTATTGGCAATAAAAGCTGGTGTGTCTTTACAAAGCACCGTTGTTTTACCAAGGTACAAGTCGCCATATTCCATTAGAAAATCAACGATCTCAGGATCAGTATAGGGAGTTGGAATTATTTCCAATAAACGCAGATAGCGTGGGGGGTTGAAGAAATGTGATCCACAAAAATGTTTTTTGAAGTCATCCGATCTGCCTTCGGCCATCAGATGAATCGGTATTCCGGAAGTGTTTGAAGTAACCAGGGTGCCCGGTTTACGAAACGCCTCCACTTTTGTATAAATCAATTGTTTGATATCCAGTCGCTCCACAACCACTTCAATAATCCAGTCGCAAGAGGCAATATCTTTCATGTTATCATCGAAATTGCCTGTCTTGATATGTTTAATAACCTGTTTGCTATAAACAGGTGAAGGATTGCTTTTAATGGCAGATTGTAAAGCATCATTCACCAGTTTGTTACGTTCTGCTGGTTTAGTGCTTTCTTCTGCTCCTTTGCTAACCATATCTAAAAGCAGTACCTGTACGCCGATGCCTGCAAAATGACAAGCAATTCGAGATCCCATTACACCACTACCCAGTACTGCCACTTTTTTGATAGAACGTTTCATGTTGATTTAGTTGAGTTTTATGCTTTTTGAAATTACCCCTGAACAATACCAATGATGGTAGCTTATGTTATGGCTCATTTCAAAAATGATACTTTACCGTAAAATTAGTTAGTTATGCAACTATTTATATCGAAGGTAAGGGAAATTATTTTTAATACAGTGGGGTGGTAGGGCACAAAAAATATCCAACAATAGGTTCTGGCAAGGGAACGATATTGTTGGATATCAATGGGTCTTCAGTAGAATAGTTATATCATGTTATTTATTCCTCCGAAGGAGCCGCACCTTTGTATGCCATGTAAAGGCAACCCAGGTAAACAATTAATAAAATGTATACTAACATAATCGGGGGGGATTTGTTTCATACAATTTAAGATGATTAGCGCATATATCCGGGAGTATTAACAGTGCTTTTATTCACTATATGTGAATAGCTGAAAGAAAGAACTGATTTTTAAGCGCTTAGGATATGTTAACTTTTTTTCAAAACAGTATTTTTTGGCTTCAAGCTTCAAGCTACAAGCCATTGCTGTCCCGGGAAAACAGCTTCTAGCTGCTAGCTGCTAGCTTTTTCTGCTATTATTGGTATTAAGATGTACACCTGCGAATTAATTATTTAAAATAAGCTGGTTAAATAAATATTTAGATTGCTGTTATTGGACTACCTGTTATTAATAGAACGCAGATTATCATGATTTTCAAGATTTATCATGATAGATCTTGAAAATCATGATAATCCGTGTTCCATCATACGCACAATTATAGCTCGCGGTCAAATTTCCCCGAACAACAATGGCTTCTAGCAGCTAGGGGCTCGCAGCTCGCAGCTCATTTTGTCTTGCCATTCAACAATATTCGATTGATTTTGCCCTTCTTTCAGTTATTTTTGTTTACATGGAGCTCACACCCGAACTTGTTGATCATCTGGCGCATTTATCCAGGCTGCATTTTTCTGATGAAGCGAAAAAGGAAATTCAGGCCGATATGCAGAAAATGGTAGCTTTTGTCGAGAAACTCTCAGAGCTCGACACAAGTGGCGTACAACCAATGTTGCACATGGGGCAAACATTTAATGTATTGAGGGAAGATGAATTGAAAGGTTCAGTAACAAGAGAACTCGCCTTAAAAAATGCCCCCGGAGTCGATGAGCAATTCTTCAGGGTGCCGAAAGTAATCAGAAAATAATTTATAAAATACGTATTCAGATATGTCAAATCAGGTAATCATCCGACTCGAACAAATCCAGAAAAGTTATTTTATGGGGAGCCAGGCCATTCCTGTACTCAAGGGCATTACACTGGATATCCGTAAAAACGAATATGTAGCGCTGATGGGCCCCTCTGGTAGTGGCAAAAGTACCCTCATGAATATCCTGGGTTGTTTGGATTCACCAACAGGAGGAAAATACATCCTGAACCAGAAAGATGTAAGCAAGATGTCTGATGATGAACTGGCAGAAGTACGTAATTCTGAAATTGGATTTGTATTTCAGCAATTTAATCTCCTGCCAAGACTAACCGCTGCTGAAAATGTGGCATTGCCTTTAATTTATGCCGGTGTTACTAAAAAGGAAAGAATGGAAAGGGCAATGGCTGCATTGGAAAAAGTTGGACTGGCGGAAAGAAGTCACCATAAATCGAATGAGTTAAGTGGTGGACAGATTCAGCGTGTGGCCATTGCGCGTGCATTGGTAAATAATCCTTCCATCTTGTTGGCAGATGAACCTACCGGTAACCTTGATTCAAAAACATCGGTGGAAGTAATGGAAATATTTGGCAAAATACAGGAGGCTGGTAATACTGTGGTACTGGTTACCCACGAAGAAGATATAGCCGCCTATGCGCATAGGGTAGTACGTTTACGCGATGGATTGGTAGAAACGGATAAAACCAGGAATACTTCTATGGCAGGATTCTCCTAGCCAAAATAATGGGAGCACAATTAATTTCGTTGCTTTCATCTGAACCAATTAAATCCGTTTTTGTATATCAAACAGAATTTCTAAACAATGGCATTAAAGATTTATACAAAAACCGGCGATCAGGGTAAAACCTCATTAATAGGGGGCACCAAAGTGCCTAAGAACCATATTCGTATTGAAACCTACGGTACAGTAGATGAATTGAACTCACATATAGGAATGGTAAGTGATTGTTTCGATGAAACCCATTCCCGCACTGTACTGAAAGAAATTCAGGATCGTTTGTTCACCATTGGCTCTTCCTTAGCCTGTGATCCTGATAAAGAACCACTGATGAAACTTCCCGATTTGAAGGAAGCCGATATTACCGCGCTTGAAATGGAAATCGATAAAATGAATGAAGTGTTGGCGCCTATGAAATTCTTTATTCTTCCTGGTGGACATATAGCCGTTTCTGCAGCCCATATTGCACGTTGTGTTTGCAGAAGGGCAGAACGTTGTTGTGTGAATATGCAGGAGCAGGAAATTTTTGTTGACCCAATGGTAATCAAATACCTCAACCGATTAAGTGATTATTTATTCGTCCTGGCCCGCTTCATAGCCCACCATCTAAGTGTAGCAGAAATTGCGTGGAAGCCGAGGGTGTGATTCTTCGTGAATTGTCAATGGTGAATGGTGAATAAGGGGGTAAAAAAATTGAACATTCACAATAAATGGGACATCACACTCACTATTCACTACTCACTACTCAAAATTGACAATTCACAATTGACAATTCACCTCAATCACACAATCCTGCCATCTTTCATATGCAACACCCGATCGCTCAATGCGGCGAGTTCTTCATTGTGGGTAACGATTAGAAATGTTTGTTGAAACTGTTCACGGAGTTGCCCGAAAAGTGCATGTAATTCGCGGGCATTGGTGCTGTCCAGGTTACCTGTGGGTTCATCTGCAAAAATGATATCGGGCTGATTAATCAATGCCCTTGCAACGGCTACGCGTTGTTGTTCGCCTCCCGATAATTGGTTGGGTTTATTTTCCATCCGGTCCTGTAACCCCAAAAGTTCAAGTAGTTCGATGGCTCTTTTTTCCACATTTTTTTTAGGTGTGCCTGCGATCCAGCCGGGTATGCAAACATTTTCCAGGGCAGAGAATTCAGGTAAGAGGTGATGAAACTGAAAAACGAAGCCAATATGCCGGTTTCGGAAGGCCGATAATTTTTCGCCTTTAAGGAGATCAATCTGCTGCTGATTGAGCCAGATAGACCCGCTATCGGCCTTGTCAAGGGTTCCCAGGATATGCAATAAGGTACTTTTACCGGCGCCAGAAGAGCCTACAATGCTTACCATTTCCCCTTTAGAAACGTCAATATCTACACCTTTCAGTACCTCCAGTTGACCGTATTTCCGGGTTATATTGACCGCTTTTAGCATGTTTTGAACCTGTTTAGACGCTCAAACTTAGCCTATATCGGGCTTTTTTTAAACATTTCTTTACACAGGAGGCCCAGGTACATTTGGTAGTATCATATATACGGTTACATTTGCAAAAAATTAAAAGGTAAGTTATGTTCTGGACATTAGAATTGGCAAGTTATCTGGAAGAAGCTCCCTGGCCAGCCACCAAAGATGAACTGATTGATTATTCAATCCGTAGTGGCGCGCCTATTGAAGTGGTAGAAAATCTCCAGGAGCTGGAAGATGAGGGTGAAGTGTACGAGAGCATAGAAGATATCTGGCCTGATTATCCAAGTCAGGAAGACTTCATGTTCAATGAAGATGAATATTAATCCCTACTATCCAGTCAAATAATGATTAAAAAAGTCCCGATGTCTTTTATGGCGTCGGGACTTTTTTGTTTGGAGGTTATGATATACGATGTATTATGGTCTCTTCTTAAAAGTAAATTTAAAATAGAGTAACACAAGCGTCAGGATCAATACTACCAGGTTGGCTGAAATTACCGGACCGCTTTCGATGGCAAAACCATAAATAAGCCAGACAACCGTGCTGGTAATTACAATCAGTATCATCCATATACTCAGGTCTCCCACACTCCTAGACTGCCAGGATTTATAAACCTGTGGAATAAAAGTAATAGAAGTTAAAAATGACCCGAGATAGCCGAT
>CAZTCS010000135.1:0-9856 GCA_964611995.1 uncultured Sediminibacterium sp. | reverse complement strand
AGTTATGAAAGCCGGAGGCATTAATTTATATTAAGCGTGTACTTTTCAATTGCCCGCTTAACAAACGATTGTTTTTCAGAAAGCCAGGAAAACAATGCTATTCCGGTTATTGCACATAATATACCAGCTAATACGTCCAGTACATAATGATGACTGGTATACACGGCTGAAAACCAAATCCCTAACATGATCATTGCAAAAATGATATTGATCCACTTTAACCGGAATTTCAATCCATAAAACAATACGATTAAAGGATATGCAGAATGCAAGGATGGCATTGCCGCAAATACATTTGAACTTTTAGCATATAATGATTGAAATACCTGCACGTTAAAGTATGCATCAAACCTGCCTAAACCTGCAGTATTTCCAGGTGTATTTGCCTGAAAATTAAACCCGAATTCCTGAATATACCATGGTGGTGCAGCAGGATACACATAGTAAATGATAAACCCTAAAATATTTACAAGTAGAAAAGTGAGTGAAAACTGTAAAAACCATTTCCTGTTTTTAAAAAAAAGGAAAGCAGCAAATCCTAATGGTACAGGCACCCAACTGAGGTAAAAAAAACCAGTTGTTATATCAAGCCAGGTTTTATGATTAGCCAACCAATATTCATTAGGGGTAAGTAGTGTACCCTTATCATAAATACCGAAAAGACCTTTCTCCGCTGCATATAAATCGCTGATATGTACCTGTTGGTAATGATAATTAGGGAACGCTTTCATTAAATCGAAAATGATCCAGAAAACTATAAAAATGGAGAACCCTAAAATAAACTTTCGTGTAATGCGCGAGAGATAGTAACAACCATTAAATAACAGTACCAGCGTCAACTGATCTTGCTTATATCCAATTAACCAATAACTAAGTAGTAAATAGGTCAGGGATGCAAGGGTAGTTGCCAGCAGATGCCTTACCGAAAAAAAAGACTCATTTGATGTAAGCTTACCTGTCATATCAGGGTTTAAATCTTTGCATGAGTTCCTTACCTGTTTGCTCATCTATCCCCTTCATTTCCATATACACCACATTCGGAGACCAGAAAGTACCCCCATCTATCTTAATAAAAATCCGCGTGAGCACAGCCTGTTGATTATTAATTGTAGTATATACCTTGAATTGGTTATCCTTAGGAGAACGCATCAGGTAAAGTGGACGTTTTTTATAGGATACAAAATGTATCTTATAAGAATCCTTTCCAACTGTCTGTGATTTTATACCATAGGCAAATACACGCTGTATATAAGATAGTTCTTTCTTCTGTCCGCCTTCCGGATAACGAATCCAGAATACATGCACAGGATCATCTTCATCAACTTCACCCTGTTTATTATACCTCAGTTCACAAACAATAGTATTGGTATTTGAAGTTCGCTGCAGGTAAAATAATTGTTTACTATTTCCTTTAGGTACTGGAAAAGTATCCTGAGGCTCAATAGTTGTGCGGCGTGATGGAGCATTTGCACCTGGGGTTTCTCCCTGGGCTTTTGTTTCACTTAAGGGTGCCAGCATAAAAATAGAAGCAATAGCAAGGATCAATGCAGGGGTTCCCATTTTTTTGGATGCATTCATTAGAGCATCTTTTGCATCTAATGCTTTTTTTGAACTACGCAACCTATTAATTGCCGTAATATTGGTTAATACAGCCATTAGTGTAAGCGGAAGAGTGAAAATTGACATGGTTTCCAACACATGAAACTTTATTCCATTAACATACCATTTCCAGTCGCCGCCAATATATTCTCCGGCTATTCCACATGCAATTGCAGATACGCCTATTAATACAACTCGCTCGGGGCGTTGCATCAATCCATCTTTACATTCAATACCCAATCCTTCTGCCCTTGCCCTAGTATAACTTACCATCATTGATCCGATCATGGCGATGAATGCAAATAATGAACTCAGGAAATAATGGTGGGCAATGAGGTAATAACAAATACCAAGGAACATCACCAATTCACTATACCTATCTAATACAGAATCGAACAATGCCCCGAAAGATGAGCTCATTTTACCAAGACGGGCTACCTGCCCATCAAGCATATCAAATAAACCAGCAAAAAGCACCAATGCGCCAGCCCATCCAACATAAGACAGATCGCCTCTATGACCTCTTTCGCCGCCTTCGATAAATATAATAGCAACGCCAATATTTAACACAAACCCAATTAGGGTTACCATATTGGGGGTAAGGCCCAGTTTAATCAACCCTTTTACGAAGGGATCGATAACAACATAAATGGCTTTTTGAAGCTTTATTCTTAAAGGAACTTTTTCCATGCTTTATTTGATGACGCAAATTAAGTACTAAATCAGAAATCAAATTTAAATCGTGCCCTCACACCCCATGTACTGATATTTGGGTTTTCTTTATAATTAAACCTTCTGATCAGATCTACCCTGAAAAGTTTAAAGATATTACCAACACCCACACTTCCTTCAATATATGGTTTCTTGCTGAGTGAGAATGTAGTTGGTACACCCGCTGCGGTTGGGAACTTAATCAGATCCGGATTTTTATCGGGATTGTTTTTATCACTAATGCCGCCATAAATGATCTTCATAGACAGTAGCTCTCTTAGTTTCAATTTACGCAACAAAGGAATCCTGTTAAAGATGAGACCATTAAAGTGGTGATCTACCAACAATGTTGCATAACGATCACTTACAAATTCCTGGAAATTCATCAGGTTATAAGAATTCAATTGGTAAGCATAGGTTTGGTTGGCCCTATGTACAGTTAATAACTGATATGGTGCAGTTCCGAAAGTATATCCCCCTTCCATTACTACATCACTATATCCCAACTGCGACATGAATACTCTTTTCTCTACTCTCAGATTGATATTCTGGTAATTGTATTCACTTTTAAGCACACCCTTTACACCGGCTGTAAAACGTAAAGTAAAAATGGGATACTTATTAATGATTGGAATACGGAACACTTTACCCTGATAGAATTGTTCATTTGGCGCCCAGCGTAATTGGGCAGAAAATTCTGAGGTATTGATAGATGGCACATTCACCAGGTTACCATTCACTACTTTGTTGTAAATAATAGATCCTGCAGGAGTATGTCGCCAGTTTTTAAAGGCAAGTGTATAGGAGAGTCTATTCCTTAATTCATGAACATACTCTAACTTGAATATATCGTTGTAGATCCATTTATCGTTGTTACCTCTTTTAAAGGAAAGGAAGAAATTATCTTCCTGTACAAACTGTAGTTCCTGACCAGGAATCTTTGTATCATGCTGATAGCTGGCCCGGATAAATTTCAACGGGAAGGTATAAATCGATTTATTGTTCAAAGAATAAGTTGTACCAAAAAAGTATTTGAACTTTTCATCTTTGAATCCATATGCACCATAGGTTTCAAAATAAATACGCTTACTCAGTTTGGGGGTAGTTCTACCACCAAGTCTGAGTTTAAAACCTTCTACCGGATTAAACCCATAGAATGCAGCGGCAGGACCAATTTCCACCGGACCTAATGAAGTATAACCTGAAAATAGGAAAGTTGCAATTGCCATAGTTCTTCTGAATGAGGGCATTTTCTCCAGACTATCGATGTTGGAGTAAATTTTCGATTCAGTACCACTAAGCGTATCATGTCTGTTCTGTTCCCAGAAACTATCCGGTAGTTTATCTACTTTATCGCTTTTAACCAATGAAGGTCCGTCGTATAATGTATCTGGTTTTGCTTCATTGATTTTATAGTTTTTAAAAGAAACCGTTCTTTCACCGAAGAAACCTCCACTTGCTCCTTTGGTTGCTGCGGCTTCTGCCATTACATTACTTCTGCTTAAATGATAACGACCATCAGGGTTCTGTTCAAAATCGAGGTCAATATGTAATTCTCTAACAAAGTTGAGGTTTACATTTTTACTCAGGAACATATCGAGCCTTTGCACGGCATAGTTACCATCTAATGTGATATACATATTACCGCGGAACAGGAGGTCGTTGGTATTTCTTGGCGTGAAATACATTTTAATGAGTTTCTTTCCGCTATCATCTGTAATAGTATCGCGGATATAGAACATATAAAATGTTGGAGAAAGATCTGCGATCGGGCTCAGGAACTGGTAGGTAAATAATGGGATATTATCATCATAGATATCGACATCCATGATCAACCGGTTCAGGTATTGGCTAACCCCGTCATTATCGATGTATTCGCCATAATTGACCTTTTTTTCACCTCTTACAATCGATTTTGTTTTCTCTGGTTTTTTACGATAATATTTTTGAGTAAGTTTCTCTTCCAAATAAACAGGTAATAATGTTTTTCCTTTCAGCTTAACGGTATCCCTGTTTTCAAAAAGAAACTGGTATTTGCGAAGCATCCTGTTGTTTGCAAGTTTCTCCGGCACGCTACTAAGCGATACTTCCAATTTTTCGTACTGGTCGTATTCAACATAGTCATACTTTTCTGGTCTGTTCAGGGGTTTATTATCAATAACTCTTCTGATCAGATCTACAGCCGGATTGTTTTTGTTCCTGTATTTGGCCCTTTTGTTGGTTGATACAGTAACGTTATTGATTGACTTAGGATCAACTTCCAATTCAAAATCAATGGTCTGCTCTTTCCCGGGAATAATGGTTTTTGGAACATTCAGGTATCCTACATAAGATGCAATAATGATATTGATATTACCATTTGAACGGAGTGTAAATTGTCCAAGGCTATCCGTAACAGTACCTCTTCCTCCCTTAAATACCACGCTTACATATTGTAATGGTGTTTTGCTTACCGCATCTACCACCTTTCCGGTGATAACAGTTTGAGCCATACCCTGCATAAATCCAAACAGCATCAGTATAACCGGCAACACCCACCTTACAACAGCTCTTTTACTTTTCATTTTTTGTTATTATTTGAACACGAATTTTTTTTGTAACATATAATTATAGGTGAACCCTACAATTAGAGATACGATAATTTTTGAGGTTAGGGGGGCCAGGCCGAGATATTCTTTTACTACAAATACACCTCCAGTTACCAGTAACAAATTACCTGCCCATACCAGCAGGTATTTAAATGCCTGCAAAGGAACCCTTCCTTCCCGGGCTTCGAACACCCATACCCTACCTAATAAAAAATTAGCAATACCTCCAGAAATGGTTCCAGTTATACTTGCGGCCAGGTACCAGCAATTGAATACCGTTGTCAATAAAATGAAAACGGTAAAATCAACAATGGTAGCCGCAAGTGAAGCAGCCTGTGCTTTTACAAAAGTAACCATCACTTAAAAAATATTTAACCACATAATTGTGTGTAATAACAGGTTTGCATACACGCCAGCTATCACATCATCTAACATCACACCCCATCCACCGGGCAGCGATTCTGTTTTCCTGATCAATAATGGCTTGGTTATGTCCAATAATCGAAACAGTACAAATCCTGTTATTATATATGGCAAAGTTGGTGGAACAAAAAGCAGGCTTATCATCATTCCTGCTGCTTCATCTATCACCACCTTACCACTGTCTTTGCCCCAATCTGCCTCAACAGACTGCGCAGTCCAAACTCCTATCGCGGTAACCATTAACGTAAGTATAATACTTACTGACCCAAATGATTCCGATTCACCGAGCAGGTACCAGGGCACACAGCAAACAGCAGCAGCCACTGTTCCTCCTCCTTTTATATAGCCTATACCAAAGAGACTGGCAACGGTTTTATGAATCTTAATCATCATAAAGCTTCCACCAGATCCTGGTAATAATCAAGTCCAAGATGCGTGATCAAATCTTCACCCATAATATGCCTTAATGTATTCTGCAATTTGATGAGTTGTTTGAAAATATCATGCTCAGGCCTCAATCCAGGTGCTGTTTGTGGCGATTTGAAATAAAAGGATAACCATTCCTGTATGCCACTCATATTCGCACGTTTAGCGAGATCCATAAAAATGGCCAGATCTAATACGATAGGTGCTGCAAGAATAGAATCACGACAAAGGAAATTTATTTTAATCTGCATAGGATAACCAAGCCAACCGAAAATGTCGATATTATCCCAGCTCTCTTTATTATCGCCATGCGGTGGATAATAATTGATACGCACTTTATGGTAAAGATCACCATACAATGCCGGATTAATATCTGGTTGAAATATATCTTCCAGCACACTTAATTTAGATACTTCTTTGGTTTTAAAGTTATCCGGATCATCTAATACCAAACCATCCCGGTTACCCAATATATTGGTGGAAAACCAACCTTTTACTCCCAATGCTCTTGCATGTAATCCAGGTGCAAGGATTGTTTTCATCAGTGTTTGTCCGGTTTTAAAATCCTTACCGCCTATTGGCGTACCAGTTTCTTTTGAAAGTTCTATTAATGCAGGAATATCGCAGGTTAGGTTGGGTGCTCCATTTGCATAGGGAACGCCTATTTTTATCGCCGCATAAGCATAGATCATGCTAGGTGAAATAGCAGGATCGTTTTTGCGTAATCCTTCTTCAAAAGAAGCAATTGTTTCATGCACTGCAGAAGGTTCTATATATTTTTCTGTTGAACCGCACCAAACAATTACAATACGATCACATCCATTAGAAGATTTAAAATTTTCGATATCGCTGATTACTTCATTAGCGAGATCCCATTTACTGGTTGCTTCTTTAATATGTGTTCCGTCCAGGTTTTTGATATAGGATTTATCAAACACCGCTTTCATGGGTTTAATAGATTCCAGTTCTGGTTTGATCGAATTAAGTAATAATGGGTCCAATACTTTTGCATTTATGGCAGCTTCATACACATTATCACTATATACATCCCATCCTCCGAAAACCACATCTGACAATGGTGCCAGGGGAACAAAGTCTTTTATGAGTGGGTAACGGTTTTCTGTTCTTTTACCCAATCTGATATTTCCCATTTGGGTCAATGCTCCGATTGGTTGTGAAATCCCTTTGTTTACTGCCATCACACCAGCAATTACGGTGGTTCCGACTGCACCTAACCCAGGCAGCAGTATGCCTAATTTTCCGCTTGCAGGTTGTATTTGTGTTTTCATGTAATCGTTTTTCTCAATTATTAAAATAGTCCCGTCATAGACGGGACGTTTTAGAACCAATTTTATTTTTTTAAGCCCTTAACCATTATGTTTACAATAGAATCGATGCGGGTTTCCATTTTTGGGTATTTATTGCCTGCAAACAGGTCGCCCTCTAAACCGCGCAACGAACTCACAATAATTAAGGGAAGAATATCCAATTCTTTTTTCAGGGATGTGGCAAACTCCCCACTCTTTACACCAAATGCCAGGATATCCGTTACCAGCTTTACTTCCTGCTGGTCATATTCAGCATGCAGGTGTTTCATACAGCGCATATTTTCCTGCATTTCCCCCCTTACTACTTTATATAAGTTTGATTTTTTTTGAAGCGCCCTGATTTTTGTAATCGTAAACGATCGCAATTTGTCTTCAGCCGATTTGGCTTTTTCAGTGGCTTCTTTAGCCTCATTAAACACTTCATTCATTTCTTTACTGATTACCGCATCAAAAATTTCTTCTTTACTGCAGTAATAATAATAAAGTGTGCTTTTCCCCTTACCCATGGAACGGGCAATATCTTCCATGGTGGTCTTTTTCAGACCAAATTGCTGGAATAATTTCTGTGCTTCTTTAAGGATGTCGTCTTTAACGATCTCTTCTTTTGCGGACAATATCATTTTCGACCAAAATCGTTTTTCGGTCCAAAATTAGGAAAAATCCGAATGCAGCTTCTACCGTTTATAAAAATATTAGCCTTTTCTTAGGGAAAATTCTTTCATCAGTTCACAGATGGCTTCTACACTTTCCATTGGCAAAGCGTTGTACATGCTCACTCTAATACCCCCAACTGTGCGGTAGCCTTTTACACCAATCATGCTCTCATTTTTGCAAACTTCAAGGAATTCTGGTTCTAAAGTTGGGTCTGCCAAGAAGAATACGGCATTCATCAAACTTCTATCTTCTTTTGCAACCGTAGGATTAAACATCGGAAGACTGTCGATCGTTTGGTATAATAAATTTGCTTTGGCTTCATTTCTTTTTTGCATTTCTGCAAGACCGCCTTCCTGTATTATCCAACGCAGTGTTAACATGCTTACATATACAGCAAACACAGGTGGTGTATTCATCAGCGAACCAGCGGCAATATGCTTTTGATAGTCCATGATCGTTGGCACTGCACGTTTTAATTTACCCAGCATGTCTTTACGAATCACTACCAGGTTTACGCCGGCCGCTCCCATGTTTTTTTGAGCACCTGCATATATCAATCCAAATCGATTGTAATCTGCGGGTCTGCAAAAAATATCACTGCTCATATCTGCCACAAGCGGAATATTGGGCTCAGGAAATCGATGCCATTGAGTGCCTTCAACCGTATTATTGGAAGTAATATGCAGGTAACTGGCATTTACAGGAACCTCAAAATCTTTCTGTATATAAGTATTATTTCGGTCTGAGCTATCCGCTACAATTGCCACATTTCCAAAGAGCTTTGCTTCTGTGGCTGCCTTTTTACCCCATATACCATTAATATGATAGGCCGCAGTGGCCGCATCATCCAACAAATTCATCGGCACCTGCATAAACTGTGTAGTAGCACCGCCATGAAGGAATAATACTTCATGTTCATCACCTAAATCCATTAGTTGCTTAACAGAAGAGATCGCTTCATCCATTACGGCCTGAAAATGTTTGGTTCGATGGCCTATTTCCAGAATAGATAAACCAGTACCATTAAAATCATGAATGGCCTGTGATGCCTGCTCCATAACAATTTTAGGCAGTACAGAAGGCCCGGAATTAAAATTATGTACGCTCATTTCGGTTGCTTGAAGCCGCAAGGTAGGAAATAGTCCATAGACCATAGTCCATGGACCATGGACCATGGACTATGGTCTATGCTCTAAGCTACTCATGAACATCAGTAACCCCGCCAGATACGGCGAATTTCATGGCATCGGCGGCACTTACATCGTTCAGGGGTTTGATGCGATCCTTAGATACGATATAGGTTATACCAGATATGGCATAAGAATGTGGTACATAAACAGTTACATGATCTTCCATACCAAAGTCTGCTGCTGATTGCTGGGTAATAAAACCAACCCTCCAAACATCGGGTGCATCAACATTTACCAATACAGGTTTATCAAATTTCTTTTTGTTACCGGCAAAAGCTTCTAGAAAATCTTTTACAGACGAATAAATAAATTTTATACCCGGTGTTTTCTCCAACACCGTATCCAGAAGGGTAACCAGTCTTCCAACAACAAACAAAGAAGATATCCAGCCAACCAATAATACCAATGCAATTACCACTACAAAACCCAATCCAGGCAAGCTTTTCAGGTTACCTGCAGCATCTTTCTCTAATAAACTAGGGAACAGTGTATGAATAAGATTAGGTAAAATGCCGTCTATCCAGGTAAATAGTCCTATAACAACCCAAAGCGTAATACCTATCGGAGCCAGTACAATAAGGCCCTGGAAGAAAAATTGCAACAATTTTTTTCCGTAAATGCGGATGATCGTTTTGGAGTTCATTGGGTCTTATTAGGGTGTAAAATAACTAAGAATTATACAAATCAACTGTTTAAACCGATTGGTCAGGGCAAAAAACTAACGTATATGAGCATTTCATTCATCAGATTATGCGACCGTTTAACACAGATTTAATCCAAAAAAAACACGGAAACTTTGGTTACATTTAAAGTTTCCATAGTTTTGCGCCCGAATTACGCGTATGGAGACACAAGAAAGAATATTAACCAAAGCACATGAACTATTCATGCGTTATGGCCTGCGCAGTGTGAGTATGGATGAGATTGCCAACCACCT
>CAZTCS010000134.1:745-10045 GCA_964611995.1 uncultured Sediminibacterium sp. | reverse complement strand
AAAACTTAAGTTTGGTGATGCGCGAGCCGGGTTTATACATTCAGGAAATAACAGAAAGAAAGGATATTAAGCTATTCATACAATTACCCGCAAAATTGTATGCAAATGATAGCCGATGGGTTCCACCATTGAATGTGGATGAATACCAGTTTCATGACCCACAAAAAAATCCGGCATTCAAGGTAGCCACTGTTCAACGTTGGATAGCTTATAAAAATGGTCATGCAGTAGGTCGCATAATGGGCATCATACATCATGCATACAATGATCGCCAAAAGGAAAAAACAGCCCGCTTTTTTCAGTTCGACTGCATCAATGATTTCGAAGTTGCTTCCATGCTTATTCAAACAGTTGAAACCTGGGCGAAGAAAAATGGCATGGAACAAATGATTGGACCATTCGGTTTTTCCGATAAGGATCCGCAGGGCTTTCAGATTGATGGACTGGAACACCTTCCCGTAATTGCCACACCTGCGCATCCGGCTTATATGCCTGAATTAATTCAATCGCTGGGGTATGATAAGTATATAGATTGTGTTTCTTATCGTATTCCCATTCCTAAACAATTGCCAGCATTGTATGAACGGATATTGGACAGAATTGGCCGCAACCAAAAACTTAAACTGCTGGAGTTTAATAGTAGAAAAGCGCTAAAGCCCTACATAGTTCCTGTATTTCAGTTGATCAATGAAACTTATACCCCTTTGTTCGGCTTTGTTCCAATGTCGGATGCAGAAATACATAAAATGGCCAAACAGTATTTACCGATACTGAATCCTGCTTTTGTAAAAGCTATTACTGACGAAAAAGGAAACCTCTTATCTTTTGTAGTAGCTATGCCAGACCTGAGTATCGGATTGCAAAAAGCAAAAGGAAAACTTTTTCCATTCGGACTATTTCATATTTTCTCGGCCATGCGAAAAAGCAAACAACTAAATCTTTTGCTTGGTGCGGTTAAAGAAGGCTACAGAGGAAAAGGACTCGATGTATATATGGCCATGGCACTTATTCAAACAGCATCTTCAAAAGGTATGACGCATATGGATAGTCATCTTATCCTGGAAACAAATCATACCATGCGGGCAGAATGTGAGAAGTTGGATGGTGAATTGTATAAACGCTTCCGGGTATTCGTAAAGCAAGTTAAGCAATAGTCCCCGCGGCTTTCTCTGCTATCTCATGTTCTCTGCGGTAATGCGTAAACTCACCGCAGAGAACATAAGATAACAGAGGTTTCGCAGAGGTTTATTGGGTTACTTGATGTATTTACCAATCACAGGCATTTTCTGGAATTCTTTTCTTTCTACCAATAAAATAAACCAGGCAAATACTGCAATAAGCAATAAGCCGAAAGCCGTTCCCAGCCATAGTTGCGGAATAAAATAAACAAAGAGTTGGTGTATGAGATAAAGCAGGGTAACGATAACGAGATAAGCAATCAGTTTTTTACTGGCATAAGGAATGCGGTAATGTTTTTGTCCAAGTTGATAACTAATGATCATCATAAACGCATAACAGATAAATGTGGCCCATGCACTGCCTGTATAACCAAATAAAGGTATCCACCAGATATTCAGCAAAATGGTAATAACCGCACCAGCAAGTGTGATCCATGCACCCGTAAGTGTTTTATTGGTGAGTTTATACCATACACTTAGGTTATAATAAATGCCCAAAAAAACACTTCCCATAGCCAGTATTGGAACAATGGAAATGCCTTCTCCGTATGCTGCTGCGTTTGATCCGTAAGAAAGGTATTTAATCAAAGGAAGATTTACGACAATGACGAGCCACATAAAGGCGCAGGCAATTACAAAAAATTTCATCACCCTCGCATAAGTACGTGGTGCATTTTCTTCTTTTGCCTGGTTGAAGAAAAATGGTTCAGCACCCATGCGAAATACCTGGATGAATATAGTGATAAGCACCGCTACTTTATAATTAGCACCGAATATACCCAACTGTCTTATTTCCTCTTCACGTGGTAAATGAAGTACCCTGGTATAAACAAGCCTGCTGAGCATTTCATTGATCATACCTCCTAATCCTACAATGATTAATGGATAGGAATAGTTCATTACTTTTTTCCATAACCTAAAATCGAATGAAAAGCGAAATCCAATCAATTCCTTGGTAAGTAATAAAAGTGTAACGATTGCAGCAATGATATTGGCAATGATGTAATATCCAATATCAATTGTAGGGTCATAAAAAAACAACCAGATACTCTGTGGGTTTTCTTTATACAATTTCGGACATATACCTAGAAAAAATAACACGAGCGACACATTTACCACAATGCTGAAAACCTTGATAAAAGCGTACATTCTCGGACGACCTTCTTGTCTGAGTTTGGCAAAAGGAACAACAGAAATGGTATCAAAAAAAAGTATCCAGGCTACCCACCTGATGTATTCAGGATGTTCAGCAAAGTCGATCAACTTCGCAATAGCAGGTGATTGCCATAAAAGTAATCCTGTAAATAATATGGTGCTTATTAAGATAGAAGTGGTAAGCGTATTGAATACTTTCGATTTATCGTTGTCTTGTATAAACCTGAAATAACTGGTTTCTAAACCATAGGTAAAAAGAATATTGAGAAACGGAATAACAGCATAAACCTGGGTAATACTTGCAGTACTGCTTGGTTCATACCACCAGAACAACAGAATATTCAGGGCATAACCCAAAAAGCGGCTGGCAATGGTGGGAACACCATACCATAATGTTTGTCCAGCTAATTTTTTGATACTACTCAATGCAATTTATTTTTGTCAGAAAGTCCGGAGTCCGAAAGTCCGAAAGAAAAGGATGGGCTGTAGTAAACTACTTTCGGACTTCCTGACTTCCGGTCTTTCGGACTCTCCCTACAAACATCGTATTTCTTCCCATTAAATTCAAGAATAGCCCATAACATTCATTAATTATTATGAATATCTGCCGGAGCTGTGGTGCTGATTCCTTTGCCGGGTTGGGCAAGGTTTGGATTGTTGAGAAAGCTGGTGTCGGTAAGTGTGTATAGGAATGCAGTGATCTGCCCAATTTCGAAATTGGACAATGGAAGCCGGTTTTTTAGTAAGCTGTCGGTGGTAGGGCCAAGCACCATACTTTTTCTGTAATGATCCATTACACTTATGATGGAAAAAAAGCGACCATCATGTCCATAGGGGAAGGTTCGCATTACATTTCTTAAACTAGGAACACGAAATTTCAGCGAATCAATGCTTTCATTGGTAATTTTCATGCGACCGATGTCTTTAAGAAAAGGATCTAGTGGCATACCAATATTGCGGTAACTGTAATCGGTAAATAAGGGCTCAGTATGACAACTAACACATTTCTGCTTAAAGATTTCATATCCCAATTTTTCCGGCAGAATAAAAGTGTCGAGTCCTCTCTGCACCCGATCGTATTTGCTATTGCTACTTACAAAAGTGAGGAGGAATTGGCTTAGTGCTTTGGTAATACGTTGTGTATTGATGGTTTCATCGCCAAATGCGGCTTTGAATAATTGCCTGTATGCCTTTTCTGCCTGTAGCTTTTTAATGAGGTTTACAAGGCTCTCCGCCATTTCATTTTCTGCTGTAATGGGTGCCAATGGCTGAAGATCAAGGTGGTTTATACCACCATCCCACATAAATTCTTTTTGCCAGGCAAGGTTGAATAATCCAGGTGCATTACGGGTGGTAAGAGAGTTATTATAACCATGACTCAGGTTATGATCATAAGTATTGAATGCACCAAATTGTTGGTGACAAGTGCCGCAGGAGATAGATCCGTCTTTGCTCAATCGCGTATCGTAGAAAAGCTGTCTGCCAAGTTCAATTCCTTCTTTGGTAAGTGGGTTCGATTTAAAATCATAAACCGGTTTAGGCCAACCCTTTGGTACAATAAAAGAAACAGGTGTTGGCTTAACAAAATTGTTGAGTGTGATCCATGAAATCGACAATGAGGCAAGTAGGGCAATGGTTACTATGGTTCTTGAATGCCTCATGGTTGCTGGCTTATTGAAAACATGCTGCTGTAATTATTCGCAAAACGAATGGCCAGTGCACCCGGGCTATGACAAATAGGTGTTGTGGCAATATCAATGTCTTTGAACCAGACAGAAGCATCAGCAACAATAGATATTAAATGGGTAAATACGGGACTCTTTAATTCAATAATCCTTGTCGTATTCTGGTTGCCTCGGAATCCTCCGATATGATAGGTAAACTGTTTACCCGCTATCATCGAACTACTTGCTGTTCCTTCCAGTTTGGCCATGATATAACCGGTGTTCCAGGTCCAGAACATACCATTCAGAGGGTCCAATGCACCTATTTGAACACCGGATACATTGCGGATACTATCAACACCCAATAAAAAACCAATTCCAACATAATCATCTTCCGGAACGGTTAGGGTTAACCGCGTAGTTTTTTCATCAGCTATATCAACCAGGAAATATTCATTGGCTGGTGTGAAAATTTTGCCCTTGCTATTGGTGAGTTTAATATGCGAAATATAATATTTGAAACGGTTTACTACCAGCGTATCCTTACCCAGGTAATAGGTTTGTTCAGGCATAAGAGGGTCGGTACCGAATCGATTAACGAATTGTATGGTTAGTGGCTGAGCTTTTTGGGCCCTTGCTTCAGCAAAAAAACAGGTTATGATATATAAGAGGAAGAATGTTCTTTTCACAATTCAGAGATAATCGTTCTTATTGATTTTTTTTTCTTTGTGTTTTATTACGGGTATGCAATTTCTTTGACTCCAATCTTTTCTCCTTCGCTGCTTTACTGGGTTTTGTAGGCTTGCGAATTTTTCTTTTAATAAGGGAAGTAGTGATAAGCTGGGTGATTTTACGGATCACTTCCTCCTTATTCCCCAATTGCGATCTTTCAGATTGTGATTTTACCAGTAGAAAACCATCATCTGTAATCCGATTGCTTAGTCGTTCAATGATCATGGCTTTTTCTTCTTCGGTAAAAAATACCGACTCAGCCACTTTCCAGCGGCCTTCCACCATGGTTTCCACTTTGTTCACATTTTGACCGCCTTTACCGCCACTGCGTGCAGTCTGGAATTGTATTTCGGTTCTAATATCTATCTTCATTACAAAATAAAGTTCGTACAAAAAGCGGAATCAATTATGAGAATTGTGATTCAAAGGGTAAGTGAAGCAAGTGTTGAGGTAGAGGGGAATATAACCGGCGCCATTAACCAGGGGCTGCTGGTATTTGTAGGTATAGAAGACAGTGATACAAAGGAGGATATAGAATGGCTGAGTAATAAAATAGTAAATATTCGACTATTCAACGATGCGGATGGCGTGATGAATGTATCTGTAAAAGATATAAATGGTGGGATATTACTGGTGAGTCAATTTACTTTGCACGCAAGTACAAAGAAAGGTAACAGGCCTTCATATATAAGGGCATCCAAACCTGAAATTTCCATACCCATGTATGAAGCAATGATACAGCAATTATCTGCCGATCTGGGTAAGCCTGTACAAACAGGTATTTTTGGGGCAGATATGAAAGTGCGTTTATTGAATGATGGTCCAGTTACTATTGTAATGGATTCAAAAAACAAAGAATAATGGATATTGAAAGCCGGGCAGATATAGAGCGGCTCATGCGTGCTTTTTATGAAAAAGCTATTCCCGATGCTATTATTGGACATTACTTTACAAGTGTGATGCAAATGGATCTGGAGAAGCACCTGCCAGTAATCATCGATTTTTGGGAAACGGTATTGTTTGGTGTGGCCAGGTATAAATCAAATGCCATAGCTGTTCACAAGCACCTGCACGATAAATCGCCATTTACCGATGCGCATTTCAATCAATGGGTAAGCCTGTTTCAGTCTACCGTAGATAGTTTATTCAATGGAGAAAAAGCAGAGTTGGCAAAACAACGTGCTTTATCTATTGCTACAGTAATGAAGATAAAAACCATTCATGGCGATGCACCTATCAATCATCAAAACAAAATAGTATGACCATCGAAGCAGCACAAGCAAAGGTTGATCAGTGGATCAATACAACCGGCGTGCGTTATTTTAATGAGTTAACCAACCTGGGCATCTTAATGGAAGAAGTAGGCGAGCTAAGCAGGTTGATGGTAAGGGTATACGGAGAACAATCCTTTAAAGAATCCGACAAAGGAAAAGCGCTAAGCGATGAAATGGCCGATGTATTATGGGTACTAATCTGCCTCGCCAATCAAACAGGCGTAAACCTAACCGAAGCCCTGGAGAAAAACTTTGAAAAGAAAAATAGTAGAGATTTAGAAAGGCATAAGCGTAATGAAAAGTTAATTTGAAAATTTGAGAATTTGAAAATTTGAAAATGGGGTAGTTTTAACTACTTCGTTGTTAAAACAAAGTAGACTTGCTTCATTTTCAAATTTTCAAATTCTCAAATTTTCAAATTATTTATTTCCAAAGATGCTTTTCTGCTTTGCCATTTTCTCTATTTCAGCAACCGAGCGTGGTGAGCTGGCGGAGAGGTTACGATGGCCGTCTTTGGTGATCAGGATATCGTCTTCAATACGAACACCAATGCTCCACCATTTTTTATCGCATTTACTTCCTGGTGGAATATAAATACCTGGTTCAACAGTAATATATACACCTTCCTCTAAAATACTTGGCCCCATATCGTGTACATCTAAACCAAGGTGATGCGATGTGCCGTGCGGAAAGTATTGACGAGCTTCTAGTTCATTGGCAGCAATACCCAGTTTAATAAGTCCACGGTAAACTACACGACGAGCTGCAGCATCTACATCTCCAAATGGAGCCCCAGGTTTGCAGGCGGCAAAACCAGAGTCCTGTGCTTCCAGTACCAGTTCATAAATAAGTTTTTGTTCTGGGGTAAATTTACCGTTTACTGGAATAGTTCTTGTAACATCAGCAGTATAACCATGGTATTCTGCAGCACAATCGCTCAGCAATAAATCACCGTCATTCATTTTACGGAGGTTGGTAATATAATGCAGTACACATGCATTTTCTGAGGATCCATTGATGCTAGGATATCCCGGATATTCTGAACCATTTTTCTTGAAATTATATTCCATAATGGCCTGAGCCTGGTATTCTGTCATGCCGGGTTTTACTGCACGGATCACATCGTTATGACCTTCACAGCTCATTGCAGCTGCTTTTTCAAGGAGTTTAATTTCTTCTGGTTGTTTTACTCCTCTTAGAGTAGAAAGCATTCTCCGGGTTTTGCGTACATCTGCAAGTTTAGTTGTAGAACCAGTCAAAAAATTATCAATGATACTCGCCATGCGTGATAATTGATCTCTGTTACTGTATTTAGAGAGAATATCTTCCCCTTTATACATGCTGAATATGGAATCTACTTTGCTAAAATCGAAACTGTTGGCAGTGAACTTGTCGTTGGTGAAAACATTTTCAATCTTATACTTATTCTTTACACCTTCTACGCCCAGGATTTTACCTGTCCACATTTCCTGTTGTGGATTGCGGTTCTGGACAAAAATAAATTCTGTACCAGTTGCACCCTGTATGGTTACGGGTTGTTTGAAAAGCAATAAAAGAGCGTTTGGTTCTTCTAAACCAGTGAAATAGTAGAAGTTTTTGCTTTGCGCATATTGGTAATCAACATCATTGTTTCTTACCCTAACCTGTGAGGCAAAAAATACACCCACGGTATTATCAGGCATTAATTCCCTGAAAGCAGCACGGCGGCCGGCATGGAATTCGGGACTAAGGTAATCGTTAGGATACTCGGTAGTTTGTTGTGCTATGGTGATGGCTGGCATCAGCAAGCAAAATAGCCTGAAGGCAATTTTTCTAAGCATGTTGTTTTTTTTTGAGCGCATTAAAACTATAGGTTTTCAGCGAGCCGGGCGAAAAAAAATGAAGAAAGGAACTGGACTACGCAGCCTGGCATGCCCCATACACCATGAACTTTAGGCCAAATGCCTTCTTTAAGTGAGTATAACCAGGTCTTAAAAATAGCTGGTTCAATGAGGAGATTGGTATGACATGAATAAAAATCATTATAAACATCCTTCAAAACCCCCTGTTCATCGATTCTTTAAAGGGTGGGATTTGATCGGGATGGGATCGGGATGGGATCGGGAGATATATGCTTCTTGAGTATGCCTATTTGTAGGGGAAATTGGCGGCAAGTCGTGGGTTGGATGGAATACAGATTTTCATGATTTTCAAGATCTATCATGATAAATCTTGAAAATCATGAAAATCTGTGTTCTATTGATGCCTTAGGCACATCGATCCTTCAATTAAATCAACGATGACCGGGGTCAGGAAAATCAAAGTAAAACAGTTCAAGTTTCCTAATAATAGCAGAAAGCCTAAAATGACCACCAATCAAGACTTGCAGCCTGCAGCTTGTGGCTTGCAGCAAAATTTCCCAGTCAGCATTGGCGACAAGCTTGGGGCTTGCAGCTTATTCTCTTACTTTTGCAGCGTTATGAGCATACAACAAGACAATCGTTTCCAGGCTATTATATCACATGCCAAAGAGTATGGATTTGTATTTCCCAGTAGTGAAATCTATGATGGATTAAGTGCGGTGTATGATTATGGTCCTTATGGAGCGGAGCTGAAAAAGAATATCCGCGATTACTGGTGGAAAAGTATGACGCAGATGTACGATAATATCGTAGGTATCGATGCAGCTATTTTCATGCACCCAACCACCTGGAAAGCAAGTGGTCACGTAGATAATTTCAGTGACCCGATGATTGATAATAAAGACAGTAAAAAACGATACAGGGTAGACCATTTACTGGAGGCCAAAGCGGATCAGTTAAGAGAAAAAGGTGCAGAAGCGGAAGCTGATGCATTGATTGATTCAATGGAAAAATTACTGGCTGCAGAAGATTTTAGTGGACTCAAACAACTGATGGATGACCAGAAAATTGTCTGCAGTGTGAGTGGTACCGCTAACTGGACAGATATCCGTCAGTTTAACCTGATGTTTTCTACCCAGCTTGGTTCTGTGGCCGAAGATGCTGATACTATTTACCTGCGTCCGGAAACGGCACAGGGTATTTTTGTGAATTTCCTGAATGTACAGAAAACCGCAAGGATGAAAGTGCCTTTCGGCATTGCCCAAACCGGTAAAGCTTTCCGTAACGAAATCGTTGCAAGACAGTTTATTTTCCGCATGCGTGAATTTGAACAGATGGAAATGCAATTTTTTGTACGTCCTGGCACCCAAATGGAATGGTACAATTTCTGGAAACAGGAAAGGTTAAATTGGCATTTAAGTCTTGGTATACCCGCCGAAAAATACCGTTACCACGA
>CAZTCS010000134.1:0-700 GCA_964611995.1 uncultured Sediminibacterium sp. | reverse complement strand
GGCATACATAGCCGCACCGATTTCGATCTGAAAAGTCACCAGGAGTACAGCAAAAAGAAACAACAATATTTTGATGCTGATATCGACCCTGCCACAAATAAACCATACGGTAACTACATTCCCTATGTGGTTGAAACATCCATCGGTTTAGATCGTATGTTCCTGTTGGTAATGAGTCATGCATACGAAGAAGAAACCATCACTAAAGAAGATGGTAGTACCGATAGTCGTGTGGTAATGCGTATACCAGCCAAAATTGCTCCGAATAAACTGGCCATTTTACCATTGATGAAAAAAGATGGTCTTCCGGAGATCGCTAAAGAACTACTCGATGAATGCAAGCCATTATTCAAATGTTTCTACGAAGAAAAAGATGCCATTGGTAAGCGCTACCGCAGACAAGACGCCATCGGCACACCATTCTGCGTAACCATCGACCATCAAACCAAAGAAGATGGAACCGTAACCATCCGACACCGCGATAGCATGAAACAAGAAAGAGTTTCAATGGGAGAGGTGAAGCGGATTGTGGCGGAAACTTTGTAAACAGAAGAATGTAGCATATTCAATATCCAATGTTCAAGTAAAACTTCACTTCGACATTGGATATTGATTGTTGTCCGAGAAATTTGACCGAGAGCTATAGGTGCGGGTATGATGGAACACGGATTAACATGATTTTCAAGATCTATCATGATAA
>CAZTCS010000133.1:0-10203 GCA_964611995.1 uncultured Sediminibacterium sp. | reverse complement strand
AACTGAATACCTGGTCGGATGTAGCCGCATTCGGATTACTAAAGTCTTTTTTACAACCGGCTGTTGTTAACAGTACAGCTGCAAGACCTGTATATAGTGATATTTGAATACTCTTTTTCATACAAGTAATTTTTTAGGATTAAAATTTAGCCTGGATTCCAAAACTGAATGTGCGAGGAATAGGTACGGCACCAAAATCAATTCCGCGAAGAATGGTGCTTTGTCCACCTGCATTCACTTCAGGATCATAGCCTTTATAATTATCCCAACTGATAAGGTTGCGGCCACTCAGACTGATACTCAGATCGCTGAATCCTTTTATTTTACCAAAGTTGTAACTCAAAGAAAGTTCACGAAGTTTGGTATAGCTTCCATTATCAACCCTCCATTCTTCAATGGCATAAATACCACTTACATAACCACGAGGTAATACACCACGATGTTCCTGTTCAGCAACAGTACCATTACCAACACCCTGACGGGTACGGAAATCAGCATTGAATACATCAACACCCTGTACCGCATCTATCTGAACACGAAGGCTCAGTTTTTTATAAGTAACCTCATTCACTAAGCTTGCTGTGTAATCAGGATTCGGATCGCCAATTACCTTACGCAATACCGCACCGCTTGGCAAACCAGCTGTTCTGCCAGTAGTATAGGAAAGGGCGCTGTTTTGAACACCTCTTTCTGTTTGAGGAATACCACCTGCATTTTTCAATTCAGTTCCATCGGCGTTACGCGCAAAGAATGTACCATAAAATACACCTACTGGCTGACCTTCAATAATTGCAACTGGTGCACCAGCATTGGTACTTAACAAGGTAAGTGCCTGGCCAATACGTACTGCTTTGTTGCGGTTATGGTTGAAGATACCGGTGATGTTCCAGTTCAAATCTCTTTTGGCAACTGGTGTACCTGTTAATACGATTTCATATCCTTTGTTTTCCAAAGAACCGAAATTATCCAACAGACTTCCGAAGCCTGAAGTTGGAGCTATGAAGCGGTTAATCAACAGGTCTTTTACTTTCTTGTTGTAAATGTTCACTGTTAAACCTAATCTGTTATTCAGGAACGAAAGGTCAAAACCTAATTCAACTTCTTGTTGTCTTTCAGGTTTTACATTTTCATTCGCCAATGTACCACTAGAATTTAATGCTGTTCTTCCAAGATAAGATGATGAGCTATAAGTGTTAAACCTTGAATATGCTCCAATACCTGTAAGGTTACCACTTTCACCATACGCTAAACGAACTTTGAATAAATCCCACCATTTTGATACGGAAGATTTAGCCCAGAAATCTGTTCCTGAAATTACATAGCTACCACTTGCTTTGTAATAAGTTTGGTTACGCTGGTTTTTACCAAACACAGAAGAACCATCCACACGCATTGCACCGGTGATAAAGAATTGATTTCTGTATTTAAAGTTCTGTTGTACATAAGCACCAGAAATCGAAATTTCACTGCGCTCATCAACACCACCCAGAATTGTACTGGCACCATTCACGGTTTGTACAAAAGGTGCAAGACCTCTTCCCTGCAATAAAGAGTAATTATTCTTTTCATATTGCTGAGAGAAACCAACCTGTGTAACAGAGTTGATGTTATTGGTAATGTTTTTGCTATAAGTTGCATTCAGATCATGGTTAATGGCAAAGAAACTGTTATTACCAGTACTTGCATAACCATTTTGTGTAGGATCTAGTGATGGACCACCACCAAAGAATGCAGTGCTTACATTATAAGCAAAAGGTGGAATATAGGTAGTACCATTCTGCGCATAGTTATCAATACCCATTGTGTAGTCTACCGTTAAACCTGTGATAGGTCTGAGTTTCAATCCCATATTTGCAATTAAGCGATTGGTGGTTTGACGCTGCTTAATGTCTTCAATCACAGAAACAGGATTAGCACGACCACGTTCACCTACTGCCTGGATATTACCCAGTGCATCCCTTTGCCAGATGTTGTGGAAGTTACCAATAATGGTAACAGAGTTCATTGGAGAGAAAAATGAGTTACCATCTGGTTTTTCATTTGCAGTACTGTTCACATAGTTTAAACCTAGGTTCATAGTTGCCCACTTGTTTAATACCTGTTCAATATTACTGCGGAAGCTATAGCGTTGGAAATCTGTATTTCTAACAATACCCTGGTTATAAAAATAAGAACCAGATAAGTAGTACTTTGTTTTATCTGTTCCGCCGCTGATAGAGATATTATTATCTGTACCATTTGCATTCCTGAAAATATAATCCTGGTAATCATACCTGGTTACTGGTGTAGTAGTAGTAACCGCAGGAGAAAGAATGTCCTGGGTAAATGCACCCGGACCATCTGTTGGACCACCAAATTTGGTTGGGGCCTGGTTTACTGCCAGTTTTTTACGCAGGCTGCTATTTGTAAAGCTGGTAGAAAAGCTTACAGAAGGTGCCCCGCTTTTACCTTTCTTGGTAAATATCTGTACCACACCCGCATTCGCACGGCTACCATAAATAGCTGCTGCAGCAGCACCATTCAATACCTCAATACGTTCGATGTCATTTGGGTTGATATCAACCAACCTACTTTGACCAATACTTCCTACAAAGTTTCCTCCATCGTAGTTTCCTGAAGTGTTTGTAACGCGATTGGTAGCATTGTTTACAATCACTCCATCGATAATATACAAAGGTTCAGAAGAAGAAGAAATAGAACTGATACCACGCAGGCGAACGGAAAGTCCACCGGCAGGATCACCAGAGTTCTGGGAAATTTGTGCACCGGCAGTTTTACCTTGTAAAGCAGCGAGTACATTACCAGTAGCACCTTTATTCAGGTCCTCAGCACTTACAGAGCTGATATAACTACCTAATTGACGACGGGTAGTTCCCTGAGAGTTACCTGTAACGATAACTTCATCGAGTTTTGAAACGTCTTCAGCAAGTTCTGCATTAACAGTATAACTGTTGTTACCAGCAGTTACGGTTAATGAAGATTGTGTTGTTTTGTAACCGGTGCTTGAGAAAACGATGGTGTAAGTACCAGGCTTTAGTGTGGCTGTAAAACTAAATGCCCCGGTAGCATCGGTTGCTGTACCAGTACTGTTTTCTCTAACGATTACGGAAGCTGCCTCAACAGCAGCACCTCCTTTGGCGGTAACTTTACCGGATATGCGTACTTGCGCAAATCCGGCTGCCGTAAGTAGCGTGGTCAGGAGTAATAATATTGCTCCTTTAACACTACCCGGCTTCATAAGCGGTGTAATTTTCATATTTCAGCGTTTATAGATGATTACAAAATAGTAATGCCTTGTTTTTTATAACTATCGAACAATGGATTTGTTGGATCCAATTCTGTGATCATGGTATCAATCTCATTCAAACTGCAAATGGTTAATTTCTGATGAGTGTTTACTTTCTCAGCTATGGACAACACAACTGTTTTTTCTGCGGCTTGTATCATTGCCTTTTTTACCTGAATAACTTCCCAATCATTGTCGGTAACACCTGTTTCATCAATGGCATTGATCCCCATGATACAGAGATCCGCTTTAATTCCGCTGATTTTTGAAATAGCTTCTCCCCCAACAGCAATTTGAGAGCTTTTGGAAATCTTATCTCCCAGAAATATCACTTCAATATTCGGATGTTGTGCATATTCATGGGCCGCCGGAATACTTCCCGTAAAAAATGTAGCCTGTAAATCGGCCGGAAGCAATCTTGCCATTTCAATGATGGTAGTACCTCCAGTAGTAAGAATAAACATGTTATTGCGAATCAGTGGTACCACTTTCTGCGCAATAAGTCTTTTACTGTCGGCCCTGTAAACGTCTGATTTTAGAAAGGAGCTGTGAAAAGATTTAGACAATGCACCTCCATGAACCTTAATGATTTTATCCATTTCCGCGAGCTCATTCAAGTCGCGGCGGATCGTATCTTCGGAAACATTTATTTCATTACTTAAATCGGAAGAAAGTATACGATTATGCAAGTCAATCTGACGCAGTATATAAGCTTGTCGTTCGGTTTTCAGCATAGCAGCATGGATATATTGTCCTAAAATTAATGCAGGAACTTGCGTATTTCCAAAATTTTCTTGCATGAAATTGCAGAAAACTGCGTTTTTAAGTCTAATTTAAACCCATGAACCAGAATATAGCAGCACTCTATAAAATTGCAAATAAGCCCGAAAGAACCATTATTGGTTTGATGAGTGGTACTTCTGTTGATGGGTTAGACGTGGCTTTATGCCGTTTTTCCGGCAAAGGCATGGAAACAAACCTGCAATTGCTTGCATTTGATACAGTTTCCTATAACGCTGCATTTAAAAATCATATTAAGTCCATTTTTTCTAAACGGCAGGTCGACCTTGAAAAAGTATGTCTACTCAATGCCTGGGTAGCCCAGGAACATGCCAAAATCATAGTTTCCTGTCTTGAAAAATGGCAGGTTTCACCAGCAGAAGTAGATTTGGTAGCAAGTCATGGCCAAACCATTTACCATGCCCCTAAATTTCTGCACCCCGATGATGAATTTGATAATGCAACATTACAGATTGGAGATGGCGACCACCTCGCCGTTTCTACAGGCATCATCACGCTCAGCGACTTCAGACAAAAACATGTAGCCGCAGGTGGTGAGGGTGCACCACTCGCAGTATATGGCGATTACCTCATATTCAGCAGCAAACAGGAAAACAGGATCATGCTGAATATCGGCGGCATTGCCAATTTCACTTATCTGCCTTCCAGTCTTGATGCAAGCGCCGTTTTTAGTACCGACGTTGGAACAGGCAATACACTCATGGATGCATTTGTACAGGAACATTTTCCAGGAAAATATTATGATGCAGACGCCGCAATTGCCCAACAAGGAAATATCAGCACTGCATTACTCAACGCACTCAAAGAACATAGTTTTTTCACCAATGAATTCCCTAAAACCATCGGCCCTGAATTATTTAACCTTACCTACCTGTCGGAAGCACAACAACGCGCTGGAGAAACAATGCTTTCTCCGGAAGATATCATGGCAACGCTGAATCGTTTTTCTGCCGATATGATTGTTGACGCCATGAAACGATGCATGAAAAGTGATAACAATTTTATTGTTTACGTAAGTGGCGGCGGTATGCATAACCCCCTACTTATGCAACATGTACGCGAACAGCTTCCCGGTATAATCTTCAGGAATACAGAAGAATTGGATGTTAATCCTGATGCCAAAGAAGCTGTATTATTTGCCATTCTTGCCAACGAAGCGATTTGTGGCGGAGAAGTTAAACTGGGCGCGGGAAGAAATGGGATACCCGCTGTTAGCATGGGTAAGATTAGTTTTCCTAAATAGATAAAAAGCTGAAATCTTTTTAGGTTTTAAAATACTAACTAACTTTCCTTAAATACCAACTATGAAACACACCATACTTTCTTTATTCTTCCTATTATCACTCTCCCTGTTTTCAGCACATGGACAAACAATAGAAAAAAAGAAATTTCATTTTGGTCGGGAACAGGATACTACTGCAGGATATGCGCAGGTGGTGAAAGTTGACAATGTATTGTATGTTTCCGGAACAGTAGCTACAGAAATTACCCCACAGAGTATTCAAAATATTTACCAGACCATTGAAAAAAGTCTGGCGCATTTTGGTGCTACGCTTCAAAATGTAGTGAAAGAAAATCTTTACACCACAGATATTGAAGCAATGAAATTGCACAATGAAGCCAGAAAGAAAATGTATAAAGGCGATTATCCCGCCGCTACCTGGGTGCAGATTAGCAGGTTATATATGCCTGAAGCCAAATTGGAGATTGAAGTAATCGCTCACCTACCAAAGCAGTAGTAAATTATCTTCTGCTGGCTATCAATAAATTCAAATCAGTAAACTTCAGGTCAAATTTTTGACTGATATAAAAATCGGTAAGCGCACCCTTGAACATATAAATACCTTCCCGAAGGTTAAAATTATGCCATACCATTTCTTCCAATCCACCTTCATCACTGATCGACAACATTAATGGCATCAGTACATTACTGATTGCCTGGCTGGCCGTTCTTGCAAAACCACTGGGTATATTCGGTACACAATAATGAATCACATCATGTTTCACAAAAGTGGGATGCTCATGACTGGTTAATTCGCTTGTTTCAAAACATCCACCCCTATCAATGGCCACATCTATAATTATACTGCCCGGACGCATTGCTGCTACCATTTCTTCGGTAATTACCACAGGTGCACGGCCATATTCATTGCTAAGTGCTCCAACAGCTACTTCACAGGTCTTTAATTGCTTCGATAAGATTCTAGGTTCCAGCACACTGGTCCAGATACGCTGTCCTAAATTATTCTGCAGTTGTTTTAAGCGATAAACATTGTTATCAAATACTTTAACTGAAGCACCTAACGCAAGCGCATTTCTCGTTGCGAATTCACCCACTATACCTGCACCTACAATCACAACTTTGGTTGGAGGAATACCACTGATACCTCCCAATAATACACCCTTGCCTTTATTAAAACTACTCAGGTACTGACCAGCAATAAGCATTACGGCACTACCTGCTATTTCGCTCATACTTCTTACAATAGGATAAGTACCGCTTTCATCTTTAAAATTTTCGAAACTCAAAGCAGTAACTTTTTTTTCCATCATTTTCTCGATATACTCTTTGCGCAATGCAGATAAATGTATGGGAGAAACAATGGTCTGATTCATCTGCAACAAAGGCATATCTTCTGCTACAGGCGGGGCACTTTTTACAAGAATGGGACACTTGAAGATGCTTTCCCTATCATATACAATACTGGCACCGAGTTCGGCATAATCTTTATCAGAATAATGACTACCCACCCCAGCATTATGTTCCACCACAACCTGGTGTCCATTAGAAACAAGCACACCCACCGCATCCGGAGTTAAGGCAATACGGTTTTCCTGGAATGCTATTTCTTTCGGAATACCGATATGCAATTTTGCTCCCTGGGGTTTTATATCCAGTGTTTCTTCAAGGGTTTCATAAGAAAAAGAAGCGCTAATAGAAGGTTTACTGGTTGCCATGCGTACAGATTGCTTAAAGTGTGGTTTTAGAGAAAGATAAAGTTAACGTATTTCCCGTCAGCATCAAATCGCTTCTGCGTCGGTATATAATCTTCTTGTTGCAGCGTCGAGCGGTTGAATGTATACATGAAAAGTGTCGTCGGGTAAAAGCGCCGCTGCTTTTTCAGGCCATTCGATAAAACAATACTGGTTGCTGAGCAGTTGATCTTCTATTCCAGCCATAATAGCATCCTCCTCATCCTTTAACCGGTACCAGTCCATATGCAATAACACCCCCACCTCTTTGCTCTGGTATTGGTTAACAATGGCGAATGTTGGACTACTAATCGCGTCTTTTACACCCAGATAAGTGCATAAGGCATGAATAAAGGTTGTTTTACCAGAACCCATATCGGCATGAAATGCCCACACTTTATTTTTATTACCCTCTTTCCACAAAGCCTTCGCCACCTGCTCAATTTGCGGAAGTCCAAAAATTGCATCCATAATGCAAATGTAGGGGAAGTCTGGAAGTCAGGGAGTCGGGGAGTCCGAAAGTCCGGAAGTCCGGGAGTCTGGGAGTCTGGAAGAAATGTTTTGTATGTAGGTTGCAAAAAAATAAGAAGGTGATATTTATTGATACTTACTAATTAAGCAATACTTCTTTCTTTCTGTCTTTCGGTCTCTCCGACTCCCGGACTCCCTGACTTCCTGACTTTCTGCAACCACGACGCAGAAATATTCTTCCCAATTCGAAAGACCCCACTTCAGCAATTCGGTAAATTTGTATTGTGATTGATTCATCGGAAAACTACAGATTATGGAACAAGTGAAATGGAAAGTAGAGGGAATGAGCTGCACCAATTGTGCCCTTACCGTAAATAAGTACCTGGAAGGAAAAGGCATGAAAAATGTGAAAGTAAATTTTATTGGTGGTGATGTAAGTTTTGAAGCACCCGAAGAAACCATTACAAAAGATATTGCGAAAGGCATTGATGGACTTGGCTACCATGTTGTAAACCACGATGGAGATTCAACTGATAAGCCAAAAAAATTATTCAAATCCCACTTACAGAGATTCTGGTTTTGTTTTGTATTTACTGCCCCATTAATGGTACACATGATACCCGGTGTGCATATTCATGTGTTGATGAATCCATACGTACAATTGGGACTTACCATTCCGGTATTTCTGGTTGGGATGGATTTCTTTGGTAGAAGCGCTATTAAAAGTATCTGGAAAGGCATTCCCAATATGAATGTATTGATTGCACTCGGTGCAGCGGCTGCATTTGGATATAGTTTATATGGCACCCTAATTGGCCGAGCAGAAGAATTTTTATTTTATGAAACTGCCGCAACGATTATCACCCTGGTATTTCTCGGAAACTGGATGGAAGATCGTTCTGTTGAAACAACACAGGCGGCATTAAAAAAACTGGCCGTTACACAGAAGTCAATGGCCAATATGATTGCCTACGACGACCAACACCAGGAACATATTTTTCCGGTTGAAAGTACCAGTCTGAAAGTGGGAGACTTATTACTGATAAAAAGCGGCGAACAGGTACCCATGGATTGTAAAATTCTTTGGGGAGAAGCACAGGTAAATGAAGCCATTATATCAGGAGAAAGTGTTCCCGTATTCAAACAAATGAAAGACCACCTGATTGGTGGAAGTATCATTGAAAATGGAACCATTAAAGCTTATGTTACCGCAGTTGGAGAAGACACGGTATTATCCAATATTCTTAAACTGGTAAAAGAAGCGCAAACAGAGAAACCACCCGTTCAACAACTGGCCGATAAAATAAGCGCCATCTTTGTACCGGCAGTAGTGAGTATTGCCCTTATAACCGTACTTGCAAACTATTTCCTTGCTGATACTTCTTTCAGCGCCAGCCTGTTGAGGGGAATTGCGGTATTAGTTATTTCTTGTCCTTGCGCAATGGGACTCGCCACACCTGCAGCCATTGCTGTTGGATTAGGACGTGCAGCAAGAAATGGTATCTTATTTAAGAATGCCAAAAGCCTGGAAATTTTCAAAGACATAAAGCAGGTAGTATTCGATAAAACTGGCACCCTTACTACCGGGCATTTTAATATTGTTGGATTTTCTGTTAGCGATGAAGCAGAAACAGAAGAATCCTTTCAACGCATAGCCTATTCACTCGAAAAATATTCCAACCACCCAATTGCCAATGCAATATCACGTAACTGGAAAACGAAAGATGAATTGAGATGGGCAAGCATTGAGGAAGTGAAGGGATTGGGCATGAAAGCAACAGATAAAACAGGCAACACATATATAGCAGGTTCATTTAAAGTTGCCAGCGAACTTACTTCCGACAATACCCACAATGTATACATCATTCGTAATAATAAATTACTTGGCTGGATCGATGTTGCCGATGAAATAAGACAGGAATCATTCGCGGTAATTAGCACATTAAAATCAAAGGGAATAAAAACTATTTTATTAAGTGGTGACCAACTTGAGAAATGTGAGAAAGTAGGCAAACAACTTGGTATTGATACAATCATAGCAGAACAAAGTCCGGCACAGAAACTGGAAAAAATTGCTGCATTTAATGCTGCAATCCCAACAGCAATGGTTGGTGATGGTATAAACGATGCCCCAGCTCTTGCAAAAGCTACTGTTGGCATATCACTTAGTGATGCAACACAGGTTGCCATGCAGAGTGCGCAGGTAGTATTAATGAACCATGGATTAAAACACCTGCCGATGGCTCTCGGATTGGGCAAACACACTTATATAACCATCAAGGAAAACCTGTTTTGGGCATTTGCCTATAATGTTGTTGCCATACCTGTTGCGGCCCTTGGTTACCTGAATCCTACCATCGGCGCCTTAGTAATGGGCTTAAGTGATGTGGTACTTGCTGTGAATTCTGTAAGACTTAATTTTAAGAAAGTAGCATAACACAATCAGTACTGTCAGGGGAAATTTAGCTGCGAGTTTCTAGCCTATAGCTGCTAGCCATTTTTGTCCCGGGAAATTTGACCGCGAGCTATAGTTGTGCGTATGATGGAACACGGATTTTCATGATTTTCAAGATCTATCATGATAAATCTTGAAAATCATGAAAATCTGCGTTCTATCTATAGCGGATAGTGCATTAGCGGGAATCAACTATTTCATTAACCAGCTCATTTTA
>CAZTCS010000132.1:0-10229 GCA_964611995.1 uncultured Sediminibacterium sp. | reverse complement strand
GCCATGAAAAAATTAAATGAAAAGGATTTATGGCCCTGGTTTCTTTTCTTTGATATCTGGATGTTCTTTTATTTCATTTTTACTGTACCCGCAATATGGAAAGCACCCCGCAAAAACTGGGATTAGTTCTGAAATATTTCAGTGATTTTACCCCACATCAAATAAAACAGTTTGAAGCGCTGGAGGGTTTGTATAAAGAGTGGAATGCCCAGATCAATGTTATTTCAAGAAAAGACATCGAAAGCATTTACCTGCATCATGTACTTCACTCATTAAGTATTGCAGCCATTGCCGATTTTCAACCTGGCACACAGGTAATCGATATAGGCTGTGGAGGTGGATTTCCAGGGGTTCCTTTGGCAATCTTCTTTCCGGAAGTAAAGTTTCACCTGGTTGATAGTATTGCAAAAAAACTGAAAGTAGTTAATGCGGTAGCAGAAGGTGCAGGCATAAAAAATATTACCACTCAGCACACAAGGGCCGAAGAAATTAAAAACAGGAAATTCGATTTTGCAGTCTCGCGTGCTGTAGCCCCACTAAAAGATCTCTGGCAATGGGCCGGTCCTCTATTGAAAAAAGGCCACCAGCAAGAAATTGCCAATGGTTTAATCCGCTTAAAAGGCGGAGACCTTGCTCAGGAAATTTTTGAAAGTGGACTTCGGCCAAGGATGATGCCCGTAGATAAAATTTTCCCAGAAGCATATTTTGAGGAAAAATTTATTCTTCACGTTACAAAATAAGATCAATTGCTGTCTGAAAATTTAACTACAAGTTGTTACTATCCTGGGAAATTTGATTGGGATTTCTTTGCGTAGGATAGAACACAGATTATCATGATTTTCAGGATTTATCATGATAGATCTTGAAAATCATGATAATCTGTGTTCCAGTCTACTCTGGATGGAAATTCAAGGATGGTAGAGTTGCTGAATTTTCTTTCTGTTTCCAACGATCCATACAATATCATCCCATTCTAATTGGGTAAAGGAAGATGGATTGAGAATACGCTCACCCTTGCGTTCAATACCTACTACAAGCCCATTTGTTTTTTCCCTGATACCCGATTCGCGAATGGTGAGTCCTTTTAAACGGGTATGTTCATCCACCACAATTTTTTCCAGTTCCACCAATTCTTTTTCCGCATCCACTTCTTCTGAGAATGGTAACATTATCTTGCCAAACTCCAGCATTTGCTGGTCCGTTCCGATAACACCAATATTGTCGAAGGGAAAAATCTTCTCTGTTCTCGCCGGAGCAAACATTACTTTATTGCCTCGCTCAATAAAAGCCACATTGATACCAAACGATTCCCGCCATTGTAATTCTTCTAATGTTTTTCCGATATATCCTGCATGTGGACTAATCTTATAATGAGTAAGGTGAGCATCCCAGGGAGAGAGATGGCTCTGTGTTTTGTTTTGTTCCAACAACTCCTTCTCGTGAAGGTTCTGCAGGAAACGATCTTCCAGTCGCTGGTAAAACCTTTGCAATCTTTGTCTGAACAATAGGCCAATTACCAGCATTACTACCAATGTTCCGGCAATGGTGATCCAAAAACTAAACAATTGCTTCAATAAAAAGCCGACCAGAATAACTGCGATAGCATTCCTGGCTACTTCCAGCATCACTAGTGGACCATGACTATATTTTCTATCGAGCCATAACGCAGCATAAGCGCTTTTACTCATTTTTTTAACGGTAAGCGCCCAAATAAAGGGAGCCATGGCAATTAAACCAACCAATGCCGAAATGATTTTCGCAGTTATCGGTTCCTCAATCATTTTCAATAAGAATGGCTGCAGAAAATAAGCGACCAATAATGAAAGCGCAATCATGATTACGCCATTCAGTATAATGATCTGTATATAAAACCGAAGTAGTCTTTTCCAATTACTTTCACTTTCGATGATCTGTGAGCTACTGCTGTATTTTTCAAGCGCTGTAATCCATTTGCCGGGTAAGGCCCTTAATAAAAACTGGTACAGTGGTTCTGCCAGTTTAATAGTATAAGGAGTGGTAAATGTGGTAATCACTGAAACCCCAACCGCAATTGGATATAGGTAAGAACTGGTAACATTCAGGGTAACGCCAAGGGTTGCAATAATAAAGGAGAACTCTCCTATCTGCGACATACTTGTTCCTGCCTGTACAGCCTGTTTAAGTGGTCGGCCAGCCAGTAAGGCTCCGATGGTTACAAAAATAATTTTACCCAACATAACAGCAAGTGTTAGGGCAAATACTGGTAATGCATATTCGATTAAAATCTTCGGATCGATCAGCATACCAACCGATACAAAAAATATGGCGCCGAATAAGTCTTTTACAGAAGTAATCAGGTGTTCTATCTTATGCGCCTGCGTAGTTTCTGCTAAAATAGAGCCCATGATAAATGCCCCTAATGCTGCAGAAAAACCAACCTGATCTGCCAGCACTACCATTCCTAAACAAAGTGCCAATGATACAATGAGCAGGGTTTCACTGGAAAGCCATTTTTGCATTTTTTTGAAAAAAGTGGGCAACAAAAAGATACCCATCAGGAACCATAAACAGAGGAAGAAAAGCAATTTACCAATCGATAAAAACATTTGGGTTCCTTCGAATTGCTTACTTACTGCAACTGTTGATAACAAAACCATTAGCAAGATGGCAACAAGGTCTTCAATAACCAGCACCCCTAATACCAGACCGGTAAACTGTTTTGTCTTTAACCCAAGTTCATCGAATGCACGGAATATAATGGTGGTAGAAGATATGGCGATAATACCTCCGAGAAACATACTATCCATGGTCGACCAACCGAGTAATTGTCCCATGCCATAACCCAGCAACATCATACACAGTAATTCTGTGATGCCTGTAATAGCAGCAGAGCCCCCTACTTTTACTAGTTTTTTAAAACTGAATTCCAAACCAAGTGCGAATAATAAAAAGACTACCCCTATTTCTGCCCAGATCTTAATACCATCTATATCACCAATGGTTGGAAATAATTTGAAATTGGGTCCAACAATTAAACCAGCAATAATATATCCTAGTACAACGGGCTGTTTTATTTTTTTAAAAAAAAGCGTAATAACAGCCGCTGCTCCAAGAATTAATGCGAGGTCTTTGATCAATACCGGTAAATGTGCCATAGTCCATGCTTTAGAAACAAATATTTAACCCAGGGATTGGCGAGAATATACAAAAAAAATTGAAACCTGCTATGTCTTCAATAAATGTTCAAGTACAATATGTACTGCCGGACAAAAAGTTGAATTTTTTAGGGTGATAGCGGGTCGTTTTATCAGCACATCTTCATCTGTATAGGGGAACCTTTTACAGTCTGACGGCCGTTCTTCATAAATGCTGCAAAAATTATCTGATCCGAGAAAGGGACAGGGTTTTGATTTACTTACATAATCTCCTTCCGTATCCAGTTCGAGGTAAGTGTCTATAAAAACACTTTCTTTTAACCGCAACAATTTACTGATGCGTTTAATGTCAGGGGTTTTAAATCTTGGGGAATAATTTTTGCAGCAATTGGCACAGGTAAGACAGCCTACTTCCGTAAATGCTTTTTCATGAAGGTCAGGCAATTGCTTGAGTACTTTATTTTTATCTGCACGTTGCAGAAATTGCTTGTACTGTTTTTGGTGATCAGCACTTAGTTTTTCCCATTGCTCCATGCAGATAATTTAAACAAAGATAAGTGTATGCTTCGGACTCCCTTTAAAAGGTTAACAGAAAGTAAACCATGGTAACAATCATTATCAATGTCATAGTGAAAAGCATTCCAAGAATATTAGCTCCTGCTACCATAATGATCTCACCAAAACCTTTTAATTGTAAGAGCTTTACATAAGCGATAGTGGTATAAATGATCTGTACCAGCAGGTTCCCTCCAACCACAAGAAAAATAAATTCTTGGGGAATTGTTGTCATTAGTGGAACAAATGCTATCGTACTGAATAAAGACAGGATACAGTTTAACATTAGATAGGCCACCAGGTGTTCTGCGTATTTGAGTTTTTTTCCTTTAAATACCAGCCAGAAACCAAGCGCCATAAATGGGGCGGTAATGAAGGTCATGATATTGGTACGCTTCTCCATAAACTCATTAACTTGCTTTTGTCCTTCAATAACATGCTGATAAATTGCTTTTTTAGAGGCAGAGTTTGCAGATGCAAGTTGTTTTTCCGTTAAGTATGTGTTCCGCTGAAAAGGATGAAAAATAGAATTCATGAAAACGGAAAACCCGAGTACAATCAGTAATAAGGTAAATGGATTGAAGTATTTTTTTCGTTTCCCTTCAACAATGTATTCATTCAATACAACACCTGGTCTGATCGCAAGTTCTTTCAAGAGGTGAAATGCGCCTTTGTCGGCATGCGTAAATGCGTGAAGCAATTCATGTAGTATGTGGGATATGGTAAACCGGTGAATTTTCACTTTTTGGCCACATTCGGGGCATACTTTAAAATTCGGGGCCAATTGAGCATTACAGTTAACACAATTCGTTGATTCCATGTGCAATATTATGATTTTAAAAATATTGAAATAATTTGATCCACAGCTTATTAACTGCTTAAACAAAAGATGAATTTTCACGTTGTGATAACTTACCTTTGCGGCGTTTAAAATGCCGGCCATTAAGCCGGATTTCTACTACCATATTAATCCTTTCCAGAATATGAATCTTTTTGAACAGCAATCTTCCGAGTTTCAAATGCGTCATATCGGACCTAATGAATCCGATACACAAAACATGTTATCCGTTATTGGCGCCAATTCACTGGATGAACTCATCAGTAAAACAGTGCCTGACAGCATCCGCATTAAAAAGCCCTTGGGTATACCGGCGGCTATCAGTGAATTCAAGTATTTAAGTGAATTAAAGAAGACGGCTTCCAAAAACAAGGTTTTCAAAAACTATATTGGTCAGGGTTATTATGGCACCATTACGCCAAGTGTAATTTTGAGGAATATATTCGAAAATCCAGGATGGTATACCCAATACACGCCATACCAGGCTGAAATTTCTCAGGGCAGGTTGGAAAGTTTATTAAACTTCCAAACCATGGTTGCAGATTTAACCGGTCTGCCTATTTCGAATGCTTCCCTGCTTGATGAAGCCACGGCTGCTGCAGAAGCAATGGCGATGATTTTCCATCATGTGAATAAAACAGATGTAATCACCAAACCCAAATTGTTTGTTGACCAGCATACTTTCCAGCAAACCATCGATGTATTGGTAACCCGTGCTGAGCCAATTGGTATTGAAGTAGTGGTGGGCGATTTCAATACGGCGGTTATTGATAACAGTTATTTTGGTGCATTAATTCAATACCCGAACAGTATTGGTAATGCGACCAATTACCGTTCTTTTATTGATAAAGTTCATGCTGCAGAAGGATTTGTGATCATGGCCACTGATCTTTTAGCGCTTACCTTGTTAACTCCTCCGGGCGAACTCGGTGCGGATGTTGCGATTGGTAGTGCGCAGCGTTTTGGCGTTCCAATGGGCTTCGGAGGTCCGCATGCTGCATTCTTTGCTACAAAAGATGATTTTAAGAGAGGTATACCAGGTAGATTGATTGGTGTAAGTATTGATGCTCAGGGTAACCGTGCACTTCGTATGGCCTTACAAACCAGGGAGCAGCACATTAAAAGAGAAAAAGCTACTTCTAATATATGTACGGCTCAAGCCTTACTGGCAAATATGGCAGCTATGTATGCTGTATTCCATGGTCCATCAGGTTTGCAAAAAATAGCTACCCGTGTTCACCTGCTTGCCAAAGCAATGTCGAACGGTCTGACAAAAATGGGCATCAGTCAGGATAACAAAACCTATTTCGATACCCTTTCTGTTTCAGGTGTGGATGTGGAAGCAGTTAAAAAAGCAGCCGAAGCAGCTTCTTCAAATTTCTTCTATCAACAAAACACCATCATCATCAGCCTGGATGAAACTACTTCTGTTGATGATGTAAACACGGTACTGGAAATATTTGCTAAAGTAACCGGAAAAACACCGGTAACTGTTTCAGAGAGCGAGTTATCGGATACACAGTATCAGGTGGAAAAAGATTTATTACGTAGCTCTGCTTACTTAACTCACCCGGTATTTAATACACACCGCAGTGAAAGTCAGATGATGCGATATATTAAACAGTTGGAAAACAAAGATCTCTCATTGAATACCAGCATGATAAGTTTAGGTAGCTGTACCATGAAGCTGAATGCAGCTACCGAAATGATTCCGGTGAGCTGGCCTGAATTTGGTGGTTTACATCCATTCGCTCCTGCTTCACAAACACAGGGGTACCAGCAAATTATAGACGAGTTGAATGATTACCTCTGTAAGATTACCGGATTTACTGCTTGTAGTCTCCAGCCAAACAGTGGTGCACAGGGTGAGTATGCAGGATTGTTGACCATCCGCGCATATCATGCAGCAAGAAATGAATCGCACAGAAATGTTGTACTTATTCCCATCAGTGCACACGGAACAAACCCCGCAAGTGCAGTAATGGCTGGCTTTAAAGTTGTGGTTGTTAAATGTGATGACGCAGGTAATATTGATGTAGCTGATTTGAAAGCAAAAGCTGAGCAATATAAAGACAGCTTAGGTGCTTTAATGGTTACCTATCCATCTACCCATGGTGTGTTTGAAGAAACCATCAAAGATATTTGTCAAATCATCCACGATAACGGTGGACTTGTATATATGGACGGCGCAAATATGAATGCTCAGGTTGGTTTAACTAGTCCGGGTATGATTGGTGCCGATGTTTGTCACCTCAACCTGCATAAAACATTTGCCATTCCACACGGTGGTGGTGGTCCGGGAATGGGCCCCATTTGTGTAAATGATAAACTGGCGCCTTACTTACCTGGACATACTGCTTTAGGTAATGCTACACTGGCCGTAAGTGCTGCGCAGTATGGTTCGGCAAGTATTTTGTTAATCAGTTATGGTTATATTAAAATGCTTGGTGAAACAGGAATCAGACAATCAACAGAATATGCTATCCTGAATGCGAATTACATGAAAGCGCGTTTAGAGAAATACTATAAAATACTTTACACAGGCAGCAATGGCACTTGTGCGCATGAGTTTATTGTTGATTTACGTCCATTTAAGCAAAGTGTTGGTATTGAGGCGGAAGATGTTGCGAAACGTTTGATTGATTATGGTTTTCATGCTCCTACCATGAGTTTCCCTGTGCCGGGTACGATTATGATAGAGCCTACTGAAAGTGAAGACAAAGGTGAATTAGATCGTTTCTGTGATGCATTGATTTCAATATTTGAAGAAATCAAAGCGATTGAAGAAGGCAAAGCGGACAAGACAGATAACCCATTAAAGAATGCGCCGCATACACAGGCAGTTGTTTGTGCTGATGAATGGAAGCATGCTTATAGCAGACAGCAAGCAGCGTTCCCGCTTTATTATGTTACACAGCAAAAATTCTGGCCTAGTGTTGCGCGGGTAAATAATACGCATGGTGATAGAAACTTGATTTGCACCTGCGAACCAGTTTCTTCTTATGTAACTGAATAAACATTATGCTGACTAAAATAAAAGGCTTCCCGAAATAGGAAGCCTTTTATTTTACAGGTTAGTGGAAATATGGTTTCTGGTTAAAGATCTAAATCATTCCTGTTGTTTTAATTGGTTTTCCAATATTTCAATCAGTTTTTGTTTATCCTGCAGTGCAGATTCCATTTTACTGATTTGCTGTTTTAAAAGTGGCACTATTTCCTGTACAACCAATCCGTATGAGGCAGACTCCTCCTCTACTGTATTAAATGTTTTCGCCACCAACCCGCGGTAGTTTGTAGTGATCATATCGCCTTCACCAGAAATGAGCCAGGTGATATTTAATTCAGGAAAACGCTTTTCAATTTTTCGCAGAATATTTCCTCCAAAAGAGCCGTTATTCTTGCGTTGTTTGCCTAAATATCCGTTTGATATACCACATTCCATTTCAACCCATCGGGGTCGGATCTTTTTAAATGCCATGAACTGGTAGAATCTTTCAGGTACTGTCATGTGTATAATTGTTTAGAAAATGAACGAATACGAATAGAATACCATAGAAAAAACAACTGTATTTTTGTGGTACTCATTCCTTACGAAGAAAATGATAAACAATAGATACGGCAATACGTATTTATACCTGATTTGTCCTGTTATAATCCGCAGAAACACCCCAATACAGGCCAATAGCTAGCAATTAACGATTTCGTAAGTATCATATCTGCCGCAACACTTCGCGTTAGAAGTATTGAAAGATTTCTAAACAAAACTTATGGAACAAGCATTCTATCCTCAGAGCGCCAACTTTTCAGCATTACCACAAGATGAACCTATTGATCCACAACAGGTATTAACAGAGCTATTTGATTTTGCACATTTACCCGAACTAAAATCGGTATTATGGGAATGGTTGAAAGCAACCGTGTCTGGTAGTTATAATAAAACAATGAAAACAAGTGAGCGTGAGAACATCCTTGTTCTATATGAACATTTGCAAAAACTACTGGAAGCTAGTCATATTATTTACCTGGAACAACAGAAACTGGAAGCCTTCAGAAATGAAATACAAAGACATATTTTTTGAGGGTCATTAACTCACATATTCATGTGATAAAATTTCTAACTAGTTGTAATTCAATACTTGTCGATGATACAATCGGTCAAATGAAATCATGAGTGGTTTGCAATAGCATAACCATGGTAATAGTTTTGCTTCCTGAAAATAACAACATGAAACAAATACTATTATCGGTACTGTTGCTTTGTACATCGCTGGTATTTCAGCAGAGAGTAAATGCGCAGGGATTTTTAAAAAAACTGAAAGACAAAGTTGAAAAGAAAGCGGAGGAAGCAATTGATAAAAAAGTTGCAGACAAAACAGGTGTTTCAACAAATAACGGTAGCAATAACAATTCAGTTACCCCTACTACATCTAAAAACGGAAGACCTGTAAATAATACTGGTGAAGGATTAAAAAACACTACCCCACCGGATGTATTACAGCAGATAACAGATGCAGATCTGGCATTTAATAAACAACAATACGGCGAAGCCCGTTTTTCTATTCAACAGGCTTTGCTTGGTGTTGAATTGCAAATAGGTAAACAATTGTTAGAGTCGCTCCCAGCTGCAGTTGCCGGATTACCTAAAGACTCTACCGAAGACAGGGTTATGAGTACCCGTTATGGCTGGGCCAATCTTACCATACAAAGGGTTTACCAGAAAGATGATCAGCAACTTTCGATGCTGGTAGGAAACAATGCCATGTATGCAGGTATGTTGGATATGTATTTTGGTTTCGCTGCTACTCAATCGAACGGCGAAACCCAAAACACCAAACAAATCAGGATAAAAAACAATAAAGCCATCATTCAATTCGATGCAAGAGATGGTTATACTATATTAATGCAATTAGGTACATCCGGAATGGTTACCTGGAAGGGCATCAACTTCGCCACTGAAAAAGATATGATGGATGCCCTGCAACAATTCGATATAGATGCGATTAAAAAAACAATGGGTGAACAATAATCAAAAAATTACTATGAAAAAAACATTTATCATCCTGGCCACAACACTCATCTGCAGTTTTACCATGGCACAGGATTTCAAAAAAAATATCACCACTGCTCAAAACAGTTATAAAGCCGGTGAATTACAAGATGCTCATTTCGCATTATTACAAATGATGCAAGACCTCGACATAACCATTGGCAAAGAAGTATTAAAACTGTTTCCTGCTAATATGGATAGCTTACAGGCCGTTCCTAAAGAAGAAAATGTATTTGGTAGTAACCAGTTTGCGGGTGTGACTATAGAAAAAAAATATGGTCTACACGCCAAAAAAGGTGAACTCAGTATTGTTATCAATTCACCAGTTCTTAATACCATCAATACCTATATCAATTCACCAATGATGGCTGGATTTAGCAGCGACCCCAATACTAAAATTGTAAAAGTGGGCAACTATAAAGCAAAGCTCATGAAAGACAATGATGATCAAAGCACCTATACACTGGAAATTCCTTTGAGTAATGCTTTGCTTACACTAAAAATTTCCAACAGCTCCGAAAATGAACTGATGTCTATGGCTTCCACTATCCCAATTGCTAAAATGGCAAGTTTGGTGCAGTAGGTTTTGGGCCATAAAACATAAGCTGCAAGCTTCAAGCCAGTACTGTCCGGGTAAATTTGGCTTCAAGCTACA
>CAZTCS010000131.1:0-10232 GCA_964611995.1 uncultured Sediminibacterium sp. | reverse complement strand
CGCAGCTACAGGACGATCAGATTGCGGTTATTGGAGCGAGGGAACATAACCTTAAAAATATTGACATCCAGATTCCTAAAAACAAACTGGTTGTATTCACAGGTGTAAGTGGTAGTGGTAAATCATCACTTGCATTTGATACCATTTACAATGAAGGCCAGCGCAGGTACATGGAAAGTTTTAGTGCCTATGCCCGTCAGTTTTTGGGCGATATGGAACGACCTGATGTAGATAAAATTACCGGACTATCTCCTGTTATTTCCATCGAACAAAAAACTACCAATAAAAATCCACGTTCTACTGTAGGAACCGTTACAGAAGTATACGATTTCATGCGCTTACTCTTCGCAAGAATTGGTGAAGCATACAGTTATAATACTGGAAAGAAAATGACCAAATTCAGCGAAGAAGAAATCGTTGAAAATATCTTCCAGAAATTCAAACAAAAGAAAATCACTTTACTGGCACCATTGATCCGAGGTCGTAAAGGGCATTACAGGGAACTGTTTGAAGACATCCGTAAAAAAGGATACCTCAAAGTTCGGGTAGATGGTGAAGTAATTGACCTTACTCCGAAGCTTCAGGTAGACAGGTATAAGATTCATGATATTGAAGTTGTCATCGACCGCTTACAGGTAACGGATGATATGCGCGTTAGACTCAGTCAAAGTGTGCAACAGGCTTTAAAAATGGGAAAGGACCTGATGTTCTTACTCATAAATGATACCAATAAAACGGTACAATATTCAAAACAACTGATGTGCGAGGAAACCGGCATCAGTTACGAAGAACCTTCTCCCAATGCTTTTTCCTTTAATTCTCCATACGGTGCATGTCCAACCTGTAAAGGATTGGGAAATGTATATTCCGTAAGTATGGAGTCGGTTATACCAGATAGGACGCTGAGTATTAAAGAAGGTGGCATTGCCCCTTTAGGCGAACAACGTGATGCCTATATGTTTCGTAATGTGGAAACACTGGCAAAAAAACATAAGATCAGCTTAGATAAACCGATTAAAGACCTGCCCGAGAAATCGCTCAATATATTATTGTATGGTAATCCAGACGGGATCACCGAAGAAACCATCGACATGGAAGATGTTTCTGGCGGAACACCTTATGATGGTGTTTTTGAAGGAATTATTCCCATGCTTAAGCGTTGGTTTACGGGAACAGGAAGCAGCGAGTCTCTCCGCGAATGGGTAGAACAATTCATGGAACTAAACACCTGTCATGATTGCAATGGGGCAAGGTTAAAGAAGGAAAGCCTTTGGTTTAAAATTGACGAAAAGAATATCGCAACGCTTAGTAACCTGAACCTGGATAAACTCTACCAGTGGTTTGAAGGAATTGAAAAAAGATTGGATAAAAAACAAAATGTCATTGCAAAAGATATCCTGAAGGAAATCAGGGAAAGATTGCAGTTTTTATTAGATGTTGGCTTAACCTATCTGTCATTGAACAGACCTTCCAGAACCCTTAGTGGGGGCGAGTCGCAGCGTATCAGACTTGCAACACAGATTGGCTCTCAACTACAGGGAATTACTTATATCCTCGATGAGCCATCTATTGGGTTACACCAGCGCGACAATCACCAACTCATCAAAGCCTTACAGAACCTACGCAATATCGGCAATACCGTTCTTGTGGTGGAACATGATAAAGACATCATGCTGGCAGCCGATCATCTGGTGGATATTGGTCCAAGGGCCGGAACTTATGGCGGACAAATAGTAGCCGCAGGTACGCCCGCTGAAGTATTGAAAAGTCAATCTGAAACTGCTCAATACCTTAACGGACAAAAACGCATCGATATACCATCGGAGAGAAGAAAGGGTAATGGTAAAATACTCGAACTAAAAGGCGCAGCGGGTAATAACTTAAAAGAAGTAAGTGTGCAGTTTCCATTAGGTAAACTGATAGTCGTAAGTGGTGTGAGCGGAAGTGGAAAATCTACGCTCATCAATGAAACACTATATCCACTCTTATCAAAACATTGTTACAATAGCAGGGTGAGTCCAATGCCATTTAAAACCGTCAAAGGTTTAGAGCATATTGATAAAGTGATCGAGATTGATCAATCTCCAATTGGAAGAACGCCAAGAAGTAATCCTGCCACCTATTGTGGCTTCTTTACAGAAATACGGACATTGTTTGCATCTGTTCCTGAAGCGAAAATAAGGGGATACAATGCAGGCCGTTTTTCTTTTAATGTAAAAGGTGGCCGTTGTGATATGTGTGAAGGTGGGGGAATGCGTGTTATTGAGATGAACTTTCTTCCAGATGTATATGTGCATTGCGAAAAATGTAATGGTAAAAGATACAATCGGGAAACGCTAGAAATCAGGTATAAGGGTAAATCAATCAGTGATGTATTAAACATGACTGTCGATGAAGCCTGTGAGTTCTTTCAGCCTGTGCATTTCCTATACCGTAAGGTAAAGGTGTTGCAGGATGTGGGATTGGGATATATAACGCTTGGTCAGTCAGCAGTAACCTTGAGTGGCGGAGAAGCACAGCGTGTGAAACTCGCAACAGAACTGGGCAAAAAAGATACCGGTAAAACTTTCTATATACTCGATGAGCCAACAACTGGTCTCCATTTTCAAGATATCCGTCACTTATTGGATGTATTGAATAAACTGGTAGAGAGAGGAAATACCGTATTGGTAATTGAGCATAACCTGGATGTTATTAAAGTAGCTGATCATGTTATTGACCTTGGCCCTGAAGGAGGTGATGGTGGCGGACTAATACTCTTCGAAGGCACCCCCGAAGAAATGGTGCACAATAAGAAAAGCCACACAGCGAGGTTTGTAAAGGAGGAATTGGGGCTATAGCTTATAGTCCATAGTCCATTGACAATTCACGTCTGACAATTCACCATTCACAATTCACATCAAACCCTAACCATTTCCACGTGCTCAATGCCATCTTCCAGATACATTTCGCTTACCTGGTTAAAGCCTAGCGACTCATAAAACTTTTTCAGATATAACTGAGCTCCGATACGAATGGGTTGAGGACCGAATAATTGGTGAGCTTTTTCAATTGCATGATTCATCAGGGCCTTTCCGGCACCAGTGCCCCTGTAAGCTGGGGAACTAACAACCCGGCCAATAGAAATCTCCTGAAAGGCAAGTCCGGCAGGCAATAGACGGCTATAAGCAACCAGCTTATCTCCATCCCAACCCATCAGGTGCCAGGAAGAATAGTCTTTCCCATCTGGATCGAGGTAGGGGCAGTTTTGTTCTACCACAAATACTTCACTTCTGAGCTGCATTATTGCATACAGTTCATGCGGGGTAAGCTCATTAAAGCTTTTACATTGCCAATTATATGCGCTCATAAAGGAATATATGGTTGATCCGGGCAAAAATAATGGTAGTACCATATTTATTTCACAACTTTGGCCCGCTAAGAATAATTTATTTTTTGCACGAAAGGTATATGAAAAAACGAATAGCCATAATTGGCGCAGGCCCGGCAGGTTTAACTGCAGCATATTTATTAGCCAAAGACGGACAATCAGTAACAGTTTTTGAGAAAGATCCTCAATACGTTGGGGGTATTTCCAGAACGGAATCTTATAAGGGATATCATTTTGATATTGGCGGGCATCGGTTTTTTTCAAAATCAAAAGAGGTAGAAGATTTTTGGACAGAAATATTGGGCGATGAAATGCTGGAAAGACCAAGAAGCTCTCGCATTTATTATAACCATAAGTTCTTTTCATACCCACTTGTTGCGTTTGAAGCTTTGAATAAACTTGGGATTATTGAAAGCGGACTTTGTGTGTTAAGTTACCTGAAAGCAAAAATGTTTCCGATTAAGAACCCCGAAAATTTTGAAGACTGGGTAACCAATCAATTCGGAAAACGACTCTTTAATATTTTCTTCAAAACCTATACCGAGAAAGTTTGGGGAATACCCTGTAATGAAATAAGTGCTGATTGGGCAGCCCAAAGAATCAAGGGGTTGTCGCTAAGCAGTGCAATCTGGAATGCGCTTGTAAAGCCTTCTAAAAAAGCAGGCGATAAGGATAAAGTGATCAAGACCCTAATAGATTCTTTCCGTTATCCCAAACAAGGACCAGGAATGATGTGGGAAGTATGTGCTGAGAAAGCCAAAGCAAATGGCATGGTGCTTGAAATGAACTGCGGCGTTCAGCAAATTCAGTATGAACAGCAAAAATGGTCAGTAGTAACGAATAATAAAGGTGTGTTCACAGATTTTGATTACGTACTTTCTTCCGCACCTATGCGTGAACTGGTTGCGAGCGTATCGCCCGCATTTGCAGCACCTGTATTAAAATCTGCAGCATCGTTGGGATATCGCGACTTTTTAACAGTGGTACTGATTTGTCGTGATGAAGATGCATTTAGTGATAACTGGATTTATATACATGACCCAAGCGTTAAAGTGGGAAGAATACAAAACTTCAAATCATGGAGTCCGTACATGGTTCCCGATCCGGAAATGGCCTGTTATGGGTTGGAATATTTCTGTTTTGAAGGTGATGGTCTCTGGACCAGCAGCGATGAAACATTGATAGAACTTGGTAAAAAAGAAATTGAAAAAATCGGACTAACCAATGCTGCTGCTGTAGTAGATGGTTATGTGGTACGTCAACCCAAAGCTTATCCGGTATACGATCAGGAATACAAATCTCATGTGGAAAGTATTCGTCAGGCAATAAAAGCCTATCCAGGCTTATACCTGGTAGGAAGGAATGGTATGCACAAATACAATAACCAGGATCATAGCATGATGACCGCAATGCTGGCCGCAAAAAATATTATTGCAGGAGAAGAAATTTACGACCTATGGGAAGTAAATGAAGATGCGGAATACCATGAAGGCGGAAACAGGGGCACCGGAGATCAGGTAGCAGGAGCAGGCAGAATGATACCGCAGAAGGCTACGTCTTGAGCTTCAAGCTGCATGCTACAAGCTGCAAGCAGTATTAGTTTGAAGATTTACGAGTAAATCTTCAATGCTATTTACTCAAAGCACATTGACCAAATCTTCAGCAGAATCTCTGCTTGTAGCTTGTAGCATGCAGCTTGAAGCTCAAAGCCGCAGCTCGCAGCTAATATTTAGTTACCCCCGGCGTAGCAAAAGGATAATATCCATCTGCATTAGGTACTACAGGCGGCATGGCATCCCATGCATAAGTTTGTGGTGATAAATTCAATCCTGAATTAATCGCTTTATCCCAGGTAATTATCTGACCACTATAGGTGGCCATACGACCAAGAATAGAAGTCATGGTACTTTTAGCACCGTTTTCTGCATCATGGAATTTATATTCACCTTTAGCGATAGCGGCAAATAATTCATCGTGTTCGGTCTGGTATGGATTATTCTCGGTTTTTTTATCGAACTCATACAATACTTTTCCTTTGCCATCGGTAATATTTGCTTTACCAAATGCAATTCTTCCTTTTGTGCCGATTAATAATTCATCAACCCTGCTCATCGTGCCAGGAATATGTCTGCATTGGCTATTCAGGATGGTGCCATCTGCATATTCAAATTCTACAAAATGGTGGTCAAATATTTCACCATGATCTTTTCCTTTACGAACCTGTCTGCCACCCATTCCCTGAGCCTTTACAGGATAGCCATCTTTGAACCAGTTAATTACATCCAGGTTATGTATATGCTGCTCAGCTATATGATCGCCACAAAGCCAAACAAAATAATACCAGTTACGCATTTGGTATTCCATTTCTGTTTGTCCGGCTTTACGAGGCCTTACCCATACACCATCATTGTTCCACCAGGCTTGGGCAGAAGTAATATCACCGATCATATCTTTTCTCGAAAACAATTCACGGTAAGAGTTTTGGTAGCGTCTTTGTAACCCAACTACTACATTCAATTTCTTTTGTTTTGCGATGGCAGCACTTGCCAGCACTTTCTGAACCCCAGCCGGATCGGTAGCTACCGGCTTTTCCATGAACACGTGTTTGTTCTGTTTAATGGCTTCTTCAAAATGTATGGGACGGAAACCAGGAGGAGTGGTTAGAATTACTACATCCGCTAATGGTATAGCTTTAGCATATGCGTCGAAGCCAGCAAACCTTCTTTCTTCCGGCACATCAATTCTTTTTTTGGCTTCTTCTGTTAATTCATCAGACATCAGGTTTTGGTAACACTTGTCTACATTGTCCTTAAACGCATCGGCCATTGCAACCAACTTCACGTTTTGTTTACTCATCAAAGCCTGCATGGCTGCACCAGTGCCTCGACCACCGCAACCGATCAATGCTACCTTAATTACATCATCAGCGCCAGAAAAATAATTGGCCTTGGATAATAGGGGAGCAGCAATTAATCCACCTGCAAGTAAAGAGGATTGTTTCATGAATTCCCTGCGGGATTTTTGACTAGCATCGTTGTTCATGGTGAGTAGTTTTAAGGATTATATACCAAGATAGGAAGTGAAAAATTGATTGATTTCTTCAGTGGAGGGTTGTTTTAATGGCCTTACAATTCGGAATCCTACTGTTCTTGCATCAGTAAGCCACCATTTGCTTTTAGGAATTTGCGGGTCCCTTCTGTTCCAGGATGGCGCTGATTGATACCGCCTTGTAATACTTAAAGCAGTAGCAGATTCAGTAAAACCACCGCCACGCAAAACCTTTGGATACCGTTTGCCGTTGGGGGCGACTACCGGATCTGTTTTTTGTATGGTTTCATACCGCTTTTCTTCGTAGTGATCTAATGTCCATTCCAAAACATTCCCCAGCATATCATATAAACCCCAGGCATTGGGCTTTTTTTCTCCTACTTTATGAAACTTGTCGCCACTGTTTTTTTCATACCAGGAATAGTTCTCTAATTGTGAACTATCGTCCCCGAAATAATATCTTGTTGTTGTACCTGCCCTGCAGGCATATTCCCATTCTGCCTCAGTTGGTAATCGATAGAAGACACCGGTTTGCTGATACAACCATCTGCAATACATCAAGGCGGCATGTTGCGACATACTATTGGCAGGATATCCGCCTTCTTTCCCCATGCCCCAACTGAAATCGATGTACTGTGGACTTGGACGTGTTATCGCATCTACATCCGAGTTCTGACTTGTTTTTTCATCCTTCAGGAAAACATCAAATTCATCTCGGGTTACTTCATAGGCAGACATCCAGAATGCTGAAATATGAATATTTTGTTGGGGACCTTCATTTGTATTGCTGCTTTTATCAGAGGGCCGACTTCCAATGATAAAATCACCCGCTTTAATGGGAACCATTTTAAACCGGAAAGAACTACCCGAAATTTCCTGTTCGTAAGTGTTGAAAGCTGGTTGCCCTACCAAGGAAGAAGATAGCATCGATACAACAATCAACAAGCCAATGTTTTTCACGCGCAATACATTTATTAGGATAGGGAAGATAATTTTTTATTAAAAGAGCAAGACATTTTTGGTTGAATTTATTTCCAGTAGCGGTAAAAATTTTTAGAAGCGTGAGTGATTACCCGCCCATTCGATACTTCTGTGATCAAAATTGCTGCATTCATAAATTTAACCAGCTTTAAGGCCTCCTTTATTGATAAGATACTGCATGCGGTAGCCAGCCAGTCTGCATCCTCTCCAGATCCGGCGATCACCGTTACATTTCTTGGGGTTTGAATGCCATAGCCAGTGCGTGGATCTATGATGTGAGAGTATTTTTTCCCTTCATGCTCAAAATATTGGTATATGCTTCCTGAAGTTGCAATGGCCTTGTATTCTAGCGTAATTTTTTTTTGGAATAATTGATCGGTAGTCTCGGGTAACACAATTCCTATTTGCCAGCCCTTTGTTCCTTCAGGAGCTTCGCCAACAGCGATATCTCCACCTGCATCAACCATTACCTGTCTGATACCTTTTGAATAAAAAAAATCGAGTAACTGGTTAGCCATGAATCCTTTTCCGATTCCGCCAAAGTCGATCGACATACCCGTTTTTTTTAGCCAAACTGTGCTTTTTACTCTATCTATATAAATAAGTCCAAAATTCACCAGCTTTTTCTTTTCTTCAATTTCTGTAGTGGGAAATATATTTTCTTTTCTTGCTTTACGCCATAGCTTACTCAATGGCCCGATACTGGCATCAAAGGCACCCCTGCTATGGTGATGAGCCATTGCTGCACGCCAGATGAGTCTGAGCAGAAGAGGAGAAACAACGATTGGCCCTGCTGAACCTGATGAGCTGTTTAATCTGCTAAGTTCACTGCTTGTATCGTAATCGCTGATAATGGCATTGATGCTATCGGTTAATGCATAGGCTTGTTTTGCGAGCATACTTGCTTTTGCGGAATCGTCACACATCATTATAATGCGTAGGGGAGATCCCATCTTCTCGGCTTCAAAAACATATTTCTTTAATTGAGCAGTAACTGAAACAGTGCTACTGATGGACAGAAGGAAAAGAATAAAGAAGGGTAAAAATCCAGGGTAGCGTTTTCTCATGTTGATAGCCTGCAGTTTCACTAAAGTTCCGATTTTTTATTGATTTATATATTACTAAAAACAGGTCAATATAAAAAGCCATCTGTATTTGCAGATGGCTTTCTTGTATTTAATCCAATACCGATCTTTAAGATTTGCCAGTATTAGAAATGTTGATTGATGATATAAATGTTATTATAGCATTTAATAACTATCTCCCAACCCCAGGCACTACTGCCAGACTTTCATTTCCTGTTTCATTAACCGATTGAACGGCAAAGAAATAGTTGTCTTTGGAGAAGGGTAAATTGTAATTGGTTTCAGTGGTGAAAAACTTCTTTTGCCAAACCGGGCTGGTTGTTTCCCTTACAAGCACATAATATCCTTTTGTTTTACCAGTTTTTGGAGCTTTCCAACTAAGTGAACTGTAGTTGCTCAGTCTTCTAACTTCGATTTTAACATCTTCAGGCATTGCTGGTGCTTTTGATAAGTTGGCAAGGTTGCTGAGATTCATGGCAGTATTCTTACGCAGGTATTCAAAATCCATAAACTCAGGAAGGTCGCCGTACTGAATACCATTTTCAACACGAACATTCTGGTGCTGATGATAATAGTTTTCATTCATTTCTGTAAAACGAACAGCAGCATAGCCCTGTTCAATAAATGAAGTATGGTCACCACCACGAAGGAAACGGTCATTTCTATAAATCATTACTACTTCCAGATTGTCCACATAACGTTCTCCAATCTCTTTCGCATAGCGTGCCAGTTGACGTGCTTTTCCATCATTCTCTAAACCTAATTGACGGATATTGCGGATATTCTTTTCTGTTTCATAAGCAGGAATTCCTTCACTGAAAACACGTATACGGGTATTGTCAATAATATTTGTTTCACTGGTATTATTACTACCCATGATATCATTATTCAGGACTGCTTCAATATTCCAGCCCTCGGTTTTTGCTTTGGTAGCCATGAATTTTGCACCTAATAAACCCTGCTCTTCGCCACTCACGGCTACAAAGATGATCGTTGCTGGAAAACTGCGCTGGCTCATAATCCTTGCACTTTCAATTACGGCTGCGGTTCCGCTACCATCATCGTTGGCACCAGGTGCATCACCTACACGATCCATAACACTGGTGCGCATATTGTCGAGGTGACCACTAATGACAAAAATTCTTTTATCAGCCGTATCGGTTCCTTTCAGAATGGCCATAACATTACCTAAAAGAAGCGTGGTATCGACCCTCCCGCCTTTCTGAAGAGTAGTGGTATCAATAAAAGCAGTTAACCTGCCATTCGATTTTTTAGCGAATTCATTAAACTTTTGCAGTACCCAGTTTCTTGCTGCGCCAATGCCCCTGTTAGGGTCTGATTGTGTACTCAGGGTATTTCTGGTACCGAAACTTACCAGTTTGTAGATATATGCTTTCAGTGAATCGGCATTTACTTCTTTCACCATTTTCTCAATCTCAGGATCACGTTGAATAATGGTTTGAGAATGTGTAGTTGTTGTAAGGGCTACAAAACCAGAAAGAAGGAATAAGCGTAATATATTTTTCATATATGCAGAATTGGGTATTAAATCTATGAATAACATAGCTCATTACCATTTGTTTAGTGGATGAGTCGGTAAAAGAGGTATTCGTTAGGGTGAAAATGTCCTAACCATATCTCTGCGTAAACTCCCTGTCCTCTCGTTCTCTGCGGTGCCTTTCCTTCATCAGGGCACCGCAGAGAACAGGAGATAACAGCGTTTTCGCTGAGGAGTTAGTAGTTGTATT
>CAZTCS010000130.1:0-10272 GCA_964611995.1 uncultured Sediminibacterium sp. | reverse complement strand
CCTTATTCAGGGCTGCAAATATAAGACTGCAACCAATAACTAACAAACTATAAGTAGTTTTTTCTGATTAATCCAGTTCATAGATGCCAGCAGCCGTTTTTTCTGCCAACTTTTTGGGGAATAACCATACAAGAAAGGCTCCCAATTGATTAATAAAGCCGGTAATTACCTCCGCTTTTCTACTATACATAGCTTTTACAGCAATGCGCGCTACTGCTTCCGGGGTCATATTTACCTTTTCCGCCGCTTTTAATCCCTTTGCACCCACTTTGGCTCTGGTTGCGAATCCAGTATCGGTTGAACCTGGACTAACAGCCGTCACAGATACGCCCTTATTCCTTAGTTCATAACGAAGTCCCCTGCTGAAGCTTAACAGAAACGATTTGCTGGCTGCATAGGTAGTCAGGCCAGGTACAGACTGATAGGCTGCAGAACTCACTATATTCAGAATATAAGATGGTTGGTTGGCTTTTAATTGAGGTAATAAAGTTCCGGTTAATACAACAGGTACCTGCATGTTAACCTGCATCATTGCTGTATGCTCTTCCAGGGTATAATCTGTAAAAGGACCACTTAAACCATAACCAGCATTATTCACCAGGATATTTATACGGTATAGATTTGTTTCTATCCAGGAATTTAAGGTTTGTACAGCATTGGGCTGAGATAAATCAATTCCTAAAAATTGGACATCTATCTGGTATGTTTTCTTAAGGGTAGTACTAAGTTCTTCCAAAGCGGATACATCTCTTGCTACCAACAACAGGTCTACACCTCTTGAAGCAAGTTCTGTGGCTATTGCTTTCCCAATTCCTTTACTTGCACCAGTAATTAATGCATACATGATACCGAATTATTTTGAATGAAAAAGGTCAACCCTAAGTTGACCTTTTAAAATAGCGTTTACTCTTTTATTAATGGTGTACTTTACCCGTAAAGCGATGATAAAACGGCGTTTTACTGTTTTCATCTTTTGGTTTGTATTTGCCAGTTACAATTGGCACATACATAACCCTTCTGCGGCTCTCTTCACCAAACTTTGGAGATTGTTTCACACGATGCCATAAACGACCATCATGTACAGATAAATCACCAGAGAATATATCAAACCCAACTTCTCTTGGGTCATCATTATTATCAATGAAATATTTCTTACCAAATAATAGCTTGAACATTCCCTGCTTATGCGTGCCTGGTAAAACACGAAGTCCACCATTTTCAAATGGACAAGTATCCAGGTGAATACCTACGTTCAGCATTGGCATGATTTTCTGTCCCATGAATAAGTCTCTAGGGCTATCTGTATGCCATCCCATTTGGGTGAAAGTACTATTTGGGGTATTGATGTAATTGTTGATTACAAGACCATCCTTTTCGTTTTCTGCAATACGTCCTTCATAGGGTTGCAGAAATGACGTTAAAGCTTTGAGTCTCTCATCTCCCAAAAGATCGTGAAGCGGGTTGCTGTATAGTGAACTGAAGCAAAGGCGTTGAATAGTAGTATTACCCTGATCGTCTTTTCCAAACTTCAGAGGAATACCGTTAATCTTATCCTTTTTTTCATCAAGCCACTGTTTTTCCAGTCTTTGTAACTCACTAATATAAGTGGTTACTTTTTCTTTGTCCAGGAAATTGCGAAACACGATTACACCATGCTTGTCAAAAAAATCCAATTGCTCGGGGGTTACCGTATCGCCAAGCTTAAAATGACTTTCCCATTTTTTCATTCGAATCCGGTTCGTTTAGTATATAACTGTAATGTTAATTATTTATTACAAAATTGTAAAGCACCAAGGTCTGTAAAACAAACAAAAATAAGCAAATTATAGCTAGATTTCTCATTATAATGGTACCAACGGCTTATTTTGCATTTATATGACACCTATTATCAGGCAATTATGGTTATCAGCATTGGTTTTGACCTGTTTTTCCACAGTAAGGGCACAAGATTCTACCCATAAAAAACCTAAACTGGTCGTTTTTCCTGCCATGACCCGTTCTATTGAAACCAGTTGGGCATTTGGAGGAGCCGCATCCTATACCTTCAGGGCTTCACAAACTGATACAATATCCCGCACTTCGAGTCTGCAATTTGGGGCTTTGTATTCATTAAGAAAGCAATTAGTATCGTCTTTTAGAGGTACACAATACCTCCATAATGAAAAATGGATATTTAACGAACAAATTTCCTTTAGTTCATTTCCCGATAAATTCTGGGGGCTGGGTAAAAATACGCTGGACGGCAAATCGGAAGACTATTCATTCAAGCAGATGTATATATACCTGCATTTTATGAAAAAAATTGCCCCAAGGCTTTTTGGAGGGTTATTATACGAGTACCAAAGGGTATGGGATATAAAATACCAACCTGGCGGTTTATTCGATCAGCAACAGATAGATGGGAGGCATAATTACCATGTTTCTGGTCTTGGCCTTAGCTTAACCTACGACAGTAGAAACCATGCTTTTTATCCAACAAAAGGTTTTTTTGCCCAAGGGTATTTTAATCATTTCAGCAAGGTTACAGGTTCTCAATATTCCTATACCAATTTCGTTTTTGATTTTCGCAAGTTTATGCCTGCCGGTAGGGATGGTGTTTTTGCGGCACAGGCCTGGTTATTTGGTAATATTGGCAAATCGGTGCCTTTACGAAGCCAGGCAGCATTTGGTGGAGATAATACCATGCGTGGCTACTATCAGGGCCGCTTCAGGGATTTTCAGCAATTCGTGCTCCAGGGTGAATACAGGAGACATTTATTTAAAAAAATCGGCATAGTCGCTTTTGCCAGTTGCGGTAATGTGGCACATGACATCAATGAACTAAATTTTCAAAACCTGAAATATTCATTTGGCGGTGGATTACGCTATGCACTCAACGCATCTGAAAAACTAAACCTTAGGATTGATTACGGAATAGGAAAAGGTCAGAATAGTGGGTTCTATTTTCAGCTAGCAGAAGCGTTCTAATAGGTGCTTGTTCGTTTACTTACCCTGTATATTACATAGGTAAAAAGAAATGCTGCCAATACATCAATCGTATAATGTACATGCTGCACCAGTACAAGAATGCCTACTATAATGGTTGCAATCAAAGCCAGGTATTTATCCATTTTCTTCGGCAGACAAAGGCACATCAGGAACATATTTGAAGTATGTCCTGAGAAGAAGAGGTCTTTGGTAATAAATTTATCCTTACCCCCATAAATCATACTGGTTAATGGATCCTTAAGCTTGATAAGTCCATCAGGCGGGTTAAGCGGTACCATCGTAATACTAACTATACGTGCAATACAAAGCAAGGTGAATGATGATAACATGAGTAAGGCAAACCCTGGGTCTTTAATCATTCTTACAATAACTAATCCGCTGATGCTCCAGATAATTAGAAATGTTGGTAATGATACATCCGAGGCAGGAATCGCCTGCAAAACAAGATCATGCATGTAGGCGCCTTCCCTTTGCTCTATATATTGAAAGAAGGGAGGTAGACAAAGTACAATAATGAAAAGAATAACGCCAGTTATGGTAAGCTTTCTCCGGAAAACTACATTTTGCCATGCCTGAGGCCAATTAGACTGTATCGAAAGCTCGTTATGTCTCTTATCCTGCATCTGGCAAATATAAAACCTCCGTTTTGTTTTATAACGGAGGTTTTATAGGAATGGTTATTAGTTAGACCATGGACCATGGACCATCGACCATGGTCTAACATTAATAATGCCAGCGAACAAATGCTTCCATAGCGGCATATTTTGTCATGCCCAATGCTGCATACAGGTTGGCGGTATTGGCATTTCTGTCTTCGGCTCTCTGCCAGAATTCACGGCTATCACTTCCCTGAAAGGGTACCATGTCTTTTTGTGACTGATGGATAAATATTCCGAAGCGTTTTTTCATTACCTGATCCGGGCTCATTGGTATCGCCATTTCAATTTCAGCGATATCCCATTCCTGCCATGCACCTTTATATAACCACACCCAACAATCTTTTATCCAGCTATCTCCGTCAGCTTTAATTCTGCGAAGACTTTCAAAAACGATGTCCAGGCAAACTTTATGTGTACCATGCGGATCAGCAAGATCACCAGCACAATAAATCTGTTGTGGTTGCAATTTGCGTAACAGGGCAATGGTAATTTCAATATCTGCCTCACTCATCGGTTTTTTATCGATGGTGCCTGTTTCGTAAAATGGCAGGTTCATAAAATGCCAGCGGTCATCCGGTAATCCTACATACCTGCAGGTTGCTTTTGCTTCACATCTTCTTATCAAACCCTTGATGGCCCTTATTTCACTGGTGTCGGTCTGGTTTTTTTGTTTTGATGCAATGAAATTACTCGCAGATTTAAGGATATGTTGACTCTTTTCATTGTCTATACCGAATAAATCCTCAAACCCAACAGCAAAATCAAGAAAACGGGTTACAAATTCATCTGTAACAGCAATATTTCCACTTGTTTGATAAGCTACATGTACTTCATGCCCCTGATCGTGCAGGCGCATAAAAGTTCCACCCATGCTGATGATATCATCATCGGGGTGAGGGGAGAAGATCAGGCATTTTTTGGGGTAAGGACTACTTCTTTCCGGATGTGCAGGTATTACTGCATTGGCTTTACCACCGGGCCACCCTGTTAAGCTATCGCGCAGCATATAAAATACCTGCAGATTTATCTCGTAGGCTTCTCCTTTTTCTACAATTAAATCAGATAAACCATTTTCATTGTAATCAAGTTCGGTAAGACTTAAAATAGATTTATTCAATTTCAAAGCCAGGTTAATTACCGCACGTTTAATCATTTTGGGAGTCCACTCGCATTCACCGGTTAACCACGGCGATTTAATCCTGGTTAATTCAGAAGATGCAGCTTCGTCAATAACAAATGTGCAATCATTGTGTTGTTGCAAAATACTTGCGGGCACTTGTTCCGTTACATCGCCTTCAACAGATCGGGCAATAATTTTTCCTTTCATTCCCCAACCCATCAGCAGTATCCTCTTCGCCTTCATGATTATGTTGATACCCATTGTAACAGCCAGGCGGGGTACCTTCGAAATATTCTGGAATTCGTAGGCGTTAGCAATCCTGGTAGTATTATCAAGGTTTACAAGCCTTGTGGTAGAGTGAATGCTGGAACCGGGTTCATTAAAACCTATATGACCATTATTACCAATACCTAGTATTTGCAAATCTATTCCGCCCAAATCTTCTATTAACTTATCGTATTCACTGCAATGCTTTTTAATCGAATCTTTTGACCAATGACCACCGGGAATATGTATGTTTTTCGGATCAATGTCTACATGATTAAAAAGGTGCCTATGCATAAAACTCCAATAGCTTTGAAAGGCATCTTTTTCAATTGGGTAATATTCATCAAGGTTAAAACTGATCACATTGGAAAAACTGAGTCCTTCCTCCTTATGCATACGAACTAGTTCAGCATACATGCTTATTGGGGTAGACCCCGTTGCAAGACCCAAAATACAAGGTTGCCCGGCTTGCTGTTTTTCCCTTATAAGGGCCGCAATCTCCGATGCTACATATTTTGATCCATCCTTAGAGCTAGGGTAAATTTTAACCGGAATTTTTTCGAAAGAGTCAACCATGTTTGTCATGACTTTAGTTTTACGAAAATACAGTGATTTATCGAAAAACGCAAAAACCTGCATATTTGACTTTTTTATGCGGAATAATTAGCTTGTTTTTGCGTTTTAATGCACGTATTTATGATTAGTTATATTGAAAATTACCTGATAATCAACACAATGAATGAAGTAGCAAAATAAAAAAAGATTCCCACCAAGGAATCTTTTTGTGCAATTAAATTATGAAATACACTAAATAACCTTAGTGAGTTTGATGATATTGGTTGGAAGATGCTGATCTACAGGAGTAGAACCCGTGTTTACAACTACATCTCCGGCTTTTACAAACCCGCGTTCTTTCAGGATATTAATCTGGTCGAATATGATATCATCCAGACTATCTTCTTCAGCATAATAAAATGCACGAACACCCCAGCTCAGGCTTAACTGGTTTACCAGTGTTTTTTCCTTTGTGAAAATGTAAAGTGGAGAAGATGGGCGGTAACTACTCAACATAAATGCTGTGTAACCACTTTGTGTCATACCTACTAATGCGGTTGCTGCAACATCTTCAGAAATCTTACATGCATTATAACATATCGCATCACTATGGAATGAAGGGGAGTGTGGTTGAGGTTTAAGATCTTCTGATCTGTTATACCTGTATTCTTTTTTCTCTACCTCCAGGATAATTTTGCGCATGGTTTCAACTACCAAAGCAGGATGATTACCTGCAGCAGTTTCGCCACTCAGCATTACAGCATCAGCACCTTCGAGTACAGCATTAGCTACGTCCGTTATTTCACTTCTGTTTGGCTTTACCCTGTCGATCATACTTTCCATCATCTGGGTCGCAACGATAACTGGTTTTGCCCTGTGTATACATTTGCGGATCAGTTCTTTCTGGATCAAAGGTATTTGTTCAACAGGAAGTTCAACACCCAGGTCGCCACGCGCTACCATGATACCATCACTTTCAATAATGATATCACGGATATTTACCAGTGCTTCTGGTTTTTCAATTTTTGCAATAATCTTCGTCTTGCTATTCTTTTCTGTAAGCTTGCTTCTGAGAATAACGATGTCATTTACACTACGAACAAAACTCAGGGCTACCCAGTCAAGTTGTTGCTCAATAATAAATGCAAGGTCAATCAAATCTTTTTCTGTTAAAGCAGGCAATGAAATTTTAGTATCAGGGAGGTTAATTCCCTTCTTTGAAGAGAGTATGCCACCCAGTGTTACTACTACTTTAACGTCTCCATTTTTTTCAATGCTCACTACTTTTACTTCAATCTTTCCATCATCAATCAAGATGATATTCCCAACAACTACATCGCCCGCCAGATTAGGGTAAGAGACATATATTTTTTCAAGATTGCCGATACATTTTTCATTGGTAAAAGTGAGTATATCACCCACTTTTACATCTAATGCATTGTTCTCAATTTCACCTACCCTTAATTTCGGCCCTTGTAAATCGCCAAGAATAGAAATATTATAGGGTTGTGTTTTATTGATATTACGGATATGTTCTATGATACGCTGTTTGTCTTCATGACTGCCATGTGAAAAGTTCAGTCGGAACACATTTACACCCGCTTTCACCAATGCCAGTAATTGCTCGTAGCTATCACATGCAGGTCCAACAGTTGCAACAATCTTTGTCTTATGATTTACGTGTTCAAGTCCTGCCTGTTTGTCCATATTCTTGTGCAGGTACTTGTCTAGGTTCTTTGACATTGTGGAGGGTATGTTTAATGGTTTAGGATCCTTTCTCTGTTTGCTTGATATTAACTGGCTAAAATTTTTACGATTTTCATCCAGTCGTCTGAAATCTTTTGTTTGGCTTTAATGGCGTTGTCAAGTGGGATATAATTCATTTTATTGTTGAGGATGCCCACCATCACATTATACTTGCCATGTATTAAATTCTCAACGGCATGATACCCCATTCTGCTGGCGATTAATCGATCAAGACAGGTAGGGGAGCCGCCTCGCTGAATATGTCCAAGTATACAAACCCTGGTATCAGCATTAGGTAAACGTTTCTTAATGATTTCTGCTACTTCATTACCACCACCGAATTCATCACCTTCAGCAACTACTATAAGGTTAACCAGTTTTTTTCTTTTCTCTTTTTCAGTGAGTGAACTGATTAACTCTTCGATATCAGTTTTAGTTTCTGGGATAAGAATATTTTCTGCGCCAGTAGCAATGCCACTATGCAATGCGATATAACCAGCATCGCGCCCCATTACTTCAACAATAAATAACCTGTCGTGGGCATCTGCGGTGTCACGAATTTTATCGATGGCTTCAACGGCTGTATTTACAGCTGTGTCAAAACCAATGGTAAAATCACTTCCGGCAATATCTTTATCGATGGTGCCAGGTAAACCTATGCAGGGTATATCAAATTCATTACTGAATTTTTGAGCGCCACGAAAGCTACCATCTCCACCAATTATTACCAATCCGTTGATGCCTCTTTTTCTGAGGTTTTCATAGGCTTTGGCCCTGCCTTCCGGTTCGAAGAAATCCTTACTTCTGGCAGTTTTTAATATGGTACCTCCTCTTTGAATAATATTTGCAACTGAGCGGGAATCCATCTGGAAGATATCATCTTCTATCATGCCACTGTAACCACGCATGATTCCATAAACTTCCAAACCGTGATAAATTCCTGTTCTAACAACAGCCCTGATAGCGGCATTCATACCAGGAGCATCGCCACCCGACGTAAGTACGCCTATTTTGGTTACTTTTTTAGCAGACATTTCTTTTGACAATTCTTCTTTCTTGATGCAATTGGTATTTCTCTATAATTGTATGTGTATCAGCTACACAGAGTTTCAAAAATAAGCAATTGGTATTAAATGCCAACAATACCATCTAATTACATTTTAGTAAACTTGTCCTATGAAAATCTTGATTACTGGCGCTAATGGCTTTACCGGACAGCATTTATGTATAACACTTGCTAATAAAGGGTTTGATGTTCATGCTTCAGGACGTGGTCCGCAAAGGATTGCTGTTCATAAACAAATTACTTATCATGCCATGGAACTAACAAGTGTTCGTTCTGTATTACGTGTTTTTGCAAAAGTGTCCCCGGATGTAGTAATTCATACAGCGGCAATGAGTAAACCGGATGAATGCGATCAGAACAAGGAAGCCTGCATGCTAAATAATGTTACTGCAACCAATTACCTTTTGGAAGCCAGTAGACATTATCCTGTTCATTTTATTCATTTATCCACAGATTTTATTTTTGGCGAGAACGGACCACATAGCGAAGATGATACACCCGATCCCCTGAACTTTTATGGGGAAAGCAAATTAATGGCTGAAAAACTGGTACAAAACAGTGGTATTCTTCATACAATAATTCGACCTGTATTTATTTATGGCCCTGTATTTTCCGGAATGAGACCCAGCTTTGTACAATGGGTTAAGCAGAAATTAGCAGCAGGAGAAAACATAAAAGTGGTGAATGATCAATTGCGGACGCCTACCTATGTTTATGATTTGTGTAAGGGCATTGAACAGGTATTGATGTTTAAAAAAAATGGCGTTTATCATTTAGCTGGTGGTGAAATTCTTTCGCCTTATGATATGGCTATTGCTGTTGCTGACCATATTGGCGCAGATAAAAATCTGATCGAACCAGTTAATGCAGCAATTTTCCCTGAACCCGTCAGAAGAGCAAAAAAATCGGGTTTAAAAATCGATAAAGCAATTGCATCATTGGGGTATCAGCCAATAAGCTTTAAAGATGCATTAGGGATGTGCTTTTAGTAGTTATCAGCTGAAGTAATGGTAGTCGGGGAAGTTTAGCTGCTAGCTGCTAGCTTCTAGCTACGAGCCTTGACTGGTGGGTATTTTAGGCTTTCTGCTATTATTGGGAATAAATCGAACACAGATCTGTGTTCTATGCTGGGGAATACTTGTAGTTAGAGCTGCAATTACATAGATAACATTGACTCAAATACTCCACTTATCCTTTGAAGAAAAATACCCATAACTTTAATAACCTCAAACTGGTTTATGAAGCGAAAACAATCATTGATTGCCGTATTTATGCTACTATTGATCGCGCACCTGCTTTGTATTTATACAGAACTTGAACTATGGAGAGCTGTAACAAAGCTATTATTAGTGCCATTGCTAGTAACCTATCTGTTATTATCACAAGACAAATTTAACTGGAAGATAAGACCTGTGTATGCTTTGTTCTTTTCCTTTCTCGGAGATGCCTTATTGATAGGGAAGGGACCCGTATTTTTTCTTTCTGGGATGATTTCTTTTGTGCTGGCACACCTGAATTTCAGTTATTATTTTATTCAATTAAGCCCTGTACAGAAAAGCACAAAGCAGCTATTTCTTTTACCCTTGATCCTTATGCTGGTCTTTAGTGCAACTGTGTACACTTTTCTGGAAAATTATCTAGGAGCATACCAATTGCCAGTGGTTTTTTATATGCTATTCATTAGCCTCATGGCTTCCTTGGCAATCCATACTTTTTCAAATCCAGCGATCAAACAAATAGCGATTAAATATTTTGCCCCTGGCGCAGTATTATTTGTATTAAGCGATGCAATACTCGCCTTAAACCTATTTCGTTTTCATGAACCTTTATTAGATTTAGCGGTGATGTTCACTTATGGTTTGGCCCAATGC